>DATJMG010000201.1:0-40233 GCA_035508835.1 Puia sp.
AGCCTTTACCGGCCCGGCCGATTTCAACACAAGATTTCACGATGAGGAAAAGGTCTGGGATGCGCTGACCCGTTACGCAAAGCGGGATTCTGTCGATCTGAGCTCGGTCTCCGCAAAAGACAAGACCACCATGGAACACCGGCTCAAAGGAATGCTGGCCCGGCTGATCTGGCGCACGGAAGGATATTATGAGGTCACCAACAACTATGATCCCACTTTTGCCAAAGCGCTCGAAGTGGTGGACAAATAAAAACCGGGCCACCGCATTCGCAGTAACCCGGCCGCCTCGATAAAGGACCACCACCCGGCCGCTGTTTACCAACCTCCGCCATTGACCAACCTCCGGTATTGACCAACCGGCCGCCATTGACCAACCGGCCGCCGTTTATTGTTTATCTTCCTTATCGAGCAATTCCTTCTTCTCGATCCGGTAAGAAGTGATCAGCCCAAGCCCGCCGCCAATCGCGATGAGGGCAAAATAGACACTCACATTCGCACCATTCACGTCAGGGCTCCCGTCGCCATATTTGCTGATATAATGACCAACATTATAAAGTACCGTGTTATCCAACAGGTAGGCAATGAACAACCCCAGCCCCGCTCCTACCAGCAAAAGCCCCCATTTCAGGCTGCGGAACGGCGCCGGCCTGGGCTTTTCAGGCTTGAAATGCGGATCTAAACCTTTTTCGACCATCGCCAGGAGTTCACGGCTGCGCATATAGCGAATCCCGAATATCGTGGCGCAAATCGACACGCTCAGGATGATCATCCAAACGAATACTAATACTTCTGGTCCCATACTATTGTTATTTTTTATTGTTTAGGATTTTAGGCCTTCCGGCCCTTTTCTGCCCCCTATGACCCCGCCTTTCCCCGCAAGGTTACAGTCCCGCCGGGATTCAGCGCAAATTTATTTTGTATCTTTTCTATGTAACCTCTCCATGCCGATTCAAGTCTTATAGGGGTGATACATATGGAACTCACTGATACAGAGATCATTAAAAAAGTCCTGGCAGGCGAACAGGCGCTGTTTGCCCAATTGGTCCAACGATATCAGTCCTATGTGTTCACCCTGGTGCTCCGCTTCACCGACAACCGGGAAGATGCGGAGGAGATCAGCCAGGACGTATTTGTAAAGGCCTATCGTTCGTTGGCAGATTTCCGCGGGGAAGCCAAATTCAGCACCTGGCTCTACACCATCGTCCGAACCAGCTGCATCACTTTCCTGAGGAAGAAACGCCTGAATACGACTTCCCTCGACAATGAGCGGACTACTCTGCAGCTGGAAAACCGGGAGTCGGGATTCACCGCCAATGCCATCGAACAAAAATCGAAGCACGCCATGGTCAATGCCGCCATCCGCATGCTGAGCCCGGACGATACCCAGCTCCTCACCCTTTTTTATAAGGGCGAACAGACACTGGAAGAGATCGGCCGGGTTATGGGCCTGGAACCCAATACGGTGAAAGTGAAGTTGCATCGGGCGAGGAATCGCCTGAAAGAGAAAATGGAAAAACATTTTAGTTATGCCTTACGGGAACTATATGAAGGTTAATGGGCTATCCCCCGGTTTGCGCAACGCACCGGAATTGTGTACCTTTAATGATAATCACATGAATGCAGAATTGAATCTGGAAGACCGGCTTTGGGATTATATCGACGGGCTCAGCAGTCCAGCCGAAAAGTCCGCCGTCGAAGCGCTGATCGCAGCCAACGCAGAATGGCAGCGGAAATATAAGGAGTTGCTGGACGTCCACCAGCTGATGACCAGCTCCGAACTGGATGCGCCTTCCATGCGCTTCACGCGCAACGTCATGGAGGAGATCGCTCGCCATCAGGTCGCTCCCGCAACAAAGACCTATATCAATAAGAATGTGATCCGCGGGATCGGCGCGTTTTTTCTTAGCCTGATCACCGGCCTGCTGGTCTTCGTGTTCTCCCAGTTGAAGTTGTCGTCGCTCGCCGGCAACTCGTCGGTGAAAATACCTTCCGTAGATATTGGCCTCGACAAGGTTGACTATGGAAAGGTATTCAGCAGCCTGCCGATCACCCTCTTTATGCTGGTCGCCGTCATCCTCGGATTCGTGCTGCTCGACATGTACCTGCAACGCCGGAAAAACGAACAAACTATTTGAACTTCTTCTTCAACGCCATCAACTTCGCCTGAAAATCCGCCGCCGACTCCTTTTGTTCCTCCGCTCCCTTGCCCTGTCGGCCTTCGTCTCCGCGCTCTCCTCCACCCCCCTTCTGAACCGGCCGCTGCTCTCCGCCCTGACCCGGCCGCTGCGCCCCATGCCCCCGCTCACTCCGCCCCTCGCCGCCCTGGCCCTCACCCCGTCCTCCACCGCCCGCCCGCTCCCCATGAAAGTCGCGTCGCCCCCCACGTCCCTCGCCCCGCGCACCCGGCTTCCCCACACCCTGCGCACCCTTCATCGATAGCGAGATCCGCTTTCGCGCAATATCCACCTCAAGAACCGTCACCTTCACCTTCTGCTGGAGCTTGACCACCGAATTGGGATCCGAGACAAAAGTATTGCTGAGTTGCGAAATATGCACCAGCCCATCCTGCTTTACCCCGATATCGACAAACACCCCGAAATTGGTAATATTCGTGACGATCCCCGGGACCGTCATCCCTACCTTCAGATCCTCCAGGGTCTTGATCGTCTCCTCAAACCGGAACTCCTCGATAACCTGCCGGGGATCACGCCCCGGCTTCTCGAGCTCTTTCAGGATGTCATCAATGGTGAACTCACCCACCGATTCCGAAATATATTTCTTCCGCTCCACCTTTTTCCTCAAATCAGCCCGCGTGATCAAATCCGCCACCGAACAATGCAGGTCTGCCGCCATCTCCTCCACCACATGATAGGTCTCCGGATGCACCGCACTATTGTCAAGCGGATTGGCAGCTTCCCGGATCCGCAGAAAACCCGCACACTGTTCGAAAGTCTTTGGCCCCATCAGGCTGACCTTCTTGAGCTCGTCCCGGGAAGCAAAAGGACCATTCTTCAACCGGTATTCGACAATGTTCTTCGCCACCGTAGCACTGAGGCCCGAAACATACATCAGCAAATGCTTGCTTGCCGTATTCAGATCAACCCCCACATGGTTTACACAACTTTCCACGACCCGATCCAGCTCATCTTTCAATTTACCCTGATTGACATCATGCTGATACTGTCCCACCCCGATCGACTTGGGATCGATCTTCACGAGCTCACTCAACGGATCGAGCAGCCGCCGGCCGATACTGACCGAACCCCGCACCGTCACATCCTGGTCCGGGAATTCCTCCCGCGCCACTTCAGATGCCGAATAGATCGAAGCCCCACTTTCGTTAACCATGAAAATGCCAAGCTTCCTGCCGAAATCGATCCCCCGCACCAATTGCTCCGTCTCCCGGCCCGCCGTCCCGTTACCCACCCCAACCGCCTCGATCTCATAACGATCAACCAGTTGGCGAAGCGTTTCAATACTGGCTTGTACCTCATTCTGCGGCGGATGGGGATAGATGGTACTGTTATGCAGGAAATTACCCTGCGCATCGAGACAGACAACCTTGCAACCCGTCCGGAAACCAGGGTCAAGCGCCAGCACCCGCTTGGAACCTAACGGTGAAGCCAACAGCAACTGCCGCAGGTTCTCCGCAAAAACCCGGATGGCCTCCTCATCTGCCTTATTCTTGCTGATCAGCCGAAACTCATTTTCGATCGAGGACTTCAGCAGGCGGTCGAAAGAATCCTCGATTGCCTTTTTCACCTCCACGGAACAACCGCCGCCGCCTTTCACAAAGATCCGTTCCAGGTCATCGACCGCCGGCTGCTTTTCAATTTGGATGTCCATGAGGAGAAAACCTTCCTTCTCCCCACGCCGGATCGCCAGGATCCGATGCGACGGGCAGGCGGTCAGGGGTTCGCTGAATTCGAAATAATCCCGGTATTTCTGCGCCTCTTCCTGCTCCTTCCTGGCAGGAACCACCTTGGAGCTCAGCACAGCCGAAGCCGTAAACAACTGCCGCACTTTATTCCGCGCCTGTTCGTTTTCCGCCACCCATTCAGCAAGGATATCCCGCGCTCCCTGCAAAGCATCCTTGATATCCTTGACCTGCTCATTGACAAATTTTGCCGCCTCTTCATCCGGATGGCCGGTTCCTTGCTCGAACAAGAACTTCGCCAACGGCTCCAACCCCTTCTCCATCGCAGTCGTAGCCCGGGTCTTTCGCTTGGGCTTATATGGCAGATAAATATCTTCGAGCTCCGTCGCATCATAACAATGACCGATCCGCTCTTTCAGCTCAGGAGTAAGTTTGCCCAATCCATCTATCGTTTTGAGCACCGTCTCCTTGCGCTTGTCCAACTCCGAAAAATACTTGATCTGTTCTACCACGTCATTGATCTGTACCTCGTCCATATTCCCGGTCGCCTCCTTGCGATATCGGGCCATAAAGGGGATCGTAGCCCCCTCCGCCTGCAAATCATAAATATTGTTGATCTGTTTGAGGCTAAAGTTTAATTTTTCAGCGATCTTTCTGATATAAATCGGTTCCATAATGACACACCTGCTTCCGGATGATTAGCCCTCCTTCGGGATGATTACTCCTCCTTCGGGATGATTACCCCTCCTTCGGGGTCGGGGAGCAAATGTAAAATTTCGCGGGGAAGAATTAATTTTGATTTATTAACAGCATCCTTCTATATGGACATTCGAAATAATATTCTTGAGACGATCGGTAATACCCCCCTCATCCGGCTCAACCACCTGACCAAAGACCTGCCATGTCCCGTACTCGCCAAAGTGGAATATTTCAACCCTGGAAATTCCGCCAAAGACCGCATGGCCATCAAAATGGTGGAGGTTGCCGAAAAAGAAGGGAAACTGAAACCCGGCGGCACCATCATCGAATGTACATCCGGTAACACGGGCATGGGTCTGGCCCTCGCCGGGGTGGTCAAAGGCTATAAGTGCATTTTCACGACCACGGACAAACAATCCAAGGAAAAGATCGATATCCTCAAGGCCCTGGGCGCCGAAGTCATCGTTTGCCCGACCAATGTCGGGCCCGAAGACCCCCGGTCCTATTACTCCATTGCGCGCCGCCTGGCAAAAGAGATCCCTAATTCATTCCATGCCAATCAATACGACAACCTGGCCAACCGCGACGCACATTACGAGACCACTGGCCCCGAGATCTGGCGGCAAACAGACGGAAAGATTACCCACCTTGTCGTCGCCACCGGCACCGGCGGCACCGTTACCGGTACGGCCATGTACTTGAAGGAAAAGAACCAAAAAGTCCAGGTGTGGGCCATGGACCCCTTCGGCTCGCTGCTTACCAAATACTTCCGTACCGGCGAACTCGATATGAACGAAGTTCATCCCTATTTCACCGAAGGGATCGGGGAGGATTTTGTGCCCCTCAACTATGACATGAGCCTCATCGACGTCTTCGAACAGGTCACCGACAAAAACGCCGCGCTGATGACCCGCCGGCTTGCCAGGGAAGAAGGGCTATTCTGCGGCTATAGCGCCGGCACCGCCCTGCAGGGGCTGATGCAGCTCAGGGATCTTCTCAAAAAAGACGACCTGGTGGTGGTCATCCTGCACGATCACGGCAGCCGGTACGTCGGTAAGATCTACAACGACCAATGGATGATGGAAAGAGGATTTATGGACGTCAAAACGTTCAAGGACATAATCGCCAGCCGGGGAACAAAAAGGCTCATAACCGCCGCTGCCGACCAAACCGTCACTGAAGCCTTCGAGCTCATGCAAAAATACCATATCGAAAACCTTCCGGTCACCCGTGAAGGGGAAGTGATCGGCGCGATCAGCGAAAGCGGCCTCTTTTCCCGGATGATGACAGGTACCCCCGACCTGAAAGGCAAAAAGATCGCCGAAGTACTCGAAAAACCCTACCCGGTCGTCGGCTTCGATACCCCGCTGGAGAGGCTGAGCAGCCTGATCAATCGCGAAAACGGGGCCGTCCTGGGTAAGGACGATAGCGGCAACTATCATATTGTCACCAAATATGACGTTATCCAGGCCCTTGGCGCGTAATCTTCGATCGGCCGATCGTAATTTTCCCATACCCGCACGTAAAAAATGAACCGGATAAATCGGGCAAAACCGCTATTGATTTACAAGTTTTAACAATTTATTTTTGATTCAGAAGTTGATTGGTAGCATCAATCACCAATATCCGAAAGAACCGAAACCTGATCCTCATCCAACTATCCGTAGCAAGACCGTATTCGATATCCAAAGAAATTCCGAATCCAATATCAGTCAACTTCTACCTTTGTAAAAAATCCGGCGCATCCAATAACCGGCACATTCCAATAACCTGTGGAGCCCTAATCCATAACAAGGCAACCCTCCTGCTAGATAGACAAGGCACAAGTCATAAGTTTAGCAGGAGGCTCTCATCCACCGAACTACTCCATGACCTGGCGCCAACCCGGCTAATTGAATTACCTTTGGAGAATGCATTTTTCCTTTTCACCTGGCCCATCGCCCGACGACAACAAACCGTCCCGGAAAAAACCCATCTTTCCCGTCACCGACCCTTTGCGCAATTACCTCAAACAACATGGGCGCGAAGTAAAACTTCCCGTCTCCTACCAGGATCTCCAGCAACATATCACCTATTCGGTGCCACTGAAAGATAAGCACCAGCAGGATACTTTGTGGGAAACCGCCCTTTATGACATGCGTCATTGGGATTTTATCCGGGAAGGGCTGGTGCAGATGTACGCGATCCTGAAAACCGAAGGCGACCTCAGCTACACCAAACACCTGGATGTAGCCCGGATCGACTACTGCAGATTCGCCAACTCCAATCCCTTCCGCATCCGGATCGTCAATAAGTTCAACGACAACTATGATCATTATTATATCAAACAGGCCGATGCTTCCAGGATTTATGGACTGGAACTGGAACACCTGCTGTCTCCAAACCGTATCACCTTTTTCACCTACCTGAATACGCTTGTCGAAGAACATATTCCCGGCATCCCGGGTGACCTCTTTATCAAAAACTTTGCAAACGACCCCCAAACCAATAAGATCCGCCTGTCCAAGGAATTCGTCAAATTCAACGAACGATGTTTTGTCCGCCTCCTCGGAGACATGCGCTCCTATAATTTTGTCGTTGACATAACGCCCGATATCGAAGACTACCAATACCGGATCCGGGCGATTGATTTCGACCAACAGTCGTATGAAGGCCGGAAAAACCTCTACATCCCGCAATTCTTCAAGGAGAACCGGCCTTTTGTCGAACTTTGCCTGACACATCTCAACAAGGACTCCATTGAGCAATACCAGACCGAAGAACGCACGATGATGGCCTTCCGGGTGGCCTCCTCCCGTTTCCGCCTCATGGAACTGCTCAATATCATGTCCCGCAATCAGGGTCTGTCCACGCCCCAAAAGTTGCTCGAGCTAAAGACCGGGCTCGCCGAAACTTTCGGGAATCCGGCCTTCCTGAAATGCAGGTCAATGGGCCAGGTCGTCAAACGCCAGCTGAAACAGACCCTGCAAAAGAACCTCGCCCTCCTGCAAAAAAACCTTAGCAAATTCGAAGATTAACGGCGCTTGCCTTATCTTCGCGGCGCCATGAGTAAATACAAAGCCGGAGTGCTGTTCGGCGAAGAGCTGGAAGCACTCTACGAAGATGCTAAAACCAACGAATTCGCACTCCCCGCCGTTAACGTGATCGGCACCAACACCATCAACGCCGTACTGGAAACTGCCGCCAAAGTCAATTCCCCCGTCATCATCCAGTTCTCCAACGGCGGCGCCCAATTTATTGCCGGAAAGGGTATGCCCAACGACAAACTCCAGGGCAATATCTCCGGTGGCGTCTCCGGCGCCTTGCATATCCATAACGTCGCCAAATACTATGGCGTCCCCGTCGTCCTCCATACAGACCACGCCGCAAAGAAATGGCTCCCCTGGATCAGCGGACTGATCGACGCGGGTGAACAATTCTTTAAGGAAAAAAAGCAGCCTCTGTTTAGCTCTCACATGCTGGACCTGAGCGAAGAACCTATCGGCGAAAATATCCATACCTCCGTCGAATTCTTTAAACGCATGAAACCTCTCGGCATGGCCATCGAGATCGAACTGGGTGTGACCGGCGGTGAGGAAGATGGCGTTGACAACAGCGGCGTAGAAAACCATAAGCTGTATACGCAGCCGGAAGACGTCGCATATGCCTACACCGGGCTCAGTAAGGTCGGCCGCCTGTTCAGCATCGCCGCAGCCTTCGGGAACGTCCATGGCGTATACAGCCCGGGCAACGTGGAGCTCCGGCCCGTCATCCTGAAAAATAGCCAGGATCATATCGCAACCAAATTCAAAACCAGCCCCAAGCCCGTCTATTTCGTATTCCATGGCGGCAGCGGCAGCCCCCGGCACCAGATCAGGGAGGCTATCGGCTATGGCGCGATCAAGATGAATATCGACACCGACCTCCAATGGGCCTTCTGGGAAGGCATCCGGGATTATTATCAAAAGAATGAAGGCTATCTCCAGGGCCAGCTCGGTAACCCTGAAGGCCCGGCCAAACCCAATAAAAAGTATTACGACCCCCGTGTCTGGTTGCGGAAAGCAGAAGAGAACTTCTGCAAACGCCTGGAGATCGCCTTCGAAGATCTCAACTGCGTCAACCGAAATGCCTAAATTGCAGTCCTAAAAACTCAGTACCATGCCTTCCAAGAAAATCCTCGATCTCCTCGGTGACAAGGCCTCCTCATTGCTCGACCACAAACCGGTCATCGATAAATCGACCATCAGCGCCTTCCCCTCCCCGAATCACGTAGAAGAGATCTGGGTGAACTCTGGCCGGAACAACCAGGTATTGAGAAGCCTCCAGATCCTGATCAGCCACGGAAGGCTGGCCGACACCGGCTATCTGTCCATCTTCCCCGTCGACCAGGGGATCGAACATAGCGGCGGGGCCTCCTTCGCCCCCAACCCCATGTATTTCGACCCGGAAAATATCATAAAGCTCGCCGTCGAAGCCGGCTGCAACGCCGTAGCCTCCACCTTTGGCGTCCTGGATATAATGAGCCGCAAATATGCCCATCGCATTCCCTTTGTCGTCAAGATCAACCACAACGAATTCCTTAGCCTGCCCAATCGCTACGACCAAACCATGTTCGGCACTGTCAAGACCGCATGGAACATGGGCGCCGTAGCTGTAGGTGCAACAGTCTACTGGGGCAGCGCAGAAAGCGACCGCCAGCTCAAGGAAGTCGCCGAAGCCTTCGAAGTAGCCCATGAGCTGGGCATGGCGACCATCCTCTGGTGTTATACCCGTAACGCCGGCTTCAAAGTCGATGGCGTAGACTATCATACTTCCGCCGACCTCACCGGCCAGGCCAACCACCTCGGCGTCACCCTGCGGGCCGATATCATCAAGCAAAAATTGCCCACCAACAACGGTGGCTATCTCGCGACCAAACATGGCAAGACCTCGCCCCTCGTCTATTCCAAGCTGACCCATCCCGATAACCACCCGATCGACCTTACCCGCTACCAACTGATCAACTGCTACAACGGCCGCGTAGGCCTGATCAATAGCGGCGGAGAAAGCAAAGGCGCCTCCGACCTCGCTGACGCTGTCTTCACCGCCGTCGTCAACAAACGCGCCGGCGGCATGGGCCTCATCCTCGGCCGTAAAGCCTTCCAGCGCCCCTTCAGCGAAGGCGTCGAGATGATCAAGACCATTCAGGACGTTTACCTGGACAAGGACATCACGATCGCCTAAAACGCCTCCCCCAAATTGAGATAAACCGCCCAGTACCCCTTGCTCGCGGCAACATCCACACACACATTCGTCCCCGAATGCTTGTTGAACTTCACCCGCAACCCCGCCCCCGCCGCCGCATGTACATGATCGAAATCTTCCGTCCCCGCCTCCGGCACCGCATTCATATTGGCGAACAAGACAAACCCGAGGAGCTCATCCGCGGTGATCGACCGCCGGTATTCCGCCTCCAGGTCAAAAAGAGACCGGCCCGTATATCGACTCGGATAAAATCCTCTCCCCGATCGCTGATACGAGTCCCAGCCGATAGCAGGTAGGTCCAGATAGGGCGGATTCGTCCCCAAAGTCGTCCAGAAATAAGACCAGAACGCCAGTGTATTCTGATGATCTTCATTAAAGCTGATATACTTCCGAACATCCACATAGAGGGATGACCAATTGTTCTGACTCCCCAGGATCTGAGGATTGATCCGCAGAATAATGTCGTAGAACCAGCCCGGCAATGGATTCAGCGAGTTGTTCCGCGTATCGTACAGGAGGTTTAAAGTGAGGCCCGAAGAAAAAGAATTGGAACGGTTGGCGGTCCCATTCGAATACCCCGTGAATTTCGTGAGGCTCACGGTATCGTTATCCGGACGAATATTGATATGCCAGTCCATATCGTAGCCTACCCCGGCATACAAGCAAGGCTTGATCCGTTTGAGCCTGTTCTGGTAAAGCCGTACATACGTATACCGCATCAGGATCTTATGACTCGGCGCTGTATTCCCGCCCAGCCCCCAGGTATACTGCGGGTAGAACGTCAGCCGATAATCACCCCCGTAATTCCAGGTATTATTCGCTTCCCAGATATTCGACCGGATCGGCAGATTGTATTCCCCTTTGAAATTGGTACTCGGCGAGAAAGTGACGTTGGACAGATAGGTAGTCCTCCGGTCGCCCAGGTAAAATCCCGCCGTTGTCGACGTGATCAGCGCATTACCGCCGCCGGGCACCGCAGTACTCAGCGGCACCAGCGCGTAATAAACCCTTCTCCCTTGTACCCGCGGCGGCTTCTTTAGATGGATTTTGGTGACCTGCAAAAAAACGCCGATCAGGTCACGCTGCCCCGATGTATCTTTTACCAGCCTGCTGGGTGGCACCAGCGTTCCGGTAGGGTTTTGAGCCATCACACACACCGACCACATCCAGCAAAATAAGGCGGCTAAAACTTTGGGCATATATGCAAGGATACCAACAATTGTGCTATTTTGCCGCAATGAACAGTCTGAACCTCCGCGGCTATCGTGCCTTGCCGATATGTTGCATTTTTGCCACACTTTTGCTGCAAGCCCGCGCCCGGCAGCGGAACGCCGCCTCACCAACACCCTCACAGCCTCACATCACTCTCCTCACTACCGGCCCCCATACCTCCCTCCGCGGCCTCAGCGCCGCAAGCGACAAGATCATCTGGGTCAGCGGAAGTGCAGGAACCGTCGGCAAATCGCTCGATGGCGGGACCACCTGGACCTGGATCACCGTGCCTGGATACGAGAAAAGGGACTTTCGGGACATCGAAGCCTTCGACGCCAAAACTGCCATTATCATAGCGATCGCCGAACCTGCCGACATCCTGAAGACGACCGACGGCGGAAAAACATGGAAACTGGTCTACGAGAACACGACCCCCGGCATGTTCCTCGACGCCATGGAATTCTGGAATATCAACAGCGGTATCGTCGTCGGGGACCCTGTCAACGGCCGATTTTTCGTCACCCGGAGCTTTGATGGGGGCGACACCTGGCACGATATCCCCACTCGCGAGCTCCCCCTAGCCGACTCCGGCGAAGGCTGCTTCGCCTCCAGTGGAACCAACGTCCGTAACCTCGACCGCGAGGAAGCCTGCTTTGTCAGCGGTGGCCCCAACTCCCGCCTCTTCATCCGCGATAAAGCGATCGACCTGCCGATCCTCCAGGGCAAAGCGACCACCGGCGCCAACTCCGTCGCAGTTAAAGACCACAATACCCTCCACGGCGGCCAACACCTCATTGTAGTCGGCGGCGACTTCACCCGGGATACGTTAAGCGAAAAGAATTGCTTTCTCACCAATGACGGCGGTAAAACCTGGATCGCCCCGGCAACCCCTCCCCATGGCTATCGAAGCTGTGTAGAATATATCGGCGGGAACAAGGTCCTTTGCTGCGGGACTTCCGGTGTAGACATCTCCTATGATAACGGCATGAACTGGCAGCTGATCACCCGCACCGGCTTCCACGTCTGCCGCCTCGCCAAAAAAGGCCATTCTGTCTTCCTCGCCGGCTCCGGCGGCCGCGTCGCTATATTGACGCCCTAACTATACGAAAAATATTCAATATCAGAGGCCCGAATTCTAATTGTTTCTTTAAAAGGAAACTTTTATCTTTGTATAAACCTGTCTTATGGAAAAGAAATTTGACGTCGAATTTCTTCCGGATGCTGTGAAATTCATGAATAGGCTGGACAAAAAATCGCAAGAGAAAATTTATTATAATATCCGCAAGGTACAAATCACAAACGATCCGGTACTCTTCAAGAAATTGACAGCGACAATATGGGAGTTCAGAACACTTTATAATCAAACCTGCTACCGACTATTCGCATTTTGGGACAAAACCGAAAAAATAAGAACCTTGGTAATAGCAACCCATGGCCTGATCAAAAAAACCGGGAAAACCCCCAAACTTGATCTGGAAAAAGCGGAGCATATTCGGCAGCAATACTTTGAGCAAAAATAACATATATGCCGACCAAAAAATTTAAGACTGTCCCACTCGAAGCAATGATGGACAAACATCTCGGGAAATCAGGCACAGTCAAAAGAGAAACCTTCGAACATCAACTAAAACTCGACCTTCTGGGATATGCCATCAAGGAAGCAAGACTCTACCACAATCTCACCCAGGAACAGCTAGGCAAGCTGATAGGGGTCCAGAAAGCCCAGATTTCCAAACTAGAGAATAATTTTACAAACGCCCGGTTCGACACGGTCATAAAGGTATTTGATGCGCTCAACGCCAAAGTCAACTTCATGGTCAAATTGCCCAGAAAAAAGCTGGTAGTCGCGTAACCGCCTCCCTAATTCAACCCCCTGAAATCCACCGGCACCAGCTTGCTCACCCCCGGCTCCTGCATCGTTACCCCATAGATCACATCCACGGTACTCATCGTCATCTTATTATGCGTCACAATAATAAACTGTGAATTCTCGCTGAATTGCCGGATCATATTCGTGAACTTCCCGACGTTGGCGTCATCCAGCGGCGCATCCACCTCGTCCAGGATACAGAACGGGGCCGGCTTGATCAGGTATATAGAGAATAACAAAGCCGTTGCCGTCAGGGTCTTCTCCCCGCCGCTTAGCTGACTGATCGATGACGGCCGCTTGCCTTTGGGCTTGGCCACGATATCGATCCCCGTCTCCGCCAGATTCTCCGGATTCTCCAGGATGAGATCAGCCGTATCTTCCTCGGTAAACAAGGCCTTGAAGACCCGCCGAAAATTTTCCCGGACGCGATTGAACGTATCCAGGAACTGCTGATTGGCCGTCGCTTCCACTTCCTGTATCGTCTGCAAAAGACTATCCTTGGCGCTCACCAGGTCGTTTTTTTGCTCCAGGATGAACTCATACCGCTTCTTCATCTCCTGAAAAGCCTCGATCGCTGTTGGGTTCACCTCGCCAAGATTCTCCAGCCGCTTCTTCATCCGGTCCGACTTCTCCTGCAATTCTTCCACCGGGGCGTCCCCCGTCCGCGGCTGATCGATGATATCATCCAGGTTGATCCGGAATTCTACGTTCAGCCGTTCTTTCATCCCCGCCAGCTGTAGCTTCAGCTCATTCAGCCGGTCCTTGATCCCGCCAAGCAGCTGCTCGATCTGCTCCTTCTCTTTCACTTTATGCCGCAGCTCGCTTTCCTTTTCCCCCAACACATTTCGCAGGTTATAATAGGCGGCATCCGCCTCATTCAACCGGCGCTCTTCTTCCTCTTTTTTCCGCAGCAACCCGACAAGGACCGCCTCCGCACCCGCCAGCGCCTCCGAGCTCTCCGCAATGCTCTCTTGCGTCTGTTTCAGTTGTGAAGCATTCACCTCGATCTGGTTGCGCAGGTCATTCAGCTGCCTGCTCTTGAATTCCAGCTCCTGCCTGAGCCCGTTGATCCGGCTATGCTGCCGGGTTAGCTGCAAATTGAATTCGTTGTAGCCGGCTGAAGCCCCATTATAGGCGCCCTCTGCACTCCGATAATCAATTTCCGCCGCCTGCATTTTCTCTTTCAATTCTCCCACCACCCGGACCAACTCCGACCAGGCCTGACGGGTATCCTCGATACCCGCGATCGTCTCCTCGAGATTGAGTTGCAGTTCCTCGAGCTTTCCCTGCGATGAATGTTGCAGGGCATGCAGGTTCTCGATCTTGTTTTGCAGCGAAAAGACAAAATTCGTCAGTCGGTTAAAATCATCCTGCGTCTGCCGGATCGCCTGCTCCTTCAATTGTTCATTGTACCCGACCACTTCCTCATGCTTCTCCTGGATGGCAGACTTCAACCCGCTGACCACTACCTGCTGCCGCCTGATCTCCTCCCGCAATTTCTCCATGTTTTTAGCCCGGCCGATCTTCTTGCCTTCGAACAATCCGACACTACCCCCCGTCAGCGAATATTTCCCCTTTACGAATTTGCCGCTCTTTTCCAGTACGACAGCACCATTGCTGTTTTCCAGCGCCTGCTCATTCTCCGCGATATACACATTGCCCAACAGATGCTCGGCCAGCCGGCGATACGAATCGTCCACCTCGATCACCTGCATTGCCGGGATCAAACCTTCATATAAATGCCCGCCGGACCCCGCCTGATCCTCGATCTTATCCAGCAAAAAGAAATTCGCCTTTCCCTTTTTGTTCGCATCGAGCAAATGCACCGCCTTCATCCCTTCCGCCAAATCGCTCACCACATAATAGTTCAAATACGGCTCCAGTACATTTTCTACCGCCGCCCTGAACTCCTCCTTCACGTAAATGATGTCCGAAAGGATCGGTGCATGTTGATTCCATGCCGGGTTCTTATGCAGGAACTTGATGCTTTCCGGATAGCCTTCCATACTATCGATCAGGCTCTTCAGCAGGTCATGCTCATTGTTCTTCGCATCCAGCTTCCGGCTCTCATCCGCCAGTTGCTGCCGTAGTCCTTCCAGCTGTTCCTGTGCCTGCAGGATATTGCGCTTCATCCGCTCCTGATGCTCCTGCAACCGGCGAAGAGCCGCCTGCCTGGATTCCAGTTCCTGCGCCTTCAACCCGTGCTCCTCCTCCAATTGCCTGAGCTGGCTTTCCCGGACCATCCGCTCCTCCTCCAGTTGCCGGATGCCCCTTTGCAGGTTCTGGATCGATGTATCGGCTACCGCCACCTTCTTTTCCGCCTCGAACTGATCCCGCTGGATCTGCGCATTCTCCCGCCGCAAGCCATCGACCGTCACCCGCTTTTCATCCAGGATGCGCCGCGTCTCATCTACCATGTCCTTCAGCGACTCCAGCTGCTCCTGCAAGCCGGCCAGCTTATTCTCCTCTTCCCCCACCTGTTGCCGGGAAAAGACAATACTTTCCTCCAGGCCACCCAATTGCCCCTCACTTTTGCCCAAAAATTCCTCCAGGCTCTCCTCCTTTTCCCGCAGGAAATTCAACCGCTGGGAAGCCAGGTTTTTCTCATTCTCCTTGCTACGCAAGCCCTGCAACAGGTCGTTGAATTCATGCTGCATGGATTGGAGCGCCCGCTCTTTCTCGATAAACCCCAGCTTTTCCTCCTCCAGCCCCGCCTCTTCCGTCGCGATCACGGCCTCCAATCCCAATTTCCGGTCTGTCTCCATCCCGGATTGCTCGTTGAGCTCCCGGTACGTCAGGTTGAACCCTTCCAGCGACGCCTTGGCCAGCTCGACACTCAGCTCGCGGTATTCCTTCTTGATCTCATAATATTTCTCGGCCTTCCTGGCCTGGTTCTCCAGGCTTTTCAACTGGTTATTGATCTCGAACAACAGATCTTCGATCCGCGCCAGGTCCTGCTCGGTAGCATCCAACTTCTGCCGCGCCTCCTTTTTCCTCGTTTTATAGATCGTCACCCCCGCAGCCTGCTCCAGCATCCGCCGCCGGCTGTTGTCCTTATCCTTGATGATGTCATCCACCATTCCCAGCTCGATAATGGCATAGCTATCGGTGCTTACCCCCGTATCCATGAACAGGTTCTGAATATCCTTCAACCGGCAGGTGACATCATTCAGCCGGTACTCGCTTTCCCCGCTTTTGTAGAATTTACGCGTGATGGTGACCGTGCTGAATTCCGTCGGCAACAGATTCTTGGTATTTTCGAAGGTCAGAGACACTTCCGCCAGCCCGGAGGCAGAACGCGTCCTGCTTCCGTTGAATACTAGGCTCTCCAGGTTCTCCGACCGCAAATGACTGATCTTCTGCTCCCCGATCACCCACCGGATGCTGTCGATAATATTGCTCTTTCCGCACCCATTCGGGCCGATGATCCCCGTGATGCCCTCGTCAAAGCTGATATGGGTCTTATCGGCAAAACTCTTAAACCCCTTTATTTCCAAACTCTTTAATCGCACAGTGCAAACGTTTAAAACCTCAAACCTACAGTAAAATAGCTAATCTTGCCGATTAATGATTCCCCCGGAAATCCACCTGTTGAAAAAATGTGACAAACCAAATTTCCCGACTATTTTATATATTTACCACCCTGTTCAGGCCGTAAGCAGACCAAAACATCATATATGAATAATTTTATTGTTCCTATCGACTTTTCCGACGCATCCAAGAACGCAGCCCGCTATGCCGCCCATATTTCAAACGACCTGCCGGACGCCCGGCTTATCCTGTACAATGTGTTCGAAACCCTGGAATATGGTTCGGACAGCAGCCCGCTGAGCACGGAAGGAGGAGAAGAGGAAGCCCGGAAGTCGATCGTTGAAGTGGCGCTGGAAAGTGTTCGAACAGATATCTCACCGATGACGAACGCACAGATCTCCATCGTTGCAGAAGAAAGCAACCATTTCCTGGACTCACTGGAAGAGTATGTTTTGAACAATGATATTCAGTTTATCGTAATGGGAACCACCGGGTCCACCCGCCTCGGAGAAATGCTCATGGGCGGCAATACACTGAGCATAGTGAAAAGACGCATCGTCCCGGTGATCATCGTTCCGCCAAATGCCCACTCGACGTCGGCTAAAAATGTAATGCTGCTGACCGATTTTAAAGAAACTGACTTTACCATCCCCATCCATACCGTGAAATCCGTACTGGACCTGTTCAAACCGCGGTTACACATTGTCAATGTGGATCACGAGCATTATGTTCAGGTGACAGACGAATATAACCAGGAAAAACTCAAACTGGAAGCAAGTCTGATGGCCTATAAACCCGAATTCTATTTCATCCGGCTGTTCGACTTCCTCGACGCGATCAATCAATTCGTAGCGGACAACCAGATCGATCTGATCCTCACCTTCCCGCGGCGGCATTCCTTCCTCTCCAATGTTTTTAAGACCACCAGTACCGTGAAGCTGGCTTATCATAGCCACGTCCCGCTGGTGGCGATCACCGGGTAAGAATTGATCGGGTAGTCATACCACAGCGGCCGGCTTGAATTGAACGTTTCGATAGATTTCATCCATAGATATCTGTCGCCGGACCCTCCCTTCTTCTTTCATACCTCCGGCTCCTGCTGGCTCAAACAATGAAAGCTCCCCAGACCCCAAATAATATCCGTCGAATCTATCCCGACCACGCGCCGCCCGGGGAAACACCCTTGCAGTATACTCAACGCCCGCTCGTCATTGTCACACCGGTAAGTCGGTACGATCACCGACCCGTTCGCAATATAGAAATTCGCGTAGCTGGCCGGCAGCCGCTGATCTTCATAAACCACCGCCGAAGGCATCGGCAGCTCGACAATATTCAGCTGCTTCCCATTCACCAGCCGCATCCGCGACAACTCAGCCAGATTATCCTGTAATAATTGATAATTCTCGTCCCTCGAATCTTCCTCGATCACCGTCACCACCGTATCCTCATTCACAAACCGGACCGTATCGTCAATATGCCCATCTGTATCGTCACCGACAATCCCCGCCGAAACCCATAAGATCTGGCCGACCCCATAATACTCGCCCAGAAAGTCTTCGATCCTTTCCCGGTCTAACGTAGGATTGCGGTTGGGATTCAGCAAACAGCAGGTCGACGTGATCAGCGTGCCCGCACCATTGAACTCCACCGACCCACCCTCCATGATGATCCCAGGATAATAAACCGGCAACCCCAACGCCTTGCCGATATGCGTGGGAATATCATCGTCCAGGTCAAACGGCGGATATTTATTGCCCCAGGCATTGTAATTCCAGTCTACAATTACCTTCCTGGACCCCGCAGCCGCAGCCGGGTTGATCAGAAAAGCCGGACCATGGTCCCGGCACCACGCATCGTTCGTGGGAAAATGAAAAAAACGCACCCGGCTCATCTCCACCCCCGCCACCTCCAGATGCCCGACCGCCGATGCCTCCATAGCCGCATCCTTGACATTGATGCAAACTTCCTCGCCGGACGTCAACTCCCGTACGAAACGACTATAGTTGGGATAGATCGTATGGATCTTCCCCGGCCATGACGCTTCCTTATGCGGCCAACTCAGCCATGTAGCCCGGTGACGGGCAAATTCGGCGGGAAAAAAATAACCTTGCTCACGGGGTGTAAGGAAGACAGGTGCGGTCATGTCCGATAATTAGGCTTCGTCAATAAATCGCTTGGTGATCGGCTGATACGAGTCGATCCGCCGGTCCCGCATAAATGGCCAGTGCGTCCGGTACCGGTCCGTTGCCGCCATGTCGATCTCCACCACAATGACCTCCTCCCGGTCATGCGACGCCTGATATAGCACCGATCCGAAGGGACCCGCGACGAAAGATCCGCCCCAGAACTTCATCGATCCATCCTGCTCGAATCCCACCCGGTTGACACTCACAACATGCACACCGTTCGCCACCGCATGACTCCGCTGGATCGTCTGCCACGCATTGTATTGCTCCGTATTGGTGGCAGCATCCTGGCTCGCAGCCCAGCCGATCGCTGTAGGATAAAACAGTACGTCTGCCCCCATGAGCGCCGTGATCCGTGCCGCTTCCGGGTACCACTGGTCCCAACAGATCAGCACGCCGATCTTGGCATAGCAGGTCTTGAAAACCTTATACCCCAGATCCCCCGGGGTAAAATAGAATTTCTCGTAATAAGCCGGATCATCCGGGATATGCATCTTGCGGTACTTGCCCAGATAGGCCCCATCGGCATCCAGCACCGCGGTCGTATTGTGATAGATCCCCTGCGCCCGCTTTTCGAAGAGACTGGCAACAATAACGACCTTCAACTCTGCCGCCAGTTTGCCCAATGCCTCCGTGGACGGTCCGGGGATGGCCTCCGCCAGCTTGAAATTTTCATAATCCTCGACATCGCAGAAATAGCGGGACGTGAACAGCTCCTGCAAACAAACGATCTGCGCTCCGCCGGCAGCCGCTTCGCGGACCTTATCCATCGCTTTTCGCAGATTGGCGGCTTTGTCAGCCGAACAGCTCATCTGCACGAGACCAACCTTGACCTTGCTCATGTTTTCTCAAGACCGGAGATTTCTCCGGCCGGGCGCAAAACTACAAAATCCGTCTTAAATGGAATGTTACTTCTTCCGCCCCATGTGCCGCAGGAAGGCCACATGCGATGCCACCGCAAGATGCACCCGCGGATATTCAAGGTACACCAGCCCATACTCCTGACAGGCCTGCCGGATGATCTTGCTGATCGCCGGATAGTGAATGTGAGAGATCTTTGGGAATAGATGATGCTCGATCTGGAAGTTCAACCCGCCTACCAGCCAGCTGACAACCGGGTTCCGTGTAGCAAAATTGGCCGTGGTCCGGATCTGGTGGATAGCCCACTCATCCTCCATTTTGCCGGTATCCGCATCCGCCGTCGGGAAGGCTGTAAGCTCGACCGTATGCGCCAGCTGGAAAACCATGCTAAGCACGAACCCCGCCACCATGGTAAAAATAGTAAAGCTGACCATCCAGTCAAACCAGCCCAGCCGGTAGATCGGCAGGAAGACGAACAGGAAAGCATGGAACAACTTGAAACTCCAGAACACGAAATGATCGGACAAACTCATCTTCTTCAACGGCACCGTCCCGATCTTATGCTTGAAATATTTCGTATAATCGAGGACAAAGATCCAGAAGAGATACAGAATGCAATAAAAGAACCAGAAATACAAGTGCTGATAGCGGTGCATCCGGTACCGCTTCTGCGCCTCGGTCATCCGCATCCACGGCTGGATATCGATATCGTCATCCACCCCTTCGACATTGGTGTATGAATGATGAACGACGTTGTGCTTCATATTCCACATAAAGCTGTTGCCGCCCAGGATATTCAGGGAAAATGCCGCGAGGCTGTTGACCCATCTGTATTTGGAAAAGCTCCCATGCGCCCCGTCATGCATCACGTTGAACCCGATGGCCGCCACCAGCCCGCCAAGCAATATGCTTTCCACAATGCACCAGAAGACATTCGGAGTGAAAAAGACCAAATGGATATAGATGAAGACAAAACTTACCATCAGGATTACCGCCTTCAGAAAAAGACTATAGTCGCCTGTTTTCGCCTTTCCCACTTCCTCGAAATAATTACTGATCCTTTTTTTCAATTCAGTATGGAAAGACTGAGGGCCGGACGAAAACTTGGGCAATGACATGATAAGCTATTGAGAAATGATTGAATGACGCAAAGTTACTGCTTTAAACGGGTTTCGGAGTGTTAAAATTGCCCCCTCAGGTATCCATTTGAATAAATGCGTCAAAACTCCTGATTCCGATCATCTTTTCCGTCACAAAACCCTCCGCATACGGAACCCCGATCATCTTGCCGAACATCTGGTGCCTCCCGATGATCGCCTGCAGGAACTCCGGACTTGAAATATAGGTCTGTGGCTCATCCGCCGTATACCCGCTCGAAAAGAATTGCGAAGAATACGCCCGGATCGATTCCAGTTTAACCTCAAAAACCGGCGAAATATCATATACGAAACCAGGCTCGATATACCGGTCCTGGATGTAATGAAAAATATACTTGGGCCGCCAATGCTCCTGCGGCCTCCCCGATCCATCCACCGTCTCCACCTTGCGTAGCCCGCTCAGAAAACAAGCATCCCTGATCAGGTGACCCGCCCTTCCATGGTCCGGATGCCGGTCCTCCAACGCATTGCTCAGCACGACCTCCGGCCGGTACTTCCGGATGGCCCTGATCAGCAGCCGCTGATGCGCCTCATCGTTCCTGAAAAAGCCATCCGCCATTCCAAGGTTCTCCCGCACATCCAGCTGCAGGATCTGCGCTGCCCTTGCCGCCTCCTCCGCCCTCAATTCCGGCGTCCCCCGGGTACCCAACTCTCCCCGCGTGAGATCGACTACGCCCGTTCGCTTTCCATTCGCTTTTTCCATCAGCAAAGTCCCCGAACAACCCAGTTCGACATCATCCGGATGTACGGCAACGGCTAATATATCCAATTTCATTGGCTGCTAATTTTCGCCGCAAATCTACTCATTTTAACGTAGCTTCGCGGCTCAAAACCGAATAAAAAATGGCATACGATGTAGTCGTTCTCGGGAGTGGTACCGGAGGCTATCCCTCCGCCATCCGTGCCTCACAGTTAGGCTTTAAAGTTGCAATCATCGAAAAGGAAAATCTGGGCGGCGTCTGTCTCAACTGGGGTTGTATCCCCACCAAAGCCCTGCTGAAAAGCGCTCAGGTATTCCAGGACATTCTCCACTCGAAAGAATATGGTATCGATGCCAGCGGCACCGCCGACTTCCCGGCAGTGATCAAACGCTCCCGCGGCGTAGCCGACAAAATGAGCAAAGGCGTCCAGTTCCTGATGCGGAAGAACAAGATTGACGTCATCATGGGTACCGGTAAACTTAAAGCTAAAGGGCAGATCGAAGTGACCGGAACCGACGGCAAAACACAGCTGGTGGAAGGCAAACATATCATCGTCGCCACCGGCGCCCGCAGCCGCGAGCTCCCCAACCTCAAACAGGACGGGAAAAAGGTGATCGGTTACCGGGAAGCCATGACCCTGCCGGAGAAGCCCAATAGCATTATCATCGTCGGCAGCGGCGCCATCGGCGTCGAGTTCGCCTACTTCTACTATAGCATGGGCGCTAAAGTCACGATCGTCGAATTCCTGCCCCGCATCGTCCCCCTCGAAGATGAAGAAGTATCGAAAGAACTGGAAAAGATCTACAGGAAATACGGCATCGACATACTGACCGGCAGCGAAGTGACCAGCGTCGACACAAGCGGCAACGGGGTAAAAGCAAAAGTGAAAACAGCCGCCGGCGAAGTCACCCTCGAAGCAGATATCCTGCTGAGTGCCATCGGGATCAGCGCCAATATCGAAAACATCGGCCTGGAAACCCTAGGCGTCAAGACGGATAAAGGCAAGATCGTTGTCGACAAATACTACCGGACCAATGTCCCCGGTATCTATGCGGTCGGCGACTGCGTCCCCGGGCAGGCCCTCGCCCACGTATCCACGAAGGAAGGTATCATCTGCGTGGAAAATATTGCGTACGGAGAAAAGAAATATGCGCATCAGCCCGCAGCGCTCGACTATGGCAACGTCCCCGGTTGTACCTACTGCACCCCGGAGATCGCGTCCGTCGGCATGACGGAGAAACAGGCCCGCGACGCAGGCTACGAGATCAAAGTAGGGAAATTCCCGCTTACCGCGTCCGGTAAGGCCACCGGCGTCGGCCATACGGAAGGTTTCTGCAAAGTGGTCTTCGACGCCAAATACGGGGAATGGCTCGGCACCCACATGATCGGTTACAACGTAACGGAAATCATCGTGGAGACCGTCGTCGGCCGCAAGCTCGAGACCACCTACCACGAAGTGCTCGACAGCATCCACCCCCACCCGACGATCAGCGAATCCGTCAAGGATGCCATCGAAGCCGCCTACGGCGAAGCCATCCATTTATAAAGATGAACCCCCATTATAAAGATTACCAACAAAGATTAACCTCCCCTCGATAGGAAGCCGGCCCAAAAAGCCGGCTTTTTCTTTCCCGGCACCCCGATAATCCTTTCCCGGGACCCCGACAACCTTCCCAATACCCCGATAACCCCTGCCCGGCACCCCGACAACCCTTCCTAACACCCCGATAACCCCTTGACTTTGATCGAAAAGTGCTTGTCCTTGAAAATGATCTCCAGCGTCCCCGCCGACCATACCGACTCGCCTTCCTCCCTTACCGTGTGCGTGATCAATACCACCGTGTAATCATTTCCCCGGTATACCTCTTTGAAGGTCGTTTTATCGATCGGCCCGCTCTTTGCACGATCGTAAGGGAGATAAATATCCTTCCGATGAAGCCGGAGAAAGGCGAAATCGGTCGTCTTGGTAGCCAGGATCTTTTTTCCTTGATCTACATCGAGGCTGTCAAAGGGAATATTTAACGAATCATAGGTAAACAGCCCAACACAGCCTTCCACCCTTTCGGGAGAAGAAGAAAAGATCTCCGGCCGCAAAAATTCAGTATTTTCGATAGCCGCGCTGTCCGGCTTGCCATGATGATGAGAGGTTCTTCTGTCCGGCGAATCGCAGCCGGATATCGCACAAAAAGCGCAAAAAGGAAGCAGCAGCCGATAAAAAGCGTTCATTTCGTAAAAATAATATATTTCACACAACAACCTACCGATCATGGACAGCAGAACCTCCGGCATCGTTTATTTCCTCCTTGGAATCTATACGCTGATGATCAGCTGGCACTACAACCACAACTGGATTTTGTTGCTCATCCACTATATCTTCTGGCCCATATACCTGGTCTATGAATTGCTGATCGGCCACCTTTCCCATGACCTCTGGAGGACCATTCCGGAAGGCTATTTTAAATAAATCTCCCTACTTTAGCGGTCCAACTAAACACCATCGTTTATGCGCTGCCTAATCCCCAAATCCATTACCATTTTTACTGCTGCGTTGTTTCTGTCGCGTCACCAAAAGCTTTGACATCGCTATCCGGGGCCTCAAAGATTTCGATCCGGCCAAATTCGGCGAGGAGGTCGACTTGCGCGGTGACAAAGTTACCCGTTTCGCGCTCTTCGAAAAGGCGTTTGAACACCAAACCCACACGCTCGGACAAACAACGATTTACATCCGCCTCGTAGGGATCCGTCCGCCGGCTGAAAGATTGTTCTAAGGCGTACAGCAATCCAGGCTGAAATAAGTAAATCGGGCGGGTACCGCCGCCGAAGTGTCGACATAGCCTCGTAACGCAAACAACCCGACATAGCGGGGCCGAAACCTGAACTCATAACTGGAGATCTCCTTAAAAGAAGTGTTTGCAGAGATCCCGTCGGCATACAGGATCCTGAATAAATCACCCCGCTTCTCGATCCGCAAAGCAGAATGGACCAGTACTTGGTATAAGTCAGGATGGTTCCTGACGCTATCCGTTTGCAATATCACGAAGTGGACAAATTCTTCGGGCTTGTCACCCTGCTTACCCCGGGACGCAATACCCTGCACCAGGACCGTTCCCGAACGCGGATAGATACCGTTATAATCATTAAAAGATATCGAAACCCGCATGCTTTTGGCGTTAAAACTGCTGTCCTCCATCAGCAGAATACCCGCTTGCTGCCAGTCTTGTGCCGGAATGAAATCTTTCAAATGCACCTCGACCGTCCAGCAGTCGCAATCGATCCGGTGCATGAGAAGGTTCCTGATCGCCGGCCGGTTCACCGGATCAGGCCAATTATCTCCCCGCATCGTATACAAGGTCAGACAACCCGCCTCCAAACCCCGCTTTTTCCAATAGGACGTATCCGGCGCCTCCACCCACCACCCCCGGCTATGTAACGAATCCATCGATACCTCCCGGAAATTGTTCGCAAATCCCACCCCGGGCGCCCGGCGCAATAACATCATTCCGGCAACCAAAAACGCTGCCACGACAACCCCCGCAGCCACCCTCCAAATCAACAGCCTCCCCCGCTTCCGGTCAACCGCAACAGTCTTTGCCCCCCGCGCACGCTTTGCCTCCCGAACTGTCTTTGCCTCCCGCGCACGCTTTGCCTCCCGAACCGTCTTTGCACCCTCAGCAGTCTTTGCCCCCCGCTCAACCCATCTTGCCTTGTACTCATACCAATACGGATAATGCCCCGCCTCCTTCTTTCGTTCCGGCTCCGTCGTATAAGGCGCACCCATGACATACCGCGACAACGTATCCAGCGTCGCAACCGACGGGTTCTCCGGCTTTGCCGCGCCGGGCGACAGCACGAACAATGAATAGTTCTTGATACTTTTCCAGCCGATCACCAGCCCCGTGGCATCGAAGATCCGCGTATACATCAACTTGCTCTCCGTCTCGGTCAATGGCTGGGCCGGCGGATGCCCGTAACATTTCAGACAGGCTTCCCTGAACAGCGTATCAAAGACATTAAAGTCTACCTCCTTCATCATCATGGGCCCCAAATATCGAGAATTCCGCCACAATTCCGCGCGGGTTCCGCGCTTCCGCTTATCCCTTCCTGACCTTGCCCCTAAACAAATCCATTCATGCGCCATCTCCTGCCCTTCCTCTTTCTCCTGCTTCCACCGGCAACAAACGCCCAGGACCTCCAGATCCACTATGACCTCCGCCATACGGTGTCCCCAGCCGAAAATCCGTCCGACTTCCCAACCCTTTATTTTGAATATTTCAAGACCCGCGACTCCGGGCATGCCTTTATCAAACCCGGCGGTTTCCTGCTTAAAACCGAAGCCGACCTCCTCGGCACCGGTGACAATATCGGGAAATTTTTTTGCCAGGTCACCCAATCCTTCCGGGCCTGGCAACCAAAGATCTTTTGGCAGTTCGGCTATAGCGGCGGCGCCGGTATCACCAACCCCAAACAATACAGCTATTATATCACAAACACCTTCCAGACCGGCGCTGAGATCCCCTTCCGCTGGAAAGGGGCCTTCTTTACCAGCGTCCTGGATTACAAATACGTAGCTTACAACCGCCCTACAAATGACCCGATCTATACCCTGTACTGGTGGAAAGGACTACTGCACTACAAACTGGAGGTGGCTGGAGATATCAATTTTTGGACCGAGAACCGCAATCATGGCGATGCCGCTACTGCCGGTCAAAGCGGGAAAAGATTTTTCTTTTTTGGCGAACCGCAGGTCTGGATCAACCTGACCAAAACCCTTGCCATAGGATCGAAGGTCAACCTGTATTATCATATAAATACTACTGCCAATATCTTCCAGGCCTACCCAACGATCGCCCTGAAGATCAAATAAACCCAGCCACCGCGAACACCGCCCCATGTCCCCTCTGACCAAAACCCCGTCGCGAACACCGCCCCGCTACCTAGTCGCGAACACCCCGCTACCCGTCCCGAACACCCCGCTACCCCGTCGCGCACACCGCCCCGCTACCTAGTCGCGCACACCGCGCTACCCCGTCGCGAACACTGCCCCGCTACCTCGTCGGGAACACCGCGCTACCCCCCGCCCCCCGCAGGAAATCCTCAGGGAAGATAAACCAGATCCATGTGGAAATATTTCTTCAACACCTCGTCCCGCTGATCTTCACTCTGAATGATCCTGACCTGCCGCTTGCCGTTTTCTTTGCGGATCAGTTTGTTGTTGATCAACGTGATCCGCCCTTCCGGTGTGGGCATTGTACAGATCAGCGTCCGGGCAAAATGGGATTCCGGGGAAGTCTGATGGAATTCGTTCATCTCATGGAAGTCCGACAAAACTCTCGGCGTAAGTGTAAAAATATAGTCGATTTTGAAATCCTGCTTGGATGCGTTCCACTTAGCCACCCCGAGATACGGCTCGCCATCCACCACGACGGGATCGATGATCTGGTACCAATTCCGCCCGTCACTCTGGATCTCCCCCGGAGCTATGGCCAGGGGCACCAGCGAGAAATCACCATAGCCGACATCCACCAGCCAGTTCCGTCCATTCAGGTTCACGACCAGCGCCAAATGTTCGAACTCCCGGCCATACCGGTTACTGCCATGATGTAATCGCCCGGCAACCAGGTTGACGTCGAAGCCGCACAAATTGAGGAGATGATGGAAAAGTACATTCAGCTCATAACAATAGCCACCCCGGTGATCCCGAATGACTTTTTGATACAATAAATTGACTTGCAGAATTATAGGAATCTGATTCTGGATGTCGAGCGTCTCGAATGGAATAGCCAGAACATGTCTGTACTGCAATTCCCTTAAAGTGTCCAGATCACTTTGCAAAATGCCGGTGCTGCTAATTCTTCTCAAATAGCCGTTAATGTCCATACGCTAATATTTAATCAAATCCAGTCAGTTAGGGGTCAGCCAAAACAATAGCATCAATTCCTTTGCCAGCAATAGCCTATTTATGACAACAGTAAATCGATTTGCGCTGCAACTTTTATCTATACTTCGATGGTTTCACCAGGTTCCGGGAGCAGCAATCTCTTCCCCGCCGCCTTGAAATCTGCCTTGGCTTTCTCCGTATCTATCGAGATAATAGGCCAGGTATTGTAGTGGATCCCCACAACCGTATCACATTTCACAAAATCAGCGGCATGGATCGCATCAGCTACATCCATCGTAAAGTTCCCGCCGATCGGCATGACCGAAAAATCAAGCCTGGCCCACAGCGGGATCAGCTGCATATCCATCGTCAATGCCGTATCGCCTGCCACATAGAAATTCCCCGAGCTGGTCGTGAATACAAACCCCAGCGGGTTTCCCGCATAGCTGCCGTCGTTAAACGAAGATGAATGGATAGCATTCACCGCCCGGACCTTTCCGAAGTCCAGCGTGACCGGGCCCCCGTGATTGATCGGATGTACCTTCTCTATCCCATTCTTTCCCAACCATCCCGCAATTTCCGCAGCCGCCACACATGCCGCCCCCGTCTTTTTCGCGATCGCCGCCACATCACCCGTATGATCCCCATGGCCATGAGTGATGAAAATATAATCGGCCTTTATCTTATCCGGATCGGCATTCTTAACCGCGGGATTGCCGTTGAAAAAAGGATCGAATAACAGCGTTTTCCCATTGACGTCTACCGAAAAAGTCGCATGGCCGTAGAAAGTTAGCTTCATTTGTATCGTTTTGAAATGGTTTGATTAACAATCATTCCACAAAAAGGTTCGCGTTCCTTCAGCATCCGGCCCTTTCAACCTCCGGTCATTTGACCCTCCTCGCCCGCTGATACTGCAATGGCCAATACATGTCAGAAAATCCCAATTCATCCGCCGCATGTAAGGGGAAATATGGATCGCGCAGGAACTGCCGGGCCATAACGATCAGATCGGCCTGACCCGCTGCCAATATACCTTCCGCCTGTGCCGCCTCCGTGATCATCCCTACCGCCGCAGTCATAACTCCCGCCGAACGAACCCGCGCCGCAAACTCGACCTGGTACCCCGGTCCCACCGGGATTTTCACCTCCGGCACCACCCCGCCCGACGAACAATCCACTACGTCAACTCCCAGCCCCTTGAGTAAACCCGCCAACCGGACAGAATCCCCGATCGTCCAGCCACCCTCCACCCAATCCGAGGCCGAGATGCGGACAAACAACGGATAGCCCGCCGGCCACGCCGCCCGCACCGCCGACACAACCTCCGTCAACAGCCGCACCCGATTCTCCCACGATCCCCCATAGCCATCACTACGCCGGTTGGCAAGCGGTGAAAGGAATTCATGCAGCAGGTAGCCGTGAGCGGCATGGATCTCCACCACCTTGAACCCGGCCTTCATCGCCCGCCGTGCGGCAGCTCTGAATTCTTCGATCACCTGCGCGATCCCCTCCGCCGTCAGCTCCGCCGGCTCTGCATACCCCTCGCCAAATGCGATGGCGCTTGGCGCCACCGGCTTCCACCCCCCCTGCTTCACCAGCTTGCCGCCATTCCAGGGCTCCGCCACACTTGCCTTGCGCCCCGCATGCGCCAACTGGATACCGATCTCACTCCCCTGCGACCGGACAAACTTGACAATTCGCTTCAACCCGTCAATATGCTCATCCTTCCAGATCCCCAGATCAGCCGGACTTATCCGCCCTTCCGGCGAAACCGCCGTCGCTTCCGTAAAGATCAACCCCGCCCCGCCTACCGCCCGGCTGCCCAAATGCACCAGATGCCAGTCATCCGCCATCCCATCTTGCGAACTGTATTGACACATAGGCGAAACCACGATCCGGTTGCTGAGCGGGATATCCCGTATCCAAAGCGGGGTGAACAATTGACTCATAATAAAATGATATTAAGGCCCTAAATTTACCTATATTTTCTAACGCCCATGAGATTAGCGTTCATCCAACTTTGTTTGATCTGTATGACGGTTCCTTTCACCTCACACGCCCAGACGACGGAAGTTGTCGTCGCAGCTGCAGCGGACCTCAAATTTGCTATGGACTCCCTCGTTGCCGTTTTCTCGAAGGAAAACCCCGATATCACCATCAAGGTCGTATCCGGCTCATCCGGCAACTTCTTCCAGCAGATCAGCAACGGCGCCCCCTTTGACCTGTTCTTTTCCGCCGATATTGACTACCCCGAACGGCTGAAGGCAAAAAATCTCACCCGCTCGGATATCCACATCTATGGCACCGGCCAGCTCGTCCTGTGGAGCAGGTCCATCGACCCCGCCATTGACAAAATGAATACATTGCTAAACCCGGCCGTCAAAAAGATCGCAATCGCCAACCCGGCCCATGCCCCTTATGGCCAGCGCGCGGAAGAGACGCTCCGCCACTATCAACTTTACGATAAAGTAAAAGATAAGCTCGTCATGGGCGAGAATATTGCCCAAACGGCCCAATACGCCCAGAGCGGAGCCGCCGATATCGGGATCATTGCCCTGTCCCTTGCGCTTTCACCTGCCATGCAGCAGACAGGCGGCAAATATTGGCTCATTCCCGCCGCCGCCCACCGGCCGCTTGAACAGGGGTTCGTACTGCTGCCCCATGCCAAAGACAATAAAGGCGCCGTCAAGTTCATGAATTACATTACCACTTCGGAAGCCAGGGCGATCCTAAAATCCTTCGGCTTCAGCCGGCCATGATCGATTGGCAGCCCCTATGGCTCAGCCTCCGTCTCGCGGGGACTACCGCGCTGCTCCTGTTGGTTATCGCCGTCCCTCTCGCCTACTGGCTGGCGTATGGCCGGGGCCGTTGGATGATTGCCGTTGAAGCCATCGTCAGCCTTCCGATGGTCCTGCCTCCCACTGTCCTGGGTTTCTACCTGCTCCTGGCATTTAGTCCTTCCAATGCGTTCGGCCGCTTCCTCGATCACTACCTGGATATCCGGCTGGTCTTCACCTTTCCCGGTCTGGTGGTCGGATCGCTTATCTACTCGCTGCCCTTTATGGTCAACCCGATCGTTTCGGGCTTCAGAGGCCTCTCACTGCATCTGCGCGAAGCCTCCCGCACACTTGGCAAATCCGATAGAACTACCCTGATCCACATCCTCCTGCCCAATATCCGGTCCTCCCTCATCACCGGCGCAGTGCTTGCCTTCGCTCATACCCTCGGGGAATTCGGCATGGTCGTGATGATCGGCGGCGGTATCCCGGGCCAGACCCGCGTGGCTTCCATCGCCATCTACGACGAGGTGCAATCGATCAACTATTCGCTGGCCAACCGGTATGCCATCATCCTGCTCGGCCTCTCCTTCTTTATCCTGCTGCTGGTCTATTTCGTCAATCATCATTTCACTAATCCCAAAACATTGCCCTAACCGTGCCCCATCCGCCCACCTCCGCCTTCAGGGCCACCAAAATGCTCCATACAGCCCGGGGCCCCCAACGGCTGGACATCGACTTTCAATGGCAGCAGGGACGCCTGCTGGCCATCTACGGCCCCTCCGGGGCCGGCAAAACCACCCTCCTGCGCATCCTCGCCGGCCTGACCCCCGCCGACACCGGCCTTATCGAAGTGGAGGGCGAAACCTGGCTCGACACCGTCCGCCGCATCCACCTGCCCACGCGCCACCGTTCCATCGGTTTCGTATTCCAGGACTTTGCCCTGTTCCCGAACCTCACCGTCCGCCAACAACTGGAATTCGCACTGCCCAACCCAAAAGAAAAAGCCATCGTCGCCGAACTGCTGTCCCTCATGGAGCTGAACGAACTCCAACACCTCCGGCCGGGCCTGCTGTCCGGTGGACAGCAGCAACGCGTTGCGTTGGCGCGCGCTATCGCGCGCGGCCCGCGCCTCCTCCTCCTCGACGAACCCCTGTCCGCACTCGACGACGACATGCGCAATAAATTACAGGACTATATCCTGATGGCCCATCACCACTACCACCTGACCACCCTCCTCGTTACCCATCACCTGCCCGAAGTCATTCGCCTCGCCGACGAAGCTATCCTCCTGGAGAACGGCAAGATCACGGCACACGGAGAACCCGCCGACCTCTTCGCCGGCCGGACAATGACGATTACCATCAGCCCGGGAAACCCATCCGCCAAAAATCCTTAATTTGAGGCCATGAGTCAGTCGCTCTCCATCTGGGAAAAGGAAAGCTTCTTCGCACCGGCCGATATCATCATCGCCGGCAGCGGCCTCGTGGGATTGTGGAGCGCATACTATCTGAAGAAAAAACACCCCTCCCTTCACGTCACCATCGTCGAACGCGGCATCATCCCCACCGGCGCCAGCACCCGCAATGCCGGTTTCGCCTGCTTCGGAAGCCTTACCGAATTACTCGCTGACATCGGACATATGGGCGAAGAAAAGACACTCGAACTCGTTTCACTGCGCTATAAGGGGCTTCGGAAAATCCGCAGGACCTTTCGCGACTCCGAGATCGGCTTCGAACGACTGGGCTCATATGAATTACTCGCCTCCGCCGGCAACCTCACCGACACCAACGGCCTCCGTTCCGCGATCGACCGGATGAACCGGAGCCTGAAGAAGATCACGGACGAACATAAGACATTCAGGCTGCAAAACGAAAAACTCACCGCATTCGGCTTCGCCGGAATCCAATACCTCGTGGAAAGCCGGACCGAAGGCCAGCTGCACTCCGGCTTGCTCTGCCAGGCCCTGCTGCGCCTCGTCCAATCCCTCGGCGTTACCATCCTCAACAACGTCGAGATCACCGGCTACGAAAAAACGGGCGGCCACCTGCTGCTGCACACCCAACACCCCTTCCCGCTGATCGCCGCTCAATTGCTCGTGTGCACCAACGCCTTTGCCCGCCAACTCCTCCCCCAACTGGACATTATCCCCGCCCGGGGCCAGGTCCTCGTCACCTCCCCCATAGACGGACTCCCGTTCAAAGGCACCTTCCATTTTGACGAAGGCTTTTACTATTTCCGGAATCTCGGCGAACGGGTGCTGCTCGGCGGCGCCCGCAACCACGCATTCGATAAGGAAACGACGACGGAAATGATGCTGACCGATACCATCCAGCACGAGTTGGAACGTTTTCTGCGCGAAGTGGTGCTGCCCGGCCGCCACTATACTATCGCCAACCGCTGGGCCGGTATCATGGGAATGGGGGGCGATAAAATGCCTGTTATCAGGGCCGTGAATGATCATGTATTTTGTGCCGTCCGGATGCACGGCATGGGCGTCGCACTGGCACCCGTTATCGGCGAGCAGGTCGCTTCACTCCTGACCTAAATTTTCACCAGCTTACCCGCCACCGGCACCTTTGCCCCGCTCACCCTGAGAAAGTATACCCCGGCACTCCACGATGACACATCCAGTTGTAGCTCCACGGACGTGATCCGCATCGTCAACACCAGCCGTCCAAGCTGATCATACACCTCCATCAAACCCCCGATACTCGACTCATCGGCTAACTTTATGGTTACCGTGCTTACCGCCGGATTGGGAAAGACCGTAATTGCACCTGCCGGAATATCCGGACCCACCGAACTATCCGGGATCGCCACCGGCACCGTGGAAGACAGCAGCGGATAACGGAACCCGCCCGGCGCAAAAAGGGCCCGCATCCGGTCCCGCTGACCATAAGTGAAAAGATGCATGCCGATATCATCCGTGAAATCCATATAGTCCTGGTACAGGTTGCCATAAGGCTCATTACCGCACGAGAGAATGATCCCGTTGGGTTCCCCGTAGTCAGGCCCTTCCTGCGGCGGTGTGTCTGCAACCTCATCATTTCCGCAACTGTCATCTCCCCAGGTATGGATCATATTCAGCCAGTGCCCGATCTCATGCGTTGTCGTACGCCCGCGGTTGAAAGGGGCTGTGGCTGTCCCCATGGTGCCGAATGCAGTATACAGCACCACTACCCCGTCCGTTGCCTTCGGGCCGCCGACAATACTCGAATACCCCAGGATGCCGCCAGTCAGGTTGCCAACCCAGATATTCAGATACCGGTCACGGTCCCAGCCATCATCACCGCCGCTTGCCGTAAATTTGATGCCGTCATTGATAGAAAAAGCGGCGACATCCGTTTGCCGCCGGACAATTCCCGTAGTCGCAGCCCCATTGGTATCCAGCTGCGCCAGCCCAAACCGAAATCCGCAATTGGCAGCCAATCCCCGATAATATGCAGGGATCTCTGCGGTATCCGGATTCCGCTTCAGGTAGTCCTGATTCAATACCTCGATCTGCGACCGCACTTGCGCATCGCTGATATTCTCCGACTCGGTTTGATAAATAATGTGAACGACAACAGGGATGGTAATGATCGGAACCGCCGTAACCCCCGACCCTCCCCCTCCGCTAACGATCACCGGCCGATTCTTCAGCTGATTGGCTGTAAAGGCCTCGATGGAAGCCACCGCCTGCACCAGGGCAGGGTTGGCATTAAGCTGCTCTCTTCGGTATTCCGTGGACCGGCAGCTCGGCTGCGACCAACCGCGGATACCCAGGATCATGCAGCACAGGGCGGATAAATAGAGTTTCATACCTTCTTTTTAAAGGAGGCAGTTCAGAAGATATGGACCGGTTAATCAAGGGAAAGGATTTACAAATCTTTGTAAATCAAACAATAGTGCAGATATGGCTTACATGGGGCAGCCCGGCGTAAGCAACTGTAAAACAACAAAAAAAGACCGACAAGTCAAAACATTTAGGACAAATTTTACCCCCACTACCCTCCGCCGTAGGCGCACGAAGCCTATATTTGCCCCGCTATGAGCCCCATAAAGAACAGAGCGATCTCATTCTTGCTGATCCTCAGCATGTTGGCAGCGTGCAATCACGGCGCCAACAACAATACCCAAGCCCTCGATTCCGCCGCGGACAACACACCCCCTACTATCGACTTCACCGTCATGAAACTCATTCCCCATGATACCACCGCCTTCACCGAAGGGCTGCTGTTTCACGACGGTCAGCTCTATGAAAGCACCGGGACAGATACCGACATGCCCGAGAGCCGCCATTCTGAGTTTGGCACCGTGGACACCATCACCGGCAAACTCCACCCTAAAGTAGAGATCGACCGGAAAAAATATTTTGGGGAAGGGATCGCCTTTCTTAACGGCAAGGTGTACCAGTTGACCTACAAGACAAAAGTGGGCTTCATCTATGACGCCAGGACCTTCAAAAAATTGGGTGAATTTACCTTCCCCTCCCGCGAAGGCTGGGGCATGACTACCAACGGGAAAGACCTCATCATGAGCGACGGCACGAGCAATATCACCTACCTTGACCCGAATACCTTTGAAACCGTCAAGACCCTCACCGTAAATGACAACAACGGTCCCGTCGGTAACGTTAACGAGCTCGAGCTCATCCACGGCTATCTGTACGCCAATCAATGGCAGACAGACTATATCCTCAAGATCGACACCAGTTCCGGAAAGGTTGTGGGCAGGCTGGACCTCGGATCTATCGCCGCCGAAGCCCGCAACAAATTCCCCGGCTCCGAAGTGCTCAACGGAATCGCCTATAACCCCGCTTCGGGTCTCATCTATGTCACCGGGAAACTCTGGCCGAACATCTACGAGATCAAATTCCCGCTGTAAGTACCACCCCGCTGCTGTACCTACTTCCCTGCTACATAGATGAGCGAGCTGCACTTCGACTTGTCGACAAATGCCTTGAGATTTGAGACCATCCCCCGAAACATCGCCGCGGGCATATTGCTCTTCCCGTTCCGGTATTTTTCGCTCATCATACTGATATAAAAACTGTCGTACCACATCGGCTGGCTGTAATGCAGCTGTAACCCATGACGGATCAGCAGCTGTTCCATCGCATCCGGGGAAAAATGATACAAATGCCGCGGAACGTCATAAGCCGCCCACGCCCCGCCATATACTTCAGCATCATACGAAGTATAGTTGGGTACCGCGATAAATATCCGGCCGCCCTTGCTAACCAGCGCTCGCAGCCGATCCAGACAGGGATGCAGTTCATGGACATGCTCGAGCACGTGCCATAACGTAATGGCGTCATAGCTCTCTCCCGGCAGCACATCCAACTGGTCCATTCCCAGCAGCCGCACCCCATGATCCGCCAACGCTACCTCCCGCGCCGCCGCCTCCGGCTCCAGCCCCGTTACCTCCCAGCCGCGCTGCTGCATATAACCCGCAAAAGCACCCGTACCTGCCCCGATATCCAGCAGTTTGCCCTGTTTCCGGCGCGTGGTCGACTGGATCAGCCGGCGCTTATCCGACAAAGTTTGCCGCCGCACCAGGTGATACAACCGGTTAACCAAACCCTTTGTTGTATTCGAGTGACTGATATAGTCCTCCGAATGATAATACGGCCCGATCGCCCCCGCATTCGGCACATCCTGAGTAAAGCGCAGGCTGCAGCGCTGGCATTGCCAGATCGCAAATTGTTCGTGGGAAACAGTATAGTCGACGGCGTTGAGTACGGGTTTCAGTTCGTCCGAACCACAGGCGGGACAGACCATGTAATGTATCAGATCCATAGCAACCTATAGAGTTGATTGATTGGCCGTGGAAAAGCCGTGTGTATAGAAGCGCCAGGCCAGGATCGCCAGCCCGATCACCAGCAGCGCCAACGCTACAACCCACCAGGCGAGCCGCTTGCGGGAAGGCGATTCCTCTTGTAGCCACTCGTTCATCTCCCCGCTGGTCCGCTCCCGGTCCCCGACCAGCAAGGTATGTACTGCGTCCTGGTGTTTCACTTTCATCGCCGGCACCGGCTGCTGAAAAAATTCCGGCGCCGCCGCAGATTCCAGCAAGACATTGCCCGATCCATCCTTTTTCAGCACCCCGACCCCTTCCCACGAAACCTCCTCCTCATTCCGGATGCGATTCCGCAGATCGAACGAAAACTCATTGTACCACCTGATCGCTTCAAAGTCGAGCATCTTGCCCTGAGTCGCCAGATAAGTAAAGAATTCCTTCTCCGGCGCATCGAAGTATTTGTCGAAACGGAAACGATAGACCGGCGGCAGAACAGTCCTGTCCGCCACATCTGCATGGGCAGGAAAGGTCTCCAGGTAAATGGTGCCAAGACCCGGGATACTGATACTCCTGTGCTGGAACAAATAAGCATTCAAGACCTGCAACATGACGCGAAGCTATCTATTTTCCCCCGAATGAAAAAACGATCCCGCCTACCACATTGAACCCATAGACCTGATACTGATGCCAACGCTGATACTGGTCATTGAAGATATTATTCATCTGGAACCACAGGTTCAGCTGCTTGAGGATCCGGAACTCCACCCCCGCATTCATATCGAACCCGTTCGGCCCCGTAAAGGCCACCCCATTCGGTGCGCGATATGGCGCTCCTTGAAAAGCAAACAGGTCCACTTTGGCCCAAAAGTCCTTGAACGCCTCCCACTTCAAATTAGCCTTCAATTCCGCCGGCAACATCCCCCAGGCCTTCGGCTCACCCTTGATATTCATATACCGGTCGGTGTTGAGGCTCACCGTCGCCTGGAACTGCTCCCCATACAGATAGCTCAGCTCGCCATGCACCTGCAGGGCATCCATCGAGCTCGCATACCGGATCTGGAAATCCTTTCCGCCATTGATACTGTCGTTCACAAAAAGTGGCATATTGGTGTAGGTCAGGTAGCCAACCTTCGCCGCGTAAGAGAAATGATTGTCTAATGATCCCTTTATCCCAAAATACCCTTCCTGCACCTCCGTATTCAGCAACGAATCCGGCTGCGCCAGCCAGGGATTGATCGATTCGAACCGCTGATACGAACCCTTGTCATAGTACCCGAGCCACCCCAGTTGAAGAGTGAAACGCTGGTCACTCGTCGAAATATCCGCCACAAAGTTGGGCAGCAAATGGAAGATCGTGTTATCCCAGGAAGGAATGACCGAAGCAAGCAGGAATAAATTGGTCGTCTTTACCTGGAACGCGGGCTTGACATACAAAAGATTGTTGGTCTGGGCAGCAGACTTGCCGGGCAGGTTATAATGCGTGTTATCACCCGTCAACGCAAGATCGAAGGCAAACTGCTTACCGATCAGCTTTTCCAGCGGCAGATCCAATACCGTATTCGTCTCCGTCCCCTGCGGCGTATGATTGTCCGAAAAGACCGAGGATCTCAGGCTGGGATGGAACAACAACCCAAACTCGGTCGGCACCGTATTGCGGAGGGACACCGCACCGCTAAAGGTCTGAAAGGTCTGCCGCAGCTGATCCGCCGTATACTTGACCGTATCGGGAAATCCGTACAGGTAATACTCATCGTTCTTGAACCCTACACTGCCATTCCACTCCGGGTTGTTGGCCGTCTTGAATGTTCCATCGATCTTCACATCCGTCAGACTGCTCTTCTGATATTCGATGTTGCCATGAGAACTAAGCTGGTTGGCGAAAATATTGACGAACGTCGATTTCCCGTCGCCGAAACTGAACCCGAGGTTGGCAACCGGCAACACGACATTCCCAATTCCCAGTTTGATATAATTGTAGTTCTCCCAGGGTATTAACGTGTCCCGCTGTAAAGCCACCGGCTTTAATTCCCCCGGCTGATAATTGAGGAACATATACTCCGATGGAATATTATAGTTCAGCCGCGGGCGGGAAGTATCCACCGCCGGAGGCGCCGCATTGAAATTGATCTTTACCGCCTCCCGCAACACCGGCTTGAACGCTGACGTGATATCGATGCTCTTGCGTTTGGTGGTATCTTGCGCCTGCAACGCAGAGTAGACACCGAAGAGAGCGAAAAGAAGGACTATAGTTTGTTTACCCATGTTATGATTAATTGGCGCTGTCTACTTTACTGTTCTGGCTTTCCTGGGCCGTCACCTGAGCCAGCTTCTGCTGCGCCTGCAGCCGGAGCTCCTCGATCTTCGTATTCGCGGCGACACTCTGGTAAGTGGCTTTGGCATTGAAATAGTCCTTCTCCGCAAAATAGATATCCCCCAGCAGCAAATATGCTTTCGTCACCCATTCCTCATAAGACCCGGATTTATTTACTACCTCGAAAGCCGCCTTCTCCGCATCCTTCAGTTGATTGCCCTTGAACAGGCAATCGGCAATCTCATACCGGGCCTCCGCTCCATACGCGGACTTGGTCAGCTCCGCCGCGATCCGGAAATACTGCAACGCCGACGTGCAGTCCCCGCCAACCTCATATGACTTCGCAATCGCCATATTGGCCAGCACCTTATCATCCGTGCTCAAACCTTTCTGCCCCAGCAGATCTTTTGCATTTGCCACCGCATCCGACCATTGCTGCTGCTCATACTGGCACCGCAGCACGCCCCGCATCGCCTCCATCTTGTTCTCCTCGGATGTAGTGAAGTCTTTCAGCTTACTATAGTACTTTTCCGCGTTTGCATAATCCTTCAAATTGAAAAAATACAACCGGGCGGCTTGAAGCAGCGATCTCTCTCCGAACTTGTTGGGAGCCTTATCCGCCACTGCCGCATAACCGACAACTGCCTTTGCCCAATCCTTTCGCGAAAAATAGATCTCGCTCTTATAATAGTTGGCCTCCAGGGAATATTTGCCATCCGGGAACTTCGCCAGATAGTCTTCGAATCGCTGGATCGCCGCATCGAAATTCCCGTTATTGAACTGTACTTCCGCCTCTTCATAGGCCAGCTGGTCTTCCTGTGAGGCGCTTACTTCTATCCCCATCCCCTTTGCAAAATCGACATATTCGCTGCTGCGGCCTTCCTCTATATAGATCGTCTTCACGTTGTCAAGCCCATCCTGCGCCTCCGGTGAATTGGGATACTGCCGGATCAGCGAATCATACTGGCTTAACGCCTCATCATTCTTGTTGAGATTGTACAGCGCAATTCCGGATCGCAGATACGCCCTTGGTTTCAACGCATCCGCCGAAGGCGACCGCAGTACATTCTTCAGGTACGGCAACGCCTCCTGGTACTGCTCCTGCGCCAGATACGTCGCGGCAATCTCCATGTTCACATCCGGCGACAGACTGGACGCCGGGTACAACCTGCTGATCGTATTCAGCAGCGCGATCTTCTGCCGCCCATTGCTAACTCCGGCGATCATCGCCTTTTGGAACGTGGCATAATCTCCGGCCGGCCAGGAGAGGTCGAGCACCCTGTTGTACATCGACAGCGCCGTCCTGTAGTCCCGCTCCATATAATAACAATCCGCATCCCGGACATAGGCATCCTGCTCCAGCGGCGAAGACCCGATCCTGGGCGTCCGGACCACCTGCTCGAAGAAACCCTGCGCCTGCCGGTAGTTTTCCTTTTTGAGGAAACAATACCCCAGATTGTAGCGAGCATCGGTAGGATTCGCCTCACCGCTGACCGCTCCACTCTTCAGGTATTCCAGATAATACCGGATCGCATCATCGATCCTGTTCTGCCGGTACGAGATCTCCGCCTTCCAGAAGTTCACATAGGGAAGCACGCCGGCGTTGTCCGGGTCTCTCATCGCCTTGTCCAGCAAGGCATCCGCCTCCGGCAACATTCCGTCATTGATCAGCTCCGTGGCCCGTCCATAAAGGATGCGCGGGATCAACCGGCGGGCATTGTCGGAAGGATGGCTGAGGCTGTCCAGTAGAGACAGGGCATCCTTATAGTTGTTCGTCCCGGCCAGCACGCCGATCAGCAATTCCCTCCCTTCCTGTGCATATTCCGAATTGGGATACCGGTGCAGGAAATTCTGCAGTTCCGTAAGCGCTATATCCTGGTAACCCAATTCATAAGACAGCTTGGCGTAGTTGAACTGTGAGATCTCAGCCTGTTTGGGATTACTGCTGTTCAATGAACAGAACAGGAAAGCATTCCGGGCATTGCCCTTTTGCCCCGTTCGGAGATAGGCGTCACCGAGAAGGTACATGGAATTCTGCGCCAGTGAATCCTCCTTTCCGCCCAGCTGTTTGAACCCCTCGATCGCCTTGTTCCAATTTCTGGTCTGATAGTAACAGTAGCTGAGCTCGTAAAGATCCTCCCGCGACACTTTTTTCGCCGTGCCAAC
>DATJMG010000202.1:0-12621 GCA_035508835.1 Puia sp.
ATCACAGGGGTAAAAATCACCATCAATTCGTAATTGTTCATGATCCCTTGTGATTTGATTAATTGTGATAAATGGGTTGCAAAAGTAGGCATTTTTTGGGTAAAATGGGCTTTTTTTCCGGAAATGTCGGGCGGGACCTGCGGGTAGGGATATATGGAGGGATATAGGGGGTTAAAGGTTCGGAATGCCGGTTTCGAGATCGAGGCCGTCAGTGTGTCAGGTCGGAACAAGTGGCATTTTCTTTGATTTCCGCTGGGAACCACTAAAATCATTGCCATGCAAAAAGGGAACATACGCGTACAGACGGAAAACATCTTTCCTATTATCAAAAAATTCCTGTACAGCGATCATGATATCTTTATCCGCGAGTTGGTCAGTAATGCAGTCGATGCGTCCCAGAAGCTGAAGACCTTGTCTTCACTCGGGGAGGTCAAGGGGGAAATCGGCGATTTAACTATTGATATTCAACTAGATAAGGAGAAAAAGACCATTACCATCTCAGACCAGGGGGTTGGGATGACAGGAGAGGAGGTGGATAAATATCTGAACCAGGTTGCTTTCAGCGGTGCAGAGGAGTTTCTCAGCAAGTATAAAGGGCAGAATGAGGCCAATATTATTGGCCATTTCGGGCTAGGTTTCTATTCTGCCTTTATGGTGAGTGAGAAGGTGGTGGTGTTTTCGAAGAGCTATCGGGAGGATGCGCCGGCGGTGCGCTGGGAGTGTGATGGGAGCCCGGAGTTCTCGCTCGATGAGATCGGAACGGGCGAATTTCGCCCGGGATCCGAGCGCAGCGAAGGATTGGAGCGAGGAGAAGCGGAGGAGCTTCGACGAAGCCCGGATAAGGCGCAACGGGGTACGGATGTAGTTTTGTTCATTAATGAGGAAAGTCAGGAGTTTCTGGATGCCGAGCGGATCAAGACGATCCTGAAGAAGTTTTGTCGCTTTTTGCCGATCCCGATCCGGTTCGAAGGTGAGCAAATTAATAACCCGACCCCGGCGTGGACGAAGCGGCCGAGCGATCTGACCACACAAGATTACCAGGATTTTTATAAGGAGCTCTACCCCTATAGTGAGGCACCGCTCTTCTGGATCCATTTGAATGTCGACTACCCGTTCCATCTTACCGGTATCCTGTATTTTCCAAAGATCAAGCAGAGCTATGAGATCCAGAAGGATAAGATCCAGCTTTACAGTAACCAGGTCTTTGTGACGGATGAAGTGAAGGATATCGTTCCGGAGTTCCTGATGTTGCTGCATGGGGTGATCGACAGTCCTGACATTCCGTTGAATGTGAGCAGAAGCTATCTGCAGGGTGATCCGAATGTCAGGAAGATCAACAATCACATCACCAGGAAGGTTGCAGATAAACTGGAGGAGATCTTTGGTAAGGAACGGAAGGAGTTCGAGGAGAAGTGGGAGAGTCTGGGGCTTTTTGTGAAATATGGGATGATGACAGACGACAAGTTCCTGGAGAAGGCGGTGAAGTTCCATATCATGGAAGATGTGCAGGGCGGGAAGTTCTATACGCTGGAGGAATATCGGACCGCGACGGAGGCGCTGCAAAAGAACAAGGATGGGAAGCTGGTCATTTTATATACAAGCAATCCGGTGCAGCAGGATAGTTATATCCGGCAGGCACAGTCGAAGGGGTATGTAGTGGTAAAGCTGGAAACGATCGTAGATGCTGCTTTCATCAACCAGATGGAGATGAAGTGGACGGATGTTCATTTCATGCGGGTGGACGCAGATATTGTCGACAATCTCATCGACAAGGCGGAATCGGGCGGTTCCGTGCTGAGTGCGGAGGAGGAAAATCTGCTGAAAGAGTTGTTTGGCCGCCAGGTTCCGGATCTTCACGTCACCGTGGAGGTGAAGGGATTGAGCCCGGAGGCGCCGCCGGTGATTGCCACGCGGCCCGAGTTTATGCGCCGGATGAAGGATATGGCGGCGGTAAGCGGAGGAATGGGCGGCTTCTATGCGAATATGCCGGATGAGGTAAACCTGACGGTGAATGGGAATCATCCGATCTTTCAACAGGTCCTGAAGGAAGGAGACAGGCTGAGGCAGGAAAAGCTGGTGCACAATTTGTCAGATTTGGCGCTGTTGTCCCAGGGTTTGTTGAAAGGCAACAACCTGACGGATTTTATTCAGCGGAGTGTGGAACTGATGGGGGGCGAGCCGAAGGGGAGAATTATTCTGGAAGCGTAGGGGTGGTGTCGGCGGAAGCCGGGCCGCAGGTGGCGTTGGCGGAAGCCAGGTCGGAGGTGGCGTTGGCGGTCGATGCGGGGGAGGGGATATTGGCGGAAGCCGGGTCGGAGATGGCGTTGGCGACAGATGGCGGGGAGGCGAGATCGGAGGGTGCGAAATCGATGACCTTCAGCTGGAGGTTCTTCTGGTTGTTCCACTCATTCTCTTCTATGGTGTATACGATGTCGATGGGCTTGCCGGTTTGGAGGAGGGGGAATTTGGCGGCCAGGTTGAACCCTATGCCGTCCACGTAGGTAGTTCCCTGCCGGAGGGCGAAGCGGATATGAAGTTCCTTGACGATGCGGGATCCGTTGTCGGTGACATTACGGCTAATGAAGACAGGCTGGGTATTGCCGGGGCCGTACGGCTGCATCTGTTCCAAAATATTATAGAAAGCGGGCCGGATGGCCTCGAAAGGGAGCGTGGCGTCCACCATCAGTTCGGGGAACAGCGAGCCCGGCTGGATGGTAGAGGCGACCGTTTCCTCGAATTTCTGAATAAAGGCTTCGACCTGTTCAGGCAGGAGAGTGATACCGGCGGCCGCGAAGTGGCCGCCATAGCCCAGCAAATGTTCACGGCAGGCGTGGATGGCTTCATAGACATTGAATCCGTTTACGCTCCTGGCGCTGCCGGAGATGACTTCGCCGCTGCGGGTCAGGATGATGGTAGGCCGGTAGTATCGTTCGATGATCCGGGAGGCGACGATGCCGACGACACCTTTGTGCCAATGCGGCTGGAAGAGGACGGTAGATCTGCGATCGGGGTTGGCGACTTCTTTTTCGAGGATGGCGAGGGCTTCCTCGGTCATGCTGCTGTCGGCTTCTTTGCGGTCGGTATTGTCGGCATGCAATTGGCTGGCGTAGGAGAGGGCAAGTTCGGGATCGGATTCGATGAAGAGATGGACGACTTTCCGGGCGTCGTCCATTCGGCCGGCGGCGTTGACGCGGGGGGCGATCATGAAGACGAGGTTGATCATCTTGACTACACGGGTGAGGCCGCTAAGCTGAATGAGCGCGCGGATCCCATTATTGGGGTTCTCATTGACTTTCTTCAGGCCGTACCAGGCGAGAATGCGGTTCTCGCCGTCCACGGGGACGACGTCGGCGGCGATTGCGGTGGCGACGAGGTCGAGGTACTGGAAGGCTTCTTCCGGAGGCAGTCCGAGCTGAGCGGAGAGGGCGGTGATCAGCTTGTAGCCGACCCCGCAGCCACATAGGTCTTTGTAGGGATAGGGACAGCCGGGTTGCCTGGGGTTGAGGATAGCCACGGCGGGAGGCAGCTGATCGTCGGGCAGGTGGTGGTCACAGACAATGAAGTCGATGCCCAGAGCGGCTGCGTAGGCAATGAGGTCAACGGATTTGATACCGCAGTCGAGGGAAATGACCAGCGTATACCCGTTGTCGAAGGCAAAATCAACTCCTGGTTTCGAAATGCCGTACCCTTCGCGGTACCGGTTGGGGATATAGAATTGGAGCCGTTCGGTAGAACAGAATTTCCGGAGGAATTGATACACGCAGGCGACGGCGGTTGTGCCATCCACGTCATAGTCCCCATAAATGAGGATCTTCTCTCCGGTTCGAATGGCGCTGAGGATGCGGTCTACAGCGGTGCGCATGTCCTTCATGAGCCAGGGGTCATGAAGTGCGCTCAACTGTGGTCGAAAGAAGTCTTTGGCCTGGTCGAAGGTGCGGATACCCCGCTGAACAAGCAGCGCGCACAGCACCTCATTGATCCGGAGCCCGGCTTGCAGGGACCGGGTGGCGACCGGATCTGAAGTTAGTATGTTCCAGCGTTTTTCCATCAGTACTTCCTGTCTGTTGTGTAGCGGACGAGCTCTTCGAGGCCCTTACGGGCATCATTATCCTCAAATTGGTAGAGGATCGCCAGGGCCTCGTCCCGATAGATATTCATTTGCCGGCTGGCATAGTCGATGCCGCCGGTCTCGATCACTTTCCGGATGACTTGCTGTACTTTCTCATGGTCCTTGCCATGGTTCTTGACCAGGTAGATCATCTCCCTTCGGGTGGCGCGGTCGAGACGATTAAGGGTATAGATCAGCGGGAGGGTCAGCTTCTTTTCCTTGATGTCATTTCCCGTTGGTTTGCCGACGGCTTCGTTGCCATAGTCGAACAGGTCGTCCTTGATCTGGAAAGCGATCCCGACCTTTTCACCGAATTGTCTGAGCTGCTCGGCTTTTATTTCATCCCGGCTGGCGGCATAAGCGCCTGCCGCACAGGAGGAGGCAAGGAAGGAGGCCGTTTTGTTGCGGATGATCTCGAAGTATACGGCTTCGCTGAGGTTGAGGGATCTGGATTTCTCGAGCTGGAGGAGCTCACCTTCGACCATGTTCTGGATGGAGCTGTTGAGAATCTGGAGGACCCTGAAGTCGCTATGATCCAGGGACAGGGAGAGGCCTTTGGACAGCAGGTAGTCGCCGACAAGAACGGAGATCTTGGTTTTCCACAGCGCATAGGTTGAAAAAAAGCCTCTTCTTTCCAGGGATTCGTCTACGACGTCGTCATGCACGAGGGTTGCGGTATGTAATAATTCTACGAGGGAAGCTGCCCGGTAGGCGGCTTCGTTAACGGGGCCGCACAATTTGGCGGAGAGCAGGACGAACATGGGGCGGAGCTGCTTGCCTTTTCGATTGACAATGAACTGCATGATCCGATCCAGGAGGGGGGTCTGGCTTTTTACCGCTTCTTTGAACCTTTTCTCGAAGCTGGCCAGCTCTTCACGTAGTATGGCTTGTGCAATTTTCATTCTTTGATCGGTTGTTCAAGCGGGTGATGAAAACTCCGGCTGGACAGTGGCTTGCGTAAATTGTTGGAAGGACAATATTAGCACTTTCAAAATATTTTGGGGCTTCAAAATATTTTCCGGCGCAGAGGCAACTAAAACTAAAATCAGCCTGTCTAACGGTCGTTGCCATACAACTTTTATTTTATACGTATTGTTAAAAAAATTTGGTTATTGCGCACCAATCTCTATTTTTGCACCATAATCTTCTCAGGTTTAATTCATTCATTCACATAAATATCAGTTATGGCCAGTAAGAAATTGACTCTTTTGCTTGGGTTAATCTGCCTGTTGCTGTCATATGCCGATGCCCAGACTGTGGGCAGCAGTTATGATATCCGGGACTCTTCCCTTATCCCTACCAGACGGCTCGCGCAGCACAATGAATTCCTGAACAATGCATATCCTTTTCCCGCCAAGCCACGGAATGAATGGGAGATCGGCGTAACCGGCGGTTATACATATGGATGGACTTCTGTTACCAACTGGGGTCCTACGGGCGGGTTTGGCTTTCATGTCCGGAAGGCGCTGGGTTATGTCTTTTCGATTCGCGGTGAATATGACTGGATCCGGCTCCGGGGATTGAATTATCAATATACGCAGGCATATGGGAAGAATCTTCAGCTGGAATCGATCTATGCGCCGCAGCCGAGCGGGCAGTTCGACTCGATCTTCTATAACTACCGGTCCACGGTCCATGAACTATCGCTTCAAGGAGTGTTCACGTTCAATAACATCAACTTTCACAAGGCCAAAGTCGGATTCAACTGGTATTTGTTCGGCGGGATCGGCGCCATGACCTACGGAACGTTGTACAAGGCCTCGCCGGGTTACATCCCGGGATATGTTGCGGTGATCGATCAGTACCCGGTCGAGGGTTATAGCAACAGGAAGCAGATCCGCAATGCGCTGAAGGGCGTGATGACCGGAAATTGGAATACCATCGCTGAACGGCCGAGTACGAGCGGCAATCTGGGCGGCGTGCCCCTTGACTTCGTGGGAGTTGTCGGTATTGGTGCGCAGTTCAAACTGACCGACCGGTTTAATATTCAGGTTGAGGATAAGGTGACTTTAACAACAACGAGGTTGCTTGCAGGCCAGCAGTGGCAGAACAATTATACGCCCAGTGCCTATGAAAGCATTGCGCAGGTTGGGTCTGCCGGTCGCTATAACTATGCTTCCGTCGGGATCAACTACAATATTTTCGCCAAGCATGCCGTGGAGCCGCTGTGGTGGCTGAACCCCCTGGATTATGCTTACAACGAGCTCAATGCCCCCCGCCATATGAAGTTGCCGAAGCCGGTGCTGGATGATGCAGATGGTGACGGGGTGACGGATCAGTTCGACCTGGAGCCGAACACGCCAAAGGGTTGTCCGGTCGATACCCATGGAGTTAGCCTGGATACGGATGGTGACGGGGTTCCGGACTGCCGCGATAAGGAAAAGATCACGCCGACGATCTGCCAGCCGGTGGATGCCGACGGGGTCGGAAAATGTCCCGATCCGCAGTGCTGCAAGGACCTGAGAGATTCCCTGGCCAATTGGAATGGTCCGAGGAAGTGTAATATCGGGAACCTGCCCAGCATCACGTTCAAGGGGCATGCGGTTACGTTGAGCAAGGATAATCAAGCGTTACTGGCCAGCGCCGCTGTCCAGATGCGTAATAACCCGAGCTGCAAGATCGCGGTTATCGGTTATGGCGAATCCAGCAAGGCCGCTCAGCAGCTGAGCTGGGACCGGGTAAATGCCGTTATCAACTACCTGGTTGAGAAGGAAGGAATTAGCTCGGACCGCTTCATTTTCCGCTATGGTCAGAGTGGTGGTGATGAGGCTACGGTCGATCTGCAGGATGCTACCGGCGAGGAAGGGCCGAATACGGTTCCTGCACCGCATCCGAACCTGCGGAGGAGATGAGATAAGTTGCTATGAATGAATAGAATAGCGCGGGCCGCAAGGTCCGCGCTAATTTTTTGGCGGATTTTAACTACCTATATTTGGGGTGGCGGAGAAATACCTGCATTTTTGCCTTCCGGGACATTGTCTGCAAATATTTGCCTAAAATACTTTAATTTTGCCTGCTTCTATGCGTCTGTTTACCATTGCATTTTTCGGGATATTTCTGTTCACTTCCTGTTCGCGCTTTTCGCAAGTGATGAAAAGCAATGACTATGACTATAAGCTGAGGGCGGCGGACAAATATTATGACGACAAGGACTATAATCATGCGCAGCAACTGTTCGAGGAATTGTTCCGGGTCTTCAAGGGCAGCGAGCATTTTGAGGACATCTACTATAAGTTTGCCTATTGCGCCTATTATTTGAAGGATTATCCCAACGCGGAGAACCTATTCAAGGGGTTTGTGGAGGTATTCCCGAACAGTAACAAGGCGGAAGAGATGGACTATATGCGGGCATATACCTTCTATATGCAGTCGCCGAAGGTCGAACTGGATCAAACGAATACGACGAAGACGATCGGCTTTATGCAAGCCTTCATCAACACCCATCCGGAGTCTGAAAAAGACAAGGAGGCGCAGGATATCATCGATAAATGCAGGGCGAAGCTGGAGCTGAAGGATTTCATGAGCGCGCAGCTGTATTATGACCTGGGGTACTTCAAGGCATGTGGGGTGGCCTGCAATAGTCTGATGGTCAGCTATCCCGATTCTGAAAAGAGCGACGAGTATAAATTCTTGATAATCAAGGCTGATTTTCGATATGCGGAGATGAGTATCTATGAGAAGCAGGAAGAGCGGTTCGAGACGGTGGTTACACAATGCAATGATTTCATGGATCGTTTCTCTGACAGTCAATTAAAATCGAGTGTACAGGAGTATCTGACTTCAGCGCAGAATAATCTAAAAAATTTAAAAAATGAGCAGACTAAGAAGGCAAGTTAATGCGAATACCGCGAATGTGGTGGAGACGAAGAATTTGACCGATATAAAGGCCAAGACGGGCAATTTGTATGAGTCGATCGCGATCATTGCCAAGAGGGCGAATCAGATCAATATTTCCCTGAAGGAAGAGCTGCACAACAAGCTGGAAGAGTTTGCCAGTCATACCGACAGCCTGGAAGAGATCCATGAGAATAAGGAGCAGATCGAGATCTCGAAGGCGTATGAGCGCATGCCGAATCCGGCGCTGCTGGCCACCCAGGAATTCATGGATGACAAGATCTATTATCGGCGGAATGAGGATGACCTGTTCAAGTGAGAATGGGCGTGTAGGATGGATAGGAACGGCTGGATAGTGCAGATAGGAACGGGTGGATAATGCGGGTCGGAATAGAAATTAATTATACGGCAGGGCGGCTGATGGGCACCTGCCGTTTGCGCGTTAATGGGGTATAACCAACAAGATATGTCACTATTCCAGGAAAAGAAAATACTGTTAGGGGTTACCGGAAGTATTGCAGCGTATAAGTCGCTCGTACTGATCAGGCTGCTCGTCCGGGAGGGTGCGGCGGTGAAGGTGATCCAGACGCCTGCTTCGAAGGACTTTGTTACGCCGCTATCGCTCTCGACCCTGGCGAAGAATCCGGTGTTGACAGAACTGGCGGACGCGGGGACCTGGGCGAATCATGTGGAGCTTGGAAGGTGGGCAGACGTATTGGTGATCGCACCGCTGAGCTGCAACACACTGGCAAAAATGGCGCATGGAATTTGCGATAACCTGCTGCTTGCGGTATACCTGTCGGCTGTTTGTCCGGTGGTGGCGGCGCCGGCAATGGATGAGGATATGTGGAGGCATCCGGCCACGCAGGCCAATCTCGGGCGGCTTCGGTCTTATGGCAATCATATTATCCCTGTTGGCAATGGAGAACTGGCGAGCGGGTTGTTCGGGGACGGGAGGATGGCGGAACCGGAGGAGATCATGAGTTATATGGAAAGGATGATGGGTGAGGGGCCGGGTGATTTAAATGGTGGGGGCCGGGCGGACCTGGCGGGTGAGAGTGGGGAGGACCTGGTGGATGAGAGTGGGGATGATCTGGCGGGTGAGAGTCGGGCGGACCTGGTGAGGAAGCGTCGTTTTGATCGGGCCGGTGAGGGCCGGAGGGATTTGGTTGGGAAGCGGGCCCTGGTGACGGCAGGCCCGACGTATGAGGCAATTGATCCGGTCCGGTTTATAGGGAATCATTCTTCCGGTAAGATGGGTGTCGCGCTGGCGGAGGAATTGGCGGCACGGGGGGCGGAGGTCGATCTGGTGCTGGGCCCTTCCCCGATCGAAGTGGAAAAACGGGGCGTGAGGGTTCACCGGGTAATATCGGCGGAGGAAATGTACAAGGTCAGTGTGGACCGGTGGGCAGGTGCAGATATCGGGATCCTTTCGGCGGCGGTAGCGGATTACCGGCCTATTCAGGCAGCGAAAGAGAAGATCAAGAAGACGGGGGAAAAGATGACGCTGGAGCTGACAAGAACGATGGATATCCTGAAAACGCTCGGGGGTACCAAAAGGAAGGACCAGGTGCTGGTGGGGTTTGCGTTGGAGGGTAACGACGAACGCGCGTACGCGCTCAGCAAACTGGAGGCCAAGAATGCCGACCTCATTGTGCTGAATTCGTTGAACGACGCGGGGGCCACATTCGGCTATGACACCAATAAAATCACGCTATTCGGGCGGAATGGGCTGGAACTGGGGTATGAGCGTAAAGCCAAACAACAAGTAGCAAAAGATATCGTTGATCAGGTAGTAAAATTGTTGTATGCGTAAGAAAATTGTATTATCCGCTTTTTTCCTGACGGGGCTGGTGGCGCGGATGTGGGCGCAGGATATCAATGCAAACGTAACGGTGATCGCATCCCGGATCCCGTCGACGGTAGACCATCGGGTATTTACCACATTGCAAAATTCGCTTCATGATTTTATCAATGGGCGTAACTGGTCGAATGAAACATTTCAGGCGAGTGAGAAGATCCGGTGTAACTTCCTGATCAATATTTCCTCGGCCGGGGATAACAATTCGTATTCGGCGACACTGATGGTGCAGGCAGGGCGGCCGATCTATAATTCCGCATATACGAGCCCGATCATCAATTTCCAGGATCAGTCGTTCGCGTTCCGGTATGCGGAATATCAACCGTTGGATTTCAGTGATAACCGGGTTCAGGGAACGGAGCCGCTGGCGGCGAATCTGACGGCGGAGGTTGCGTATTACATCTATGTGATCCTGGGGTTGGAGTTTGATTCCTATTCGCTGAGGGGAGGAGATCCCTATTTTCAGAAAGCGCTGAATATCGTGAACAATGCGCCGGATAGCCGCGAGATCAGCGGTTGGAAACCGTTCGATGGCATTTATAACCGGTATTGGCTTATCGAGAATCTGACGAACAGCAAATACACGCTGGTGCACGACGCCTATTATTCGTACTATCGGTCGGGAATGGACATGCTATATGACAAACCGGCAGATGGACGGACAGGAGTGCTGAATGCCCTCAACATGTTAAACACCGTCAACCAGGAGAATCCCCGGTTGATGATCATGCAGTTCTTTTTCGAGGGTGGGAAAGCAAACGAGGTCTCTAAAGTCTTTGTCCAGTCGGATGCCGATCAGAAGGCCAGGGCGCTCGACCTCCTGACGCATCTGGATGTCTCGGATGCCAACATGTTTAAAGCAGATTTGCAATGAGGGGGAGAAATGTTCTATTAGGCTTACTCATGTGTTGTCTTGCGGTGGCGGGGTGCTCGGATAAGAACGGGGTGCCCGGAGGCATACTTTCCAGGGATAAGATGGAGCAGGTGATGTGGGATATGGCTCAGGCGGATCAGTATGCGGCGCTGTACCTGGCAAAGGATTCGGCCCATATAGACCGGAAGGCGGAGACGATGCGGTTGTATGCGGAAGTGCTCCGGCTGCATGAAGTTTCGCCGGATGAATTCCGGAAGAGTTATCGGTATTATCTGGATCATCCGGAGTTGAATCAGCTGCTGTTCGATAGTGTGATCGCGCGGGGTGGGCGGGCGCGAGCGGAGATGTATGACCGGCCTTCGACGTATCATGCGCCGGTGCCGCCGGCTAATATGAGGCCAGGGGTGCCGAGGCCGGGAGGTGCGACTGTTCCGGGTGCGGTGAGGCCGGGGGGTGCGAATGTTCCGGGGGCGGTGAGGCCGGGAGTACCGAGGCCGGGGGTTTTTGTTCCGGGAACGGGGGGTGTTCAGGCAGACCTGATACAGCGGCTGCGCGAGGCGGCTGCGAGAAGGCGGGATTCGGTGGCGCGGGCTATGAAGGCAAAGCGGGACACGACGAGGAGGCGACCTTAGGGGTGGGAGTGGCGGCATTTTTGGGTGAGTGGCGGCATTTTTTGGGTTTGAAATATCTTCCATATGAAAAAAGTTGTTACAGGGCCGGATGAGGCGATCCGGGATATTCCTGACTCGGCTGTGATCATGCTGGGCGGATTCGGGTTATGCGGGATACCCGAGAATTGTATTGCTGCATTGACCCGGAAGGGGATACGCCAGCTGACCTGTATCTCCAATAATGCCGGGGTAGACGATTTCGGTCTGGGCCTTCTCTTAAAGACCCGGCAGATCAGGAAAATGATCAGTTCATACGTGGGGGAGAATGAAGAATTCGAGCGGCAATTGCTGCATGGCGAGCTGGAGGTGGACCTGGTTCCGCAGGGGACGCTGGCTACACGGATCCAGATGGCGGCGATGGGCATTCCTGCCTTCTATACGCCGGCGGGTTACGGGACGGAGGTGGCGGCAGGGAAGGAGGTAAGGGAGTTCGGAGGGAAGCCGTACCTGATGGAATATGCGCTGCACGCTGATTTTGCGATCGTGAAGGCCTGGAAGGGGGATACGCTGGGGAATCTTGTCTTTCGAAAGACGACGCGGAATTTCTCGATGGCGATGGCGAAGGCGGGGAATATTACCATTGCGGAGGTGGAGCAGCTGGTGCAGCCGGGTGAGCTGGATCCGGATGCGGTGCATGTGGCGGGCATTTATGTGCAACGGATCTTTGAAGGGAGGAACTACGAAAAACGGATTGAAAGACGAACGGTTCGATTAACAAAAAATCAATGAATCATGGCCCTCGATAAATTCGGGATCGCGAGGAGGATCGCGCAGGAATTGCGGGATGGGATGTACATCAATCTGGGGATCGGCATTCCCACGCTGGTGGCCAATTATATCCCGGCGGGCATCACCGTGATGTTGCAGTCGGAGAATGGGCTGCTGGGTATCGGGCCTTATCCGACCGACGAGGAGATAGATGCCGATCTAATCAATGCGGGGAAGGAAACGGTTACGGTGCTGCCGGGAGGGGCGTTCTTCGACAGTGCGGAAAGTTTTGGGATGATCCGGGCGGGGCGGGTCGATTTGACGGTACTGGGCGCGATGGAGGTATCCGATTCGGGAGATATCGCGAACTGGAAGATCCCGGGGAAGATGGTGAAAGGGATGGGAGGGGCGATGGACCTGGTGGCGAGTGCGCGGAATATCATTGTGGCGATGCAGCATACGAATCCAAAAGGTGAGCCGAAGTTACTCGCGGCTTGTACGTTGCCGTTGACGGGGGTGAAATGTGTAAAGAAAGTGGTGACGGATCTGGCGGTGCTGGATGTGA
>DATJMG010000203.1:0-12853 GCA_035508835.1 Puia sp.
CGCCCAGGATCACGAGTAAAGCCGGGGCATAGTAGTACGGCAGGCGGCGGATACCGCGCGCCGGATTTGGAGTGACTTTTCCCAAATCCCTATCCAGCCGAGTTTCCAACTTCTCCCAGAACTTCGGGCCGACGATATCTCCCGGCTCGTGTTGCTGGGCCGCCTCCTGGCTGAGGCGATCCAAGTCTTTATCGGATAGGTTCAACATACTCTCTCGTGTCAGTTTTTTTTGTTAGTATTTTTCGCAGGTTATCGCGTGCTTTCGACAAGTTGGATTTGGAAGATCCGACGGAGATCCCCAGGTGTTTGGCGATCTCTTCGTGGGTAAGCCCTTCGATCACAAATAAATTGAATACGGCCCGGTAGGCGGGGGACAGCTGGCGGATCGCCTCGATGATCTCCTTATAGGAGAGGATGTCGATCCCGGTCTCCTGCTTGTCGGCGATGTTCTCGGTATCTTCGGAGAGCATCTGGCCGTGTACATAGGACGCATTTTTGCGATAGTGGTCAATACAGGTATTGACGAGGATGCGTTTGAACCATCCTTTCAAGGACGCCAGTACGTCGGCATGCCGGGATTCCTCGAACTGGTGAATGCTTTTAAAGAGCTTGATAAAACCTTCATTCATGATCTCTTCTACCTGTTCAAGGTTGTTCTGATACCGGTAGCATATTTTCACAGCATAGTCCTTGAGCATATTATACAGCTCTTTTTGGCTTGCGCGATCATTGGAACGGCAGCCTTCTATCAAGGCGTGTATTTGCGTGTTTCCTGAGATCAAAATCGGGTGAACTGTTAGTGGTAGATGTAGTAATAGTATGAACGCGCAAACTACTTTTACCAAGCTGAACAATACGATAATGAAATGTTAATGGTTGCCTTTTTCGCCGTGGAATCGGGGGGATTCACCGTTTTTCTTGGGCGCACCATTCTATGTTATTGATGGTCAGCCTCTTTCGTTCGGTAAATGACGTCCAGTAAACCGCCGGAAAAGAAGCGGTCTTCGGCCAGCTGCCAGAACATGACGCCGCCGAGGTGTCTGTGCAGCGCATAGAGCGTTTTGAGCCGGACGGAGGCGGTGTCGTCATAGGAGGCCATGAGGTGTTCCCTTGCATTATAGGACCAGGGAGCTTGGGCGACGGGGTCCCAGTGGTAAGTCCAGCCGCTGTCGGCCGAAAGGTAGGTTGCCTGGGCACGGTAGGAAACGCCGCGGTAGAAATGGCAGGGTTGGTAGAGCCCGCCGTTAATGCTGTCGACGTCCTTGAACACCCGGGCGTAGAAGGCGAGGCCGATGACGATCTTACCGGGCGGGACGCCGACGGAGTCGAGGTAGCGGACGGCGTGGTCGGTGGATTCGACCTGTTGCGGAGTGGAGTACAGGGGCGTATGGTGGCCGGTGGTGGTAGCGTAGCCGTTGACGAGGTCATAGGTCATGAGGTTGATATAGTTGACGAGCGGGACCACGTTCTTCCAGTCGACGGAAGTTTTCAGATAATCCGTGAAGCCGCCTGCTGCGAAGCTGATCTCTTTGTCGTCGCCGAGCGCTTCGCGGAGTGAACGGATGACGGCGGTGAAATGGTCTTTATCTTCGGGGTAGTAGGGATAGCCGGGGACGTTGACGAGGGCGGGATATTCCCAGTCGAGGTCGATGCCGTCCGTATGGTATTTATCGGTGAGCCGTTTGGCGGAACGGGCGAATTCGGTCCGGCCTTCTTCGGTGGCGAAGACATCGGGGCAGGTCTTGCAGCCACCCCAGCCGCCGAGGGAGAGGATGACCTTAAGGCCGGGATGGGATGTTTTGAGTGCGACCAGTCGTCTGATCGTGCGGGCATCGCGGGAGTTGCTCACGTGCATCTTGTTACCCTTGAGGTGGCAAAAGCTGAAGATGATATGGGTGAGTTCGCGGGTGGGGAAGCTGTCGATGGCGGTGCTTCTGCCGGCGAAGTAGCCGATGACGGCGAAGGGGCGGGAGGGTGTTCGGGGGGAGGTGGTCGGGTGGGCGTCCTGGGCGCGGACGGTGGGGAGGACGTCCTGGACGCGGATGGCGGGGAGGACGTCGTGGGCCCGGTTGGCGGGGAGGGCGTTTTGGGCCAGGGCAGCGGGGACGGCGGGGAGGACGTTTTGGGCCCGGACAGCGGGGACGGCAAGGCAGGCTGCGAGGATTAAAAAGAGCAGGCGAGGGTTCATGATCATCCGTTTGTATCGGAAAAGTACCTAAAAAGGGTGGTTTGTAATGCTGAGCGGACCAAGATATTCTATATTGAGGGATACTGCATGTGAAATATATGATGGACGAATATTCAGGCGGGCGGCGGGAATTTATGCTGCGGATGGCGCTGTTGGCGGGGTCGTCTCTGGTGGGGGGCGGCATAGTATTGGGGGAAGGGCATGGAGGGATGAGGGGGAACGGGACGGGGGGACGACGATGGAGCAGGGAGGGATGGCTGGCGCAGAATCAGGATGGGATTGGTGACAAAATAAAAAAGCCTCCGCGGGTGGAGGCTTTCGATATAGAGGGGTGACCCTTATTTCTTGATCTCGGCGCGGATGACGTTGAGGGCGCCGCCGGCTTTGAACCAGCCGATCTGCTGCTGGTTGTAGGTATGGTTAAGGGTGAGGTTGTCGGTGCTGCCGTCCTTGTGATGCAGGACCATCGTGAGCGGCTTGCCGGGGGCGAAGGAGGTCAGGCCGGTGATATCGATCGTATCGTCTTCCTGCACCTTTTCATAGTCTTCCTTGTTGGCAAAGGTGAGGGCGAGCATACCCTGTTTCTTGAGATTGGTCTCGTGGATCCGGGCGAAGCTGCGGACGACGATGGCGCGGACGCCGAGGTGGCGGGGCTCCATGGCGGCATGTTCGCGGGAGGAGCCTTCACCGTAATTCTCGTCGCCGACTACGACCGAGCCAACGCCTGCGGCCTTGTAAGCGCGGGCGGTAGCGGGCACTGCTCCGTATCCGCCGGTCAGTTCATTCTTGACGGAATCGGTCTTGTCGTTGAAGAAGTTGACCGCTCCGATGAGCATATTGTTGGAAATGTTATCGAGGTGACCGCGGAACTTCAGCCAGGGGCCGGCCATCGAAATATGATCGGTGGTGCATTTGCCTTTGGCTTTGATGAGGAGCTTCAGTCCTTTCAGGTCAGTGCCTTCCCAGGCGGCAAAGGGCTCCAGCAACTGGAGGCGCTGGGAATCCGGCTTGACGACAACCTGGACATTCCTGCCATCTTTTGCCGGGGCCTGGTAGCCGGGGTCGTCGACGGAGAAGCCTTTGGGCGGAAGTTCGACGCCGCTGGGCTCGTCCAGCATGACGTCTTCGCCCTTGTCGTTCTTTAGCTTATCCTTCAACGGGTTGAAGGTGAGGTCGCCGGCGATGGCAAAGGCGGTGACGATCTCGGGGCTGGCGACGAAGGCATGGGTGCTGGCAAGACCGTCGTTGCGTTTTGCGAAATTTCTGTTGAAAGAGGTGATGATCGAGTTCTTACGGTTGGGGTCGTCGATGTGGCGGGCCCACTGGCCGATACAGGGGCCGCAGGCGTTTGCGAGGACGACGCCGCCGATCTCGTCGAAGGTCTTGAGGAAGCCATCTTTTTCGATGGTATAGCGAACCTGTTCGGAGCCGGGGGTAATGGTAAATTCGGCTTTTGTCTTGAGCTTTTTGGTGATGGCTTGTTTGGCGAGCGAAGCCGAGCGGCTGATGTCTTCGTAGGACGAGTTGGTACACGACCCGATGAGGGCGACTTCGAGGCGTTCCGGCCAATTGTTGGCTTTGACGGCTGCGGCGAATTTGCTGATGGGCCAGGCGAGATCGGGCGTGAAGGGGCCGTTGACGTGGGGTTCGAGCTCGCCCAGGTCGATCTCGATGACCTGGTCGTAATATTTTGCGGGATCGCTGTAGACTTCTTTGTCGGGGCGAAGGTAGTCCCTGATGCCATCCGCGAGGGCGGATACTTCTTCGCGGCCGGTTGCTTTGAGGTAGGCGGACATTTTGGCGTCGTAGGCGAAAAGAGAGCAGGTGGCGCCGATCTCCGCACCCATATTACAGATCGTTCCCTTACCGGTGGCGCTCAGGCTGTCGGCGCCTTCGCCGAAGTATTCTACAATTGCGCCGGTGCCGCCTTTAACGGTGAGGATGCCGGCCACTTTGAGGATGATGTCCTTTGCGGAGGTCCAGCCGCTCATTTTGCCGATGAGTTTGACGCCGATGAGTTTGGGCATCTTGAGTTCCCAGGGGAGGCCGGCCATTACGTCTACCGCATCGGCGCCGCCGACACCGATGGCGACCATCCCGAGACCGCCGGCGTTGGGAGTATGGGAGTCGGTCCCGATCATCATGCCGCCGGGGAAGGCATAGTTCTCCAGCACGACCTGATGGATGATCCCGGCGCCGGGTTTCCAGAAGCCGATGCCGTATTTATTGGAAATAGAAGCCAGAAAATCATAGACTTCTTTATTGACGTCGAGTGCGGTGGCGAGGTCGGCGGCGGCGCCGGTCTTAGCCTGGATCAGGTGGTCGCAGTGGACGGTGGAGGGGACGGCAACCTTGTCGCGGCCGCAGGTCATGAATTGGAGGAGGGCCATCTGGGCGGTGGCATCCTGCATGGCAACGCGGTCGGGTGCGAAGTCAACATAGTCTTTTCCGCGTTCGCAGGCGCGGGTGGGGGGCTGATAGAGATGGGCGTACAATATTTTCTCGGCGAGGGTCAGGGGTTTGCCTACCAGTTTACGGGCGGCGTCTACTTTTGAGGGGAGCTGACCGTAAAGTTTTTTGATTAAGTCCAGATCGAAGACCATAACGAATTTGTTTTATGTGTTCTGTGTAAGCTCCTGATAAAGAGCTAAGACCAAGAGACTGCGCGAGGACAGCCGGTAAATGGAATTGTAAAATTAGTGGGTTTTAGCGAAATTCTCTAAATTAGAGGCATGAACAGACTCAAGCACTTCATCGAGTGGCAGGTCTTTGGGGTGTGTACGGCAATCGGTGAGAGAATGGGTATTGCCACTTCCCGGATCCGTACCTGGTTTATCTACATTTCCTTTCTGACTATGGGCTCGCCGCTGATCATTTATTTCATTCTTGCTTTTTGGATGAACATCAAGCGGTATATCCTTTCGGCCCGGCGCAATCCGTTAAAATATTTGTAGAGTTAAAGGGAAGGCGGGGGATTGGGCTTTTGGGGATACAGGGATGGTTCGGTTTTTTCGTACCTTTCTGTAAACGGCGTTCCTTGTTCCACTTCGATTTCTCCACGACGGATTATGAGCAGTTGATGAAGGATCTGGCGCAGCGGTTGGGTGTGCCGGTGGTCAATAATCGATTGATCTTTCCGGAGGCTATTGCTTCGGGGAGCCTGAATTTCGTGCGGCTTCCGAACGGGGCTCATGTCAACATCGTGAATTGCAAGGTGAATACCCGCTGGTTGTTATGCCGCCGGAAGATAAAGGAGCAATACTATACGCTCCGCTTTCATGAGCTGACGATCCCGGGGATGCTGGAGATCCGGATCGGTGATGAGCGGCTGCGGGAGTCGAACACGACCCGATCGATGGCCTATCTGACGAATGCGCTGGCAGACTGGGCGTACCTGATGGAAGAGGGGACGGTTTATAAGGGCATCGATATATTGTTCAGTGCCCAATGGCTGGGAGACTACCTGGGGGTCACGAGTATTGACGACGTGCTGGCCGCCTATTTGTCCCTCCAGGTGGAAAATGTGCATCGGGAGCCGTTGGACAGCGAATACAGGCGACTGATGCAGGAGGTGGTTGAAGTGGAGGAGGACAATCCGATGCGGCTGGCGGTGATCCAGAACCGGATCATGCTGCTGGTGGAGCGTTTTTTCGTGCGATTGTATGAGCGAAAGCGGAATGCGTTATTCAATGTGCCGTTATCGAAGGCCGACATCGACAGGGTGATGCAGGTGGAGGCGGCTTTGACAAAGGATATTTGCGAGCCCGCGCCGACGATCCATCAGTTGGCGAGGATGGTGTCGATCAGTGAGTCGAAACTGAAAAAGGACTTCAAGCTCATTTATGGGGTGCCGGTGTATGAGTATTTTCAGAAGATGCGGATGCAGGTCGCCAAGGATAAATTGTTGTCGGGGGGTCATTCGGTGAAGGAGGTGGCGATGGAACTGGGATATTCCAATCTGAGCAATTTTACGATCGCTTTTAAGAAAGAGTTCGGGCTTTTGCCGAGTAAACTGTTAACAACCAATTAAGGAGCGGGGCCCGGCGGGGAGAGAGAGCGGGAAAACCTTTTTCAGCTAGCAGGAATGTTGTTTGCGGTTAGCGAAAAAGCTATAGGGTTTGTATCTTTGCGGGGGTGTCGATGCCGGTTGCGGAGCAAGTCTATTGTCGTCGTTATATTGTCATCGTTCCTTTACCCCGTTTTTAATTCTTATTTTCCAGAAAGACCAGTACCGGTGCGTCCGGTCGAATTTTCCCGATCTTCGTCCCTTAAAAATTGACTACTACTTTCCTGATCATTACCAGTTGTTCCAGTAATCCCTGTAGAAGATCCAACCGTAGCATATTGGCCCCGTCGCTTTTGGCGATGGCGGGATCGGGGTGTGTTTCTATGAAGATGCCGTCAGAACCGGCGGCGATGGCAGCTTTGGCGATCGTGCCGATGAGTTGCGGGTTGCCGCCGGTGACCCCGCTGGTTTGATTCGGCTGCTGGAGGGAGTGGGTGCAGTCCATCACCACGGGTGTGCCGTGCGCTTTCATCCAGGGGATGTTGCGATAGTCGACTACCAGGTCCTGGTAGCCGAAGGTTGTTCCTCTTTCCGTGAGGATCACTTTGTTATTACCGGCTTTTTTTATTTTGTCTACTGCAAATTTCATCGAGGGGCCGCTCAGGAATTGTCCTTTCTTGACGTTGACGATCTTTCCGGTATCGGCGGCGGCGACCAGCAGATCGGTCTGGCGGCAGAGGAAGGCCGGGATCTGGAGGATGTCCACGCAACGGGCGGCGGGTGCGGCTTCGTCATGGGCGTGGATGTCGGAGGTGGTGGGTATCCGGTAGGTGTCGCCTGCTTTTTTGATGAGATCGAGGCCGCTTTCGTCGCCGATGCCGGTGAAGGAGCCCGCGCTGGTGCGGTTGGCTTTGCGATAGGAGGCTTTGAAGACGTAGGGGATGCCGAGGTTGCGGCAGATGCGGGATACCTTGTCGGCTACTTCCATGACGAGCTCTTCGCTTTCGACGACGCAGGGGCCCGCGATGAGGAAGAAGTTGTTTTTATCGTAAGATTGATCTTTAAATAAGTCGGCCAGGAATTGCATGGTGCGAAGCTAAGGGAAAATTTTTTTCGGGATGAGGTTCCTATATTTGCTCCCCAAAACCCCGGGATATGACCAAAGAGAAAGTATTGGTGATCGGCGCCAGCGGCCAGATCGGTGTCGAGCTGACGCTTGCGTTAAGGCGGATCTACGGTAATGCGAATGTTGTTGCCTCCGATCTGCGGGAGGAGAATGACTTGTTGAAAGGGTCGGGTCCTTATGTTTCGCTGGATGTGATGAACAAGGAGATGCTGCATGTGCAGGTGATCCGGCAGAATGTCACCCAGATCTATCTGCTGGCGGCGATCCTGTCGGCGACGGGCGAGAAGAACCCCAACCTGGCCTGGCATCTGAATATGCAGGGGCTCCTGAATGTGCTGGATATTGCGCGGGAGGAGAAGCTGCAAAAGGTGTATTGGCCGAGCAGCATAGCGGTGTTCGGGCCGACGTCGCCGCGGCGGAATTGTCCGCAGCGCACGATCATCGAGCCGTCGACGGTCTACGGGATCAGCAAATATGCCGGTGAATTCTGGTGCAACTATTTTCACAGCCGGTATGGGGTCGATATCCGGAGTCTGCGGTATCCGGGGTTGATCAGTTATAAATCGGCGCCGGGCGGCGGGACGACCGATTATGCGGTGGAGATCTTCCATGAGGCGCTCGAGAGCAGGAGCTATCCTTGTTTTCTGAAGGAGGACACGTATTTGCCGATGATGTATATGCCGGATGCGATCCGGGCGACTATCGAGCTGATGGAGGCGCCGGCGAGCAAGATCAGTGTACGGACCTCTTATAATGTGGCGGCGTTGAGTTTTTCGCCAAAGGAGATTGCGGAGGAGATCCGGCGGCATATCCCGGATTTCACGATCACGTATGAGCCGGATTACCGGCAGAGGATTGCCGACAGCTGGCCGCAAAGCATCGACGATTCGGTGGCGCGGGCGGATTGGGGTTGGAAGCCCGAGTATGACCTCGGGCGGATGACGGCGGATATGCTGGAAAATCTGGAATAGAGAGGCGGGATTTTTTCGGTAAATTTGGAGTTTATTATAAATAGCTGATATGGCACGAAGGATCTACCTGGGCATTCTGTCGATGATAATTTTTGCGGGTTGTACGGAAAGGCGGGAGTTTAAGGACGGAGAGTGGCGGGCTTTACTTTTAAGGAAGGATGGGAACAATATCGTCTTCAATTTTGAAGTGAAGGACAGCGCGGGGCGGAAGATCCTGTATGTGCGGAATGCGGGGGAGCGGCTGCTGGTGGACAGTGTGACGGTCGAGGGGGATTCGGTGTTGATCCGGATGCCGTTCTTCGAATCGCAGCTCCGGGGAGTGTTGACGGCGGATGGGAACCTCGAGGGGGTTTGGTTGATCCATCTGGCGGATTCCTGGCGTCCAATGCCCTTGAGGGCGTTTTATGGGGAGAGCTACCGGTTCAGGGGAGACTCGGCCGCGGGAGCGCCTGCGTCAGCTAACGGCCGGTGGGCGGCGGTATTTCGTTCGCCTAAGGGAAAGGACACCACCTTCAGGGTGGGTGAGTTCAGGCAAACCGCGCCGGGGGGTCCGGCGGGGACCGGGGCGCCGGAGGTAACGGGGACATTTCTGGATGCGGGCGGCGATCTCCGGTACCTGGAGGGGATCATGGACGGCGATACGCTCAGGCTTTCGACGTTTGACGGCAATCACAACTATTATTTTAAGGCAAGGGTCATCGGCGATTCGATGGTAGGCGGGATGATGTATGGCGGGCCGGTGAATTATTATACGTGGACCGCGGTGAAGGACCCGACTGCGCATCTGGAGGATCAGTATGCGATCACGAAATGGAAGAAGGATATGCCGTTCGGGTTTACGTTCAAGGATCTTGACGGGCATCCGGTATCGCTGAGTGATCCACGGTTCAAAGGCAAGGTGGTGCTGGTGCAGATCATGGGTTCGTGGTGTCCCAATTGCATGGATGAGACGCAATTCCTGAGCCGGTTTTATGATGAGTATCGTGATAAGGGGGTGGAGATCGTATCGCTGGCCTATGAGCGGAGTACGGATTTCGAGCGGTCGGCGCGTGATGTCCGGACGTTCCAGCAGCGGTTCGATGTGAAGTATCCGATGCTGATCACGGGGGTTACGGTGAGTGATCCCTTGAAGGGGGAGAAGACGTTGCCGCAACTGGATGGAATCCACGATTTCCCCACGACGATCTTTGTGGGTAAGTCAGGGAAGATCGAGAAGATCCATACGGGGTTCAGTGGTCCGGGGACGGGGGAACATTATGGAGAGCAGAAGAAGGAGTTCTACGATGAGGTGAATGAGTTGTTGGCGGAGAAGTGACGACCGGGGTGGCGAGGTTGGGTTTGGAGAAGTGATGACCGGGGTGGCGAGGTTGGGTTTGGATAAGTGACGACCGGGGCGGCGAGGTTGAGTTCGGAGAAGTGATGACCGGGGGGATTTGTCTGAGTGGTCAAAGTACGGTGCCGGCACATTTGGCCGGATCGATAAAACCGAGGTGGCGTGAATCGATGGAATGACGGCGGTCGTCGCCGAGGACGAACCATTGGCCGGCGGGAACTTTAACGGGCCCGAAATTGTCTTCGTTCCAATTCTTTTTATAGGTGCTGAAAATGCTGTCGGTGCGCAGGCCGGGCGGCAGCAGGTGTTGTTCGCAGGGCAGTGAATTTTCCCGGACATATTTGGCTGAAAGCGAGAGATAAACAATATCGGGATAGGAAGGTATGGTGTAGGCAAGGCGCGGGTCGTGCGGGATGGCGCCGGCATCGCTGCGGTTGACCTTGAAGATATGGATGGGGTCGAGATCCTTGTCCGCGTTGATCTGGTTGACATAAAGGATCCCTTTCCTGATCTCGATCACGTCTCCGGGCAGGCCGCAGAGGCGATGGATCGTCCAGGCGGGACCGCGGCCGGATGCGGCGGAATGGAAGCAGACGAGGCGAAATCGGTGCGGCTTGCGGAGCCGGGAGGCAAAGAAAAGTCGTCTGCCGGACCGGGAGGGGTGGCGGGAATAAAAACAGGAGAGGAGGGATGTCAGGAGGAGGGGTTGCAAAGGGGGGAGTGTTGTGGGCTTGTGGATGGACCTAAAATACGCCATTTTCAGTAAATTGCAGCCATGCAGCAATATCTCGATCTGTTACAGCATATTTTGGATACGGGGGCCGCAAAAACGGACCGGACGGGGACGGGTACGACCAGTTGTTTCGGGCACCAGATGCGATTCGATCTTGGTAAAGGTTTTCCGTTGGTGACGACGAAAAAATTGCATTTGAAGAGCATCATCTATGAGCTGCTTTGGTTTTTGCGCGGGGATACGAATATCCGGTATTTGAAGGAGCATGGGGTGAGCATCTGGGATGAGTGGGCGGATGCGAATGGGGAACTGGGCCCGGTGTATGGCAAGCAGTGGCGCAGCTGGGAAGGGGCGAATGGGGCGACTATCGATCAGATCACACAGGTGGTCGAGCAGATCAGGAAGACACCGGACAGCAGGCGGCTGATCGTGAGCGCATGGAATGTAACGGATCTGCCGCGGATGGCGCTGATGCCGTGTCACGTCCTGTTCCAGTTCTATGTAGCCGGGGGGCGGTTGAGCTGTCAGTTGTATCAGCGCAGTGCGGATGTATTTCTCGGGGTACCCTTCAATATTGCCAGTTATGCTTTATTGACGCTGATGGTGGCGCAGGTTTGCGATCTGGCGCCAGGGGAGTTCGTTCATACGTTCGGGGATGTGCATTTGTACAATAACCATGTGGAGCAGGCGAAATTGCAGTTGAGCCGGCAGCCGTTTCCCTTGCCGGTGATGCGGCTGAACCCGGCGGTGAGGGATATCTTTTCATTCCAATTCGAAGACTTTATGCTGGAGGATTATCAGCATCATCCGGCGATCAAGGCACCGGTGGCGGTGTAGGGTGCGCGGTTATTCTGCCCTAAAAATTTTCGTTAAGATGCTGTTGGTGCGCTCCATCGTTTTAGTGAGCTCGTTGGGGTCGGTCATTTTGACGGGCGGCTGGGATTGGAGTTCCGGCGCTTCGGCGGAGCGTTTGCGGTTACGCCATTCCATCACTCCGTAGATGAAGAAGATGCCGCTTTCGACCAGCATGCCGACGGTGAGGGCGGTGCTGCCAAATTCTTTGTGTTCCAGCTTGGCCCAGGCGCCGAAAACTACGACTGCTGCAGCGAAGGAATAGGCCGTGTTGATGATCTTGTCTGTGAGCATGGGAAATGTTTTAGCGTAGAGGTCGATCCATCGTTTCACAAATATATATAGAACTTAGATACATTTTACTCTTATGTATTTATTTTTTTTGAGGTTATTTATGTTGGGCTCTGAGATCGGGGACGTTGAAATCGTGGGACGTTGATAATTTTTTGGCTGGTCGCGTTGGGCGGAAGGGGGTTGGGTGTAAATTTGGTGCATGATCATCAGTCTTATTGTCGCCGCCAGCACGAATAATGTGATCGGCAAGGCAAACGGGATGGTTTGGAATTTGCCGAATGACACCAGGTATTTCAAGAATACCACGTGGGGGATGCCGGTTATTATGGGCCGGAAGACCTATGAGTCGATGGCTTCGGAACCTTTGCCGGGGCGGTTTAACTTCGTGATCACGCGCCGTGCAGGCGAGTGGGAGGCGAATAATCCGAAAGTTTCTGTGGTGGGAAGCCTGGGGGAGGCGATCCGGCTGGCGGGGGAGACGGATTGCAAGGAATGTTTTGTCGCGGGTGGAGGGCAGATTTATGCGGAGGCGTTGCCGTTGGCGGATAAGATCTATCTGACGCGGGTGCATGCGGTCGTGGCCGGGGATGCGTATTTCCCGGAGTTTTCGACGGCTGAATGGGAGCTGGTGAGCAATATGGATCATCCGGCTGATGAGCGGCATGCCTATTCGTATAGTTTCCAGGTATGGCGGCGGAAAAAATAATTTCATGTATTCACGGCTTCGACTGGCTCAAAAATATCTCCGGTATTATTTCACGGCTGCCAATGGGCGCGGGCATGGGATACATTCGCCTTTTGTATATGAGTTTGTGCGGCGCGTGCTTTGTGACCGGTCGGAGGACCCGGCCTTTGCCGCGATCGAAGGGTTGCGGCGGCGGTTGATGCGGGATGCGAGTGTGTTGGAGGTGGAGGATATGGGGGCGGGGTCGGCGGATGGCCGGGTGGGTGCTGAGGAGGGGACGACAGGCGGGGTGGAAGATCGAACTCGCGCGCGGCGGGTGGCGGAGATGGCGCGGCGTGCGGCGAAGCCGGCGCGGCTGGGGCGGTTATTGTTCCGGCTGGCGAGGTATTATCAGCCGGCGGTGGTCGTCGAGCTGGGGACTTCGCTCGGGTTGTCGACGGCGTATCTGGGCGCGGGGGCGGGGATGCGGGTCACGGAGGGAGAAGGTATGCAGCGCGGTAGAATGTGGACGATCGAAGGTTCGGCGGTGGTGGCGGAGCGGGCTGCCGGGCATCTGGCGTCCCTCGGGTTGGAGGCGGTGGAGGTGGTGACGGGGAATTTCGATGCGGTGCTGGAGCCGTTACTGGAGCGGGTGGGGCCGGTGGATCTGGCGTTTGTGGATGGCA
>DATJMG010000204.1:0-7732 GCA_035508835.1 Puia sp.
CGGTTTCTTCGGGGCGGAGGCGGGGATGGAGAGGGCGGGGAGGGCGGGGATGGTGGGGGCGGGGGCGAGGGTGGGAAGGGGGGGGGCGGCGGGGGCGCGAAGGGAAGTGGTGGGGGAGGTAGTGGTGGGCTTTGAGGGTTGGGAGTTGCGGGCGGCGGATTTGCGGGGCGAGGCCGGCGGGTCGATCGGTTTACGGTTACTTTCCCATCGCTCGGCGTTGGGACTTTTGGCGATCTGTTCCAATGTCTTTTTGGAAAGGACCGATTTGTTCTTATCGGTGACGGCGGTGTCGGAGGCATAGCGGTCGCGGTGCTTGATCAGGAGCCAGGAATTATCGCCGCGGCCTTTGGTGCGGACGAGTGCAAATTCCCCTTTCAGCTTTTTTCCATTCAGGCGGAATTTGAGTGAGCCATCGCGGAGTTCCCTGAGCAGCACTTTTTGCTCAGCTGCCTTTGTTCCGTTGGTTTCTTCAAGAGGTTCGTAGGTGCCTTCGTCCCAGACCATGACAGTTCCTGCGCCATAGTTGCCGGCGGGGATGATCCCTTCGAAATCCTTGTAATCGAAGGGATGGTCTTCTACCTGCATAGCCAGTCGTTTGTCAGCAGGGTTCAGGGATGGGCCTTTGGGGATGGCCCAGCTTTTCAGCACGCCCCCCATCTCCAGCCGGAAGTCGTAATGAAGGCGGGATGCTGCGTGTTTTTGCACGACGAACTGCAAGGTTTTACTGTCAGGGTGACCGCCCCGGGGTTCGGGGGTGTCGGTGAAGGAGCGCTTTTTTTTGTATTCTTTGAGTGCCATGTGGAAGGATTGTCATTTACTAACGGCAAAGCTGGTGCCATTGGGAATCCGGCCCACCTTTTGTGCGAGGTGAAAAAACAGTCATTATGGCTACGGACAAGCACAAAAAGGTCAAAGACCCCAATTCAAGCGCGCACGATCAGGCAGAAAAGGATATGGAAAAAGACCCCGACCTGAGCGATCCTGATCCCACGGATGATCTCGATGAAGGGGAGTTGGCGAAAAGGGACAATTCGGATGAGGAGGCGCTTGACTACCTGGAACGGCCGCGGCATGGGGGTGAGGGGCACGGTGGTCACGAGGGTAAGGGGCACGCCGGGCACGAGGGTAAGGGGCAAGGCGGGCACGAGGGTGAGGGGCACGGCGGGCACGAGGGTGAGGGGCACGGCGGGCACGAAGGTAAAGGACACGGCGGGCACGAGGGTAAGGGGCACCGTGGTCACGAAGGTAAGGAAAGCTGACATTCGAACTTACTATTCAACGGTAGAACAATAAAAGGGGCAGACTGCGGTCCGGATATTATTGCGGGTGACGAGCCAAATAGGCGACGAGCCATATAGGTGACGAGCCATATATTTGTAAAATGGCATTATTGGAGAAACAACTGATCGTGAAGCGATCCACCTTGAAAGGCGCGGGCAAGGGCCTGTTCACTACGAGGGACATTCCACGGGGGACCAAGATCGTAGAATACAAGGGTAAGGTTACGAAGTGGAAGGAGGTGGATAGTCAGAAGGGCCTGAACGGCTATATTTATTATGTCAACAGGAACTACGTGATCGACGCCCGCCCGATGAAGGCCGCGATAGCGCGATATGCCAATGATGCGAGGGGAATTGTCCGGACGGCAGGGGTCAGCAACAACTGCACCTATATCATCGAGGGGTGCAAGGTATATATCAAGTCGATGCGCCATATTCCTGCCGGCAGTGAGCTTTTGGTCGGTTACGGGAAGGAATATTGGGACATCATCCGGGAGAACCTGGGAGTGAAATAAGGGGATCCCGCGAACCGGGGGCGATCGGGATGCGCCAATCCGGGCGTGGCGATCCGGGCGGGCCAATCGGGGGCCAGCAGGGGCGATCCGGGCCGGGACCGGTCATCTCCCCAGCAGCGATTTCGCGCGGCTGACTACGTTGTCGACCGTGAAGCCAAATTCCTTCAACAGGTCTTCTGCTTTCGCCGATTCGCCGAAGCGGTTAATCCCGAGGATATCGCCTTCGTCGGTGACATATTTATTCCAGCCTTGGGGGGAGGCCATCTCTACGGCCAACCTTTTCTTCAATCCTTTGGGCAGGATCTTTTGTTTGTAGTTATCGTCCTGGCGGTCGAATAGTTCCCAGGAGGGCATGCTCACGACGCGGGCGGCGATCCCGTTCTCCCTGAGCTTCTGCTGCGCCCGGAGGGTCAGGCTTACTTCCGAGCCGGTAGCGATCAGGATGAGTTCCGGTGACCGGTCCGGTTCGGAGATGATGTAGGCCCCCTTGCTGAGGTCGCCGGTACGCTTGTAGCTATCGGGTTCGATGATCGGAATATTTTGTCTGGTGAGGACGAGCAGCACGGGACCGCCGGTATGCTGGAGCGCGACCTTCCATGCCTGTGATGCCTCGTTCGCATCGGCGGGCCGGATGACGGTGATATTGGGGATAGCCCGGAGGTTGGCCAATTGTTCAACAGGCTGGTGGGTCGTGCCGTCTTCGCCGAGACCGATGCTGTCGTGGGTATAGATGAAGATGGGTTTGATCTTCATGATGGCGGCCAGGCGGATGGGCGGGCGCATGTAGTCCGAAAAGATCAGGAACGTGGAGCCGAACGGGATGATCCCTTTGGTGAGGGCCATGCCGTTGACGATGGCGCCCATGGAGTGCTCGCGGATGCCGAAGTGAAAATTCCTGCCTCCGGGATCGGTCGCGGTGAAAGAGGTATAGTCCTTCATATTGGTTTCCGTCGAGGGGGACAGGTCTGCGGCGCCCCCGATCAGGTGAGGGAAGAGGGCGGCGATGCTGTTGAGCGTTTTTCCGGCGGCGACACGGGTGGACATTTGCCCGTTCTTGGAGTCGGCCGCGCGGAAAGCGGGGATCTTTTTCTCCCAGCCTGCAGGCAGCTTCTCCTGGCGCATGGCTTCAAATTCGGCGGCCAGGTCGGGGTATTGCTTCCGATAGTTGTCCAGCAGCGTGTTCCATTCTTTTTCGAGGGGCGCGCCCTTTGCACCTGCGGCGCGGTAAAATTCGAGCGCTTTGTCGGGGACGACAAAGGATTCGTCGGGGTTGAAGCCAAAGCCCTTCTTGACCAGCTTCACTTCTTCGGCGCCTAACGGGGATCCGTGCGCGCTGGCAGTATCCACCTTGTTGGGGCTGCCATAGGCGATGTGTGTCCTGACCTTGATGAGGGAGGGGCGGGTCTTCTCCGCCTGTGCATTACGGATCGCCTCGCGGATGGCGGCGGTGTCGTTGCCGTCCGGCAAGGTTTGGACATGCCAGTCATAGGCTTCGAATCGCTTAGCAACATCTTCGGAGTAGGTGATATCGGTATTGCCCTCTATGGAAATATGGTTGTCGTCGTAAAGGAAGATAAGGTTGCCCAGCCGGAGGTGCCCGGCAATGGAAGCGGCTTCCGAGCTGACGCCTTCCATCATGTCGCCGTCGCTGCAGATGCCATAAATACGATAATTGAATAGTTCGAACCCGGGTTTGTTGAAGCGGGCGGCCATATGGCGTTGGGCGATGGCAAAACCCACAGCGTTGGCGAAACCCTGACCCAGGGGACCGGTGGTGACTTCGATACCGGGTGTCAGGCCGTATTCCGGATGTCCGGGCGTCTTGCTATGTAACTGCCTGAACTGTTTGATATCATCGAGGGTGAGGCCATAGCCGGTAAGAAAGAGGTAGCTGTATTGGAACATACAGGCATGGCCGCAGGAGAGGATGAAGCGGTCCCGGTTCGGCCAGTCCGGGTTGGCAGGATTGTAGCGCATGATCTCCGACCAGAGGATGTGGCCCATCGGGGCGATGCCCATTGGGGTGCCGGGGTGACCGGAGTTCGCTTTCTCTACCGCATCCACGGATAACACCCTGACGGTGTTGATACATAATTGTTCGAGGTCTTTTGACTGGGCGCCGACGGTGTCCGGTTGTGGGATAGATGTTGTGCTTGCCATGCCCTTTTCGCCGAAAAAACCATGCCATTTGAGAAGCACTGTCAGATCGGCTGAAGGCGCGGGCATGATGGTTGAAGTAGATCAGGACATGCAAGAATCTGTTCTGCTCCGGGAGATCATCCGGGATAAAATTCAACGGGAAGGCCCGCTGACCTTCCGGGATTTCATGGAAATGGCCTTATATCATCCGGATCTCGGCTATTACACCGCTTCGCGGCCCCGGCTTGGTGAAAGCGGGGATTTCTATACCAGCGCCTATTTAACCTGTCTTTTCGGCGAGCTGCTTGCCCGGCAGCTGGAGGAGATGTGGCAGGTATTGGGCAGGGGATCCTTCACGGTCGTTGAATATGGCGCCGGCTCCGGACTGTTATGCCGGGATATCCTCTCCCGGCTCCGTGAAAACGGGGCGCTGTATGAAAAACTTAACTATTTCATCATCGAAAAGAGCGGGGCGATGCGGGAGCGGGAGCGGCTGATGTTACCGGAGAAGGTAGAATGGCGGGAGTCGATCGGGGAGATAGGGGAGGTGACCGGCTGTATCTTTTCCAATGAGCTGGTGGATAATTTTGCGGTACACCGGGTCTTCATGGCGGATGAGCTAAAGGAGGTATATGTAGGATTTGAGCGCGATTTTGTCGAAGAGCTCCGGCCGGCGCCGGAAATGCTGAAAGGTTATTTAGCCGGGCTCGGGGTGCGATTGCCGGCGGGGTACCAGGCCGAGATCAACCTGGAAGCGACGCGATGGATACAGGAGGTCGGGGAGGCTTTGGAACGGGGATGGGTGATGACGATCGATTATGGATATCCTGCTGCTGTCCTATATAGTAAGCGATCGGGGACGCTGGCCTGTTATCACCGGCACCGGGTCCATTATTCTCCATATGAATTTATCGGAGAGCAGGACATCACCAGCCATGTGAATTTCTCGGCCCTGGACCAGTGGGGCCGGCACAAGGGGCTGGAAGTTGGAGGTTTTACCAATCAAACGCGTTTTTTGCAGGGGTTAGGATTAGCAAGCCGGCTGCGAAACGAGGAGGAAAATGGGCTGGCTGAAGTGGATGAACAGCGGATTCGAACCTTCCTGATGGATATGGGGCAAAAATTTAAAGTGTTGATCCAGAGAAAGGGGATCGGAAAAGTGTTCCTGTCCGGGCTGGCATTCTCAGATCTGCTGGGGTGAATGGTGAGGAACAATAGCCCCGCTGTGAGGGACAAATTCTCCGGTCCCTGCAGGGGTTTGTTGGCGATCGCCGGCGGTCCTGACAGGGCGGCGCTTGTTGCGGCGGTAAAATTCATGGTGGATCCAGAGCTCGCCGCCCATCCACTCCCGCAGGAGATAAACAGCGCCGCTGAGGTAGATCACGCAAGAGGGTACCCAGAGGATCGCTCCTGCAAAGAGTTGATCCCGATGACTGACCGGAAGGATCGATCCGCCGCCGCCATAAAGTCCCGGAGTAGCGAATGCGATGAGTAAGGCCAGCAGGGTGATGGCGACCCAGGCGGTGGTCAGATATAGCAGGGATTCGGGGGCGGACAGCCGGTGGGATTGATAGGGCCCGGCGATGGGCCAGCAGAAGAGGATGCCCGCGAGTAGAAGACTCCCCGAATGCAGGAAAGAGAGCAGATGGAGGTGGCGGTGGAAGCCAGGGCCATCCCAAACCATGAGGGCATTGAAGATGGCCGGCACCTGCCAGACCCAGAGAATACCGAGGCCAATGATCCAGTTCAGCCAGGGCATGGCGGAAAGCCAGCGGGACAGGCCAAAGGCCAGGCCGCCCATGGCTTCGGGCCGTTCCTGCATGGCCAATACCGAGAAGGGCGCTGCTATCAGCAGAAGAGTGATGTGACCTGCAATATGTGAACTGAAGACGAATTTGCTGCCGGAAAAGAAGGAAAACTGGGCCAGGGCCATACTAACTAAAGCAGCTGCTAAAAAGAAAAGCCGGAGATAAGTATGTTTTTTCATATCGGGTTATGGTAAAAAGTCAACTTTGATTAAAGCCAAAATAGATTATACAAAATTTCTGCCAAGGTTGCGGAATGGTTTTTGTCCGACCTGTTCATAAACCTTCGTGAGCTATCAACCCATCGAGAATTACGGCATCATCGGCGATCTAAATACCATTGCGCTGGTAGGTCTTAATGGTTCCGTCGATTTCATGTGTTTTCCGCGATTCGATTCCCCGAGTGTCTTTGCCGCGTTGCTGGACGACAAAAAAGGGGGAAGCTACATCATTAGCCCCGAGTTCAAGGATATGAAAACCAAACAATTGTATTTCCCGGATACGAATGTGCTGCTGACACGTTTCCTGTCTTCAGAGGGTGTCGGAGAGGTCACTGATTTTATGCCGGTGGACCCCGATGGTGAAAAAAGGCTGATTCGAAGGGTCACTACGGTAAGGGGGGAGGTTAAATTCCGGATGCGATGCTGTCCCCGGTTTGAATACGCAAAAAAAGGTCATTCAGTTGTCCACATTGATGAGCGGGAGGTCGTCTTTCGGCCGGATGACAGCGATGGGCTATCCTTACGGTTGAGGGGTACGGTACCGATCACCGTCTGGGACGGGGATGCCGGGGAGAATGGGAACCCTGAGGACAATGGTTCCGCAAAGAAGAATGGTTCCGCAAAGGAGAACGGGGACGCTGGGGCAGAATTTACCCTTAAAGCCGGTGATTATGCCGATTTCCTGCTGGAGAGCGAGGCGAACAAGGAGGTGACGGGAGAGAATGTAGCCCAATTTGTGACGGAAAGCCTTCGCCGGACGATCAATTACTGGAAAGACTGGATAAGCCGGAGCACCTATAAGGGCCGATGGCTGGAAGTGGTCAACCGGTCGGCGCTGTTGCTGAAGCTGTTGTCTTCGTGCGAATATGGTTCGATCATTGCCGCGCCTACGTTCGGACTGCCGGAGAGTATCGGCGGGAAACGGAACTGGGATTACCGGTATACCTGGATCCGGGATGCTTCTTTTACGGTGTATTCTCTTATCCGGCTTGGCTATACCAAGGAGGCCGGGTCATTTATGGCGTGGGTAGAGCAATTGTTCCGGAAGATCAAGGGGGATGACCGGCTGGGTATTATGTATTCGATCGACGGCAATCGTCAACTGGTAGAATATCAGCTGGACAATTTCGACGGTTACAAGGGATCGAGACCGGTCCGGGTGGGCAACGATGCCTATAAGCAGCTTCAGCTGGATATCTATGGCGAGCTGATGGATTCTGTCTACCTTTATAACAAGTACGGTGAGCCGATCTCCTATGATTTCTGGAAGGACATCGAAAAGCAAATGGACTGGCTGGCCCACAACTGGAGCCAGCCGGATGACGGCATCTGGGAGGTCAGGGGGGGCAGGCAAAATTTCCTGTCTTCGCGGTTGTCCTGCTGGGTGGCGCTGGACCGGGCGATGAAGCTTTCGCAGACGCGGTCTTTTCCGCGGAACGGCATCTGGAGGGAGGAGCGGGACAAGATCTATGACAGTATATTTAGGGATTTCTGGGATGAGAAGAAGCGGGCATTCATGCAATATCCGGGATCGCAGACGGTGGATGCGTCGAGCCTGCTGATGCCGTTGTTTCGTTTCATCAGCCCCAAAGATCCCCGATGGCTGGCTTCGCTGAAGCGGATCGAAGAGGAACTGGTGACGGATTCGCTGGTTTACCGATATCAACCGGAGGTGGCTGCGCCGGATGGTTTTGTAAGCCGGGAGGGAACTTTCTCGGTGTGTTCCTTCTGGTACGTCGAGTGTCTGTCGCGATCGGGCCAATTGGAGAAGG
>DATJMG010000205.1:0-9893 GCA_035508835.1 Puia sp.
GTCGGGGAGCCGATCAATGAAGAAGCATGGCATTGGTATCATGAGCATATCGGCAAGAATCGTTGTCCGATCGTGGACACCTGGTGGCAAACGGAGACAGGAGGTATTATGATCTCCAATCTGGCGGGGGTCACGCCGGGGAAGCCCGCGCATGCGACGTTGCCGTTGCCAGGGGTGCAGCCGGTGCTGGTGGATGAGAAAGGCGAAGAGCTCAAGGGCGATCATGTCAGCGGCAATCTTTGCATCAAATTCCCCTGGCCGTCGATCATCCGCACCACATATGGGGATCATGAGCGGTGTCGTCAGGCCTATTTTGCGACTTACAAGGGTTTGTATTTTACCGGCGACGGAGCGTTGCGGGATGAGGAGGGGAATTACCGGATAACCGGTCGGGTGGATGACGTGCTGAATGTGAGCGGGCATCGGATCGGCACGGCAGAAGTTGAAAATGCGATCAATATGCATACGGGTGTGGTCGAGAGTGCGGTGGTGGGTTATCCGCATGAGATAAAGGGGCAGGGGATCTATGCGTATGTGATCTTCAGCGGCAATAAGTCGGATGAGAACCTGATCCGCAAGGATATCAGTCAGACGGTTGCGCGGGTGATCGGGCCGATCGCCAAACCTGACAAGATCCAATTGGTGAATGGGTTGCCAAAGACCAGGAGCGGCAAGATCATGCGCCGGATCCTGCGAAAGATCGCCGAGGGGGAAATGCAGAATCTCGGCGACACGACTACCTTGCTCGATCCTGCGGTGGTGGAAGAGATCAAAGGGGGAAGGTTATAGGGCGCGTGCGGGGGCTGGATAAGGGGGTGCCGCGGCTGGATAAGGCGGTGCCTCGGCTGGATAAGGCAGCGCCGCGGCATATTCAGTGCTGGATGATCACTTTGGCGCCCACGGGCGTTATCCGGTATACTTCATCCATGTCCTCATTTTTCAGGGCGACGCAGCCATTGGTCCACATCTGGTAGGCATCCACGGCGTGTTCGTCATGTGGCCAGGTGCCATGGATCGCGATCCCGTCCCCGATCTTCGCATCCCTGGGGATCAGGCCCTGCGCTTTTCGGTTGTTGAATTTGGCGATATCTGCCGGAGTGGGGTAATCCAGGTCCATGATCTTATTCCATTTCTCGTGCGGGCGTTTGCCGACGATATGGTAGGTGCCCTCCGGGGTTTTGCGGTCGCCCATGACCATTTTATCGTCCAGCGACTTGCTGCCGAATACCGCCGGATAAGTGGCATACCAGCCGTTTTTGTCGAAGAGTTGGAGCTCGTAATTGGATTTGACGACCAGGATGTAGATCTCGCCTTCGGGTGTCCGGTGGAAAAAGCGCCGGCTGGTGGTCCGGTAATGGGCATCGCGGAATGACAATAGCGTAATAGCCAGGAGACTGTACAGGATCAGCTTTCGGGTAGTCATAACGAGGCGGTTTGACCTCAGATAACGACCGGCGTTTAGCGGATATTTCCGGTGGTGATAAAATTAACATTTTAGCGGGCAGCCGGACGGAGTCTGCTATTTCGTGACAGCGGCCCGGTCCTACCATGCTCCCAGGCGGATGCCGACCGTGTAGGGGATCTGATCCAGGCCGTCCCTGAACATGGATTTGAAGGCATAGGAGCCATAGAATTTCACCCAGCCCAGTTCCAGTTCTGCGACATAGGATAGCTTCCACGGCTCGAGGTCGAAGTCGTTGAAGGTTTTTTGTTTTCCAAATTCTTCGCTCTTGAATTTTTGCCGGGAGGAGTATCTATAGCCTATGCTCGCTCCGACGCTAAAGCCATAGGGATTACGCCGCCGGTGAGGGGTAAAATTGAAATTCAGCATCAGGGGAACGGTGAAATAGTCTACCGCCAGCTTATCTTTTGTATAGTTCACCGTGTCCATAATAACCCGGGTGGGATTGATCAGGTAACGGATATTTTCTTCATACCGGTAGTTGTTTAGTTCGTAGCCCAGGCCCCATTTGAGGTTGACAACATTTTTGATCAGGCTGATCCGCTGCATGAAGAGCCAGATATTGACGTCAACGGATTTCCCGTCGTTCAGGTTGAACCAGCTGCCGGTGGCTCCGGGGGCGAAATTATGCGCGGCTGTGGAGCTATAGTTGGTCTTGTCGTTGAAGTAGGCGATACCCAGGTCGACGATGACCCAGTCGGTGCTCACCCTGGAAGGCCGGTCAGACCAGTTGCGGCGTTTACGGATGCGTACGGATTGAGGATTATCCCAATCGGGTTTGCCGTTGCGGATGATCAGCATGTTTCCGACGCGGAGGGTGTCGCCGGGATGGCCGGTCGTATCGATGCGGTGATTTGTGGTGTCGGCTTGTGCCATTCCGGAGAGGGCCAGACAAAGTCCTGCCGCCAGTAAGAGAAACCGGGTCATACCTTTTTAATTTTTTTGTGCTTAATCAAGTGATACTTCGAAGGCTCCAACCAATACCTGCCGGTTGCCGTCGTTGTCGCGGTCTGCCGTTTTTGCAAAGGCCCGTTTTACTTTCCGCAAGAGGCCGCGCAGTGCGGTCCGCTGGTCGCCGGGGATCGTCCGTTGTTCGCCGGATTGTTCTTCCAGCAGGGCCTGGGTCGCGAAGGACGACTGGTCCTTCGGAATGCCGGTTTGGACGGCAAGGTGGACGTCGGCTGCGGCTTCGGGGTGGTCAGTCACCGGTAGTTCAAGGGCGGAAACGGTGGACGCGGGCGGATCCATCTCTTTTCGCGGATCCATCTGTTTTCGGGGATCCATCTCTTTTCGCGGGTCGATCGCACTCCGCGCGGGCGTCGGTCCGGCATCGGGATTGCTATTGACAGCAAGGTCCTGCTGCTGGTCCGGTTGAGATGGGATGGACTTCCTGACGGGCCGCCGTTGCTTCGGCTTCGGTTGGTCTTCTACTATATGTAACGCAGGAGCAGGCATCGGTGTTACAGCCGGGGTGACATTCTTGCGGGGTATGGTCCTGGCCGTGGCCCGTTGGACGAGCTGCCCGGATTGTTGTCTGGCAGTCAGCAGGAATGCCAGAGCGATGGCGCCGACGACAGCTGCGGCTATACCTGCACGTAACCAAGGCGGCGGAATGATCCTTCGGTCTTTTGCGGTCCGGTAGAGACGGTCCTTATCCGGGAAGACGACCGAATTGTCGGGGTGCAGGAATGGGAGGCCATCGATATAATAAAGTGCCGGCAGGGCTTCGTTCCCGGGTTTCAGCAAGGCTTCCCGGTCAGGGAATGCCAGATGGGTGTCGGGAGAGAGCCGGCATTGGAGCAAAGCCTCCCACTCTTCCCGGAGATCGGGATGATCGGTGACGAACCGTTCCACCTCCTGTTTTTCTGCGGCCGACAGTTCGTTGTCGGTATACAGCAGAAAGAACTCTTCATAATTATCTCGTGTGATCATAGGCTTTAAATCAGGTTTTCCAGGCTCACCAGGTAATTTTTCAACTGGATGCGGGCCCGGTGCAGGTATACCTTCACCTGGCTTTCGGTCAAACCCGTGATCTGGCCGATCTCCAGGTAGGAGTATCCTTCATAGTCTTTCAGCAGCACCAGCGAGCGCTGGGTCTCGTTCAGGCGGGCGAGTGCTGCTTCGAGGGTCTTTTTCAGCGGATGGACGGGCCGGTCGCTCACGATCGCTTCTTCGCGAAAAGCCGATCTCAGCTCAATCCGTTTCTCCTTCCGCAGGTGATCGATCATCTGATGATAGGCGATCGTGAAGAGATAGGATTTGCTTTTTACCGCGTCGACGCTGCTGCGGTTCTTCCACAATTTCTCAAAGGCCGACTGGACGACGTCTTTTGCGTCGTCTTCCCGTCGCAGGTTTTTCAGGATAAAGCGATAGACATTATCCGCATATAAGGTTACACAGTCGTTGTATTCTCTATCAGTCATGGGCGGAAAATCTCCGTTTCATTTACGACGAATGGGGATGGAAAGTTACAATTAGAAGAAAAAAAAGAACCGGAAAAGACCGGGTAAATAATTAGCGCTTGCTAATCAATAAGTTGTGAGCGAGAGATTCCCAGAGGACAAAGGGGCTTTGGGATTTGCCGCCGTCGCATTGGTTTTCGCAGTTAGTGGCGGGAGAGTCCCGGCGGGAGGCGCGGGCGTGAGCATAGGAGAAAACAACAAGACCGGCCGCGATGATGAGGGAGCCGAATAACAAGCGTATGGTCAGATTGCGGTTCACTTTGATTTAATTCACTAACGTGCGAATTGGGCTAAGCCCAATACAAGACGAAGGTAGACAATATTTTGTTACAGCTGGTTAAAAAATTACCCGTCACGTCTAACAGATAATATTTCAACAACTTACATTTGCAGATCGAAATTCAAAAGTGTTGTACTATGAACGAGTCCTTTGTAAAAAGAATCGCTGCCGAGCTCGACGACATCAGGGCTTCGGGCCTTTTCAAGACCGAGCGGATCATTACCAGTGAGCAGGGCGCCGAGATCCTGGTAGGAGGCAGGAAGGTGTTGAACTTCTGTGCCAACAATTATCTCGGGCTTTCCAGTCATCCTAAGGTGATCGAGGCCGCGCACCGGGTGATCGACTCGCGCGGATATGGGATGAGCAGCGTCCGCTTTATCTGCGGGACGCAGGACATTCACAAGGAACTCGAGCGCAAGCTCGCCGTTTTCCTGGGAACGGAGGACACGATCCTTTATGCCGCGGCTTTCGATGCCAATGGCGGGGTCTTCGAGCCTTTGTTCGGCGAGCAGGATGCGATCATTTCGGACGAATTGAATCATGCATCCATCATCGATGGGGTGCGGCTTTGCAAGGCCCAGCGTTTTCGGTACAAGCACAATACGATGGCGGATCTCGAGACACAGCTGCGGGCGGCACAGGGGGTTCGGAGCCGGATCATTGTGACCGACGGCTCGTTCAGCATGGATGGGACGATTGCGCAGCTGGACAAGATCTGCGATCTGGCCGACCGGTATGATGCGATCGTGATGGTCGACGATTCACATTCTTCAGGGTTCATCGGCAAGACGGGACGTGGAACGCATGAGCATTGCGGCGTGATGGGTCGTGTCGATATCATCACCGGAACGCTGGGCAAGGCGCTCGGCGGGGCCAGCGGGGGATTCACCAGCGGGAGGAAGGAGATCATCGAGCTATTGCGGCAGCGAAGCCGTCCCTATCTGTTCTCCAACAGTCTGGCGCCTTCGATTACCGGCGCGAGCATTGCCGTGCTGGACATGTTGAGCGAAACGACGGTCTTAAGGGACAAGCTGGAATATAACACCAGATATTTCCGGGCGAAGATGACAGAAGCCGGGTTTGATATCCGGCCGGGTCAGCATCCGATCGTCCCGATCATGTTGTATGAAGCGGTGGTAGCCCAAAATTTTGCCAGCCGGCTCCTGGACGAAGGCATTTATGCGATCGGGTTCTTTTACCCCGTTGTTGCAAAGGGGCAGGCAAGGATACGGGTACAGTTAAGCGCAGCGCATGAGCAGGCGCACCTCGACAGGGCGATCGCCGCTTTTACGAAGATCGGGAAGGAGCTCGGGGTGTTGAAAAATTAGTGGATAACAGCCACCATGCTGATCTCGATATTTACATTTTTGGGGAGTGACTTTACGGCATAGGTTTCCCGGGCGGGGAAGTCCCCGATAAAATACTGGCCATAGATCTCATTGACCGTTGCAAAAAGCTGCATGTCGCTCAGCAGGATGGTTGTCTTTACCACATGGCCGAAATCGAGACTTGCGGCGGAGAGAATAGCTTTCAGGTTGTGCATGACCTGGTGGGTTTCGCCTGCAATGTCGGTTGCGTCAATGTTCCCGGATTGAGGGTTGATAGGGATCTGGCCCGAAATGAACAGCAGGGGGCCGGCCTGGACGGCTTGAGAATAGGGCCCGATGGGAGCAGGAGCGTCGGGGGTGTGGATGATTTTTTTCATGAGATAAAGGTCGACATTTATACAATTATATTTGCGGTCAATGAAATTCGTTCTTCTTGCTGAAAGAGCTGCTCCGGTGTTGTTCCCGGCAGCGGAATGTATCGTTGTCCGGGAGGTGGAAGAACTGGAACGGCATCGCGATGCGGACTTGTTTGTCGACCTTGATTTTATGCCGGAGAAAACGCGCGTGGCGGCGCTCAGCCGGGTGTCTGCGCTCAGCCGGGTGTCTGCTCCGGTTGTCGTGAATGCGGTGACGACCACGATTGCGGAACTTGGCCATCCGTTCATCCGGATCAATGGCTGGCCGGGAATGTTGGAGCGAACGGTACACGAACTGGTCGTTCCCGATGCCGCAGCGGCGCTACAGGTTGCGGGGCTGTATGAAAGAGCGGGCCGGCCGTACCGGTTCGCGCCCGATATCCCCGGGATGGTTACGGCGAGAATATTGGCGGCTCTTATCAATGAGGCCTGGTATACCTGGCAGGCGGGGGTGAGCAGTAAGGAGGAGATCGATACCGCCATGCGGCTGGGAACCAATTATCCGCTGGGGCCCTTTGAGTGGGGCACGCGCATTGGGCTTAACCGGGTTGTTGCCTTGCTGGAGGCCATGGGCAGGAATGATCCGCGTTATATTCCGGCAGAGAGCCTGAAAAAGGCCATAGGGGAATTAAAATATGATTAAAAAGAAAGATGATACAACTGTGTTTTTTACAGTTAAAAACGGAAAAGCATGTCCGTGATCCTGAATATTGACACGTCGATGGGAACGGCGGGAGTGTGTTTGTCCAGGGAAGGAAGTGTTGTGGCACTGGCAGAAAGTCAGGACCAGAAAAATCATTCGTCCTGGTTACATCCCGCGATCCGGCGGCTGCTGACCGAGACGGGTTACCGGCCGGCGGATCTGTTGGCGGTGGCGGTTACTGCGGGTCCCGGGTCTTATACGGGGTTACGGGTGGGAATGGCCGCTGCCAAAGGGTTCTGTTATGCACTGGGTATTCCGCTAATTGCGGAGAACACGCTGAATATGATGGCGTTTGCCGCGCGTGAACAGTTCCCCGAAGCAGATCTTCTTTGCCCCATGATCGATGCGCGGCGGATGGAAGTGTTCACGGCGGTGTATGCGAAAGACGGTAAGGCGCTGGTGCCGGCAACGGCCATGGTTATTGACGAAAACTCATTTTCTGAATTTTTGTCGCAACGTGAAGTGTCGTTTTTCGGGGATGGAAGCTATAAGTGTAAACAGTTAATCACGGCCTCCAACGCAATTTTTATAAACCCTGCCTGTCATGTAGGGTATCTGGGTAAATTATCTTTTTTACGATATTTGCAACAGGAATTCACCGGTGTGGTTTACAGTGAGCCCGTTTATACCAAGGAATTCCACTCTCATACCAAAAAATGACTATATTATCATATAAACCAATTTCCATCATCTTTTTACGTGAGTTGATGCTAAATTTGCCGGACGGTCGCGTATCTTCTTGAAACCTTAAAATGGTAATCGCTCATGAGCTTAACGATGAACAATAATAGCTATTGGATGGTAGTGAATGCAGAGGGTTCTGACGGCGCCCCTGTAAAAGTCGATTTTTTGAATCTGAAGAAAGGAGCACTGATCTTAAGAGCACTCAATCACAAATTGCGTCAGCAGATCATCCGCCTTCTGGATGAAAACAAGAAGCTGACGGTTACCGAGATTTACGTCCATCTTCGATTGGAGCAATCAGTTGCTTCTCAGCATCTTGCCATATTGCGGCGGGCTGGTATCGTCAAAACTCAGCGGGACGGCAAGTTCATCTACTACATTATCAATCATGACCGTCTCGGGGAGATCATGAAGTGTGTAGATGAGTTGATCGATTAGACTTCCGGTTGAGTTTGAATTGACTAACTTTGCGCAAATGCAGAGTTATGTTCATCAAGCAATTGTATACCGGCTGTCTGAGTGAAGCGGCGTATTATATCGAGAGTGAAGGTGAAGCCGCGATCATCGATCCGTTGCGGGACATCGATGTATACCTGGATCTTTCCAGGGAGCGGGGGGCAAGCATCAAGTATATTCTGGAGACCCATTTTCACGCAGATTTTGTGAGCGGGCATCTCGACCTGGCGAAGGTTACGGGCGCTCCGATCGTGTATGGTCCTCATACGGAGACGAATTTTCCTATTCACAAAGCGGTCGACGGCGAGGTTTTTCGTCTGGGTAACAGCACGATAGAAGTGTTGCACACTCCCGGTCATACCCTCGAGTCCTCCTGTTACCTGGTCCGGTCGCCGGATGCCGGTGCGCCTGCGCTATTCACGGGCGACACGTTGTTTGTCGGGGATGTGGGGAGGCCTGACCTCAGCAGCGGGAATTTGTCAAGGGAGGAGCTGGCCGGTCTGTTGTATGATTCGCTGCAGACCCGGATCCTGAAGTTGCCGGAGGACACGGTCATTTATCCGGCGCATGGTCCGGGAAGCAGCTGCGGCAAAAACCTCGGCCCGGGCACGTACAGTACGCTGAAGGAGGAGAAGGAGAACAATTATGCTTTAAGGGCGGCTTCGAGAGCGGAGTTCATCCGCGTAGTCACGGATGGTCTGGATGTCCCGCCTTCTTATTTCCCGGTCAATGCGCGGATCAACAAGGAGGGATATGAAAGCCTGGATGAGGTGTTGGAAAACGGGTTGCGGCCGTTGGACCTTTCTGAATTCAAGCGGTGGATCGGGGAGGAGGATGCCATATTGCTGGATACGCGGTCTTCGCAGGTATTTGTCGCAGGGTTTATTCCGGGTTCCATCAGCATTGGGTTGGATGGCCGCTTCGCCGAGTGGGCCGGCAGTCTTTTGCCGTTTGATCAGCCGATCGTGCTGGTGACGGCGCCGGGGGAGGAAAGAGAAAGCGTCATCCGGCTGGCCAGGGTCGGTTTTGACAAGGTCAAGGGTTATCTGGAGGGCAGCTTCCCGGCATGGCAGCATGCCGGCGAGCCGATCGATATGATCATCGACGTTCTTCCGGATGAGCTGGCGATGGATATTCCGTTCGACGAGAATCTTATGGTCATTGATGTCCGTCGGGAGACAGAGTTTGCGGATGGTCATATCAAGGGCGCCATAAACTTGCCGCTTCAGGACCTTGCGGATCCCGGCAGCATGGCCAGCCTGGAAGATCGGTTCAATCTCTATATCCATTGCGGAGGCGGATACCGCAGTATTATTGCCGCATCGTTACTGAAACGCCAGGGCATCCACAATCTCCGCAATGTAACCGGAGGATGGAAAATGATCAAGGACCAGAAAGGCATCGAGATCGTAAAGGACAAAAGCGTGCTGAATTAGCGCTCCTTTACCTCCCGGGCATAAGTGACGGCAATCGGGTCGATGGCGACGATCCCGCTGCGGACCGCAAACATCACCAATCCGACGCGTGTCCGGACGTTCAGCTTTTCGAATAGGGCATCCCGGTAGCCATCGATGGTCCGGGGACTCAGGTACATCCGGTCAGCAATTTCCTTGTAGGTCCATTCGGTACAAACGAGCTGCATGAATTCCAATTCCCGTTCGTTCAGGACCAGTAGCGGGCGGCAGTGAAGCGCGACGTGAGCATCGACCAGTACAGGTCGGGGTTTAAGATTTGTCATCCGGTTGGGGTTTGGGGGTTTGAGTGGTTCTGCTGCTAATCAGGAAACCCTACCACCTATCAACCGGTACAGGATTATATGAATTATGTGGATTATGTATGACCCGTAGTAAATGTATTATAAATTTTTGAAACGCAAAATGGCGGAAGGGGATCGACGATGTTAATTTTTTTGACCGTCGATCGGGCCGGGAATGGCGTCGATCGAGGTAGCGGGGTTGTCTATCCGGGCGGGAGTGGTGTCGATCAGACCGGGGGTGGTGTCGATCGAGGTATCGGGGTTATCGATCGGGCCGGGGGTGTTGTCGATCCGGATTGGGTTCTTGTCGATCCAATAACAGGCAAAGCTTTCGTTCCAGGCGAAT
>DATJMG010000206.1:0-35831 GCA_035508835.1 Puia sp.
CAGAATCCGCCAACTTTGACCGATATTTGTAGCCCTAAAAAAGCCGGCACAAACCGGCAGCTCTTCCATGAAGGACTTTTCTTTTATAACTAATTCACATCCAGCTTATATTGAGGGTCTTTACCAGGATTTTGTGAAGAACCCCGATGCCGTGGACCCCGAATTCAGACGTTTTTTCGAAGGATTTGACTTTGCCGTCACCCAGGGCAAAATGGGGAGCGCCAACGGCTCCGCAAACGGGACAACTGCTAACGGCGCCCGCACCAGGACCCTCACTACCACCGACGGCGTCGACTGGAAAAAAGAGCTCGGCGCTTACCGCCTGATCCTTGGCTATCGCAATAAGGGCCACCTGATCGCCAAAACGAACCCCATCCGGCCGCGCAAGGACCGCGGTGCCAACCTCGACCTGGGATTCTTCGGGTTCACCGAAGAGGATCTGGATAAGAGTTTTTTTGCCGGCAACCTCATCGGCCTCGGTACTACCACCCTGCGCAAGATCCTCGAACATTTGCAGCAGTGCTATGCCGGTCACGTCGGCATCGAATTCAAATACATCAGCGAACAGGATAGGATCGACTGGCTCACGACGGAAATGGAACAAAAGTTCCTGAACCCGCTGTCCCTGGAAAAACAACGCCGCATCCTCGAAAAGCTTAACCAGGGCGTCATGTTCGAGAAGTTCCTTCATACCAAATACATCGGCCAGAAGCGTTTCTCCCTCGAAGGCGGCGAGAATGCCATCCCGGCGCTCGATACCATTATCAATGTTGCAGCCGCACACAACGTGCAGGAAGTAGTGATCGGCATGGCCCACCGGGGTCGCCTGAATGTACTGGCCAACATCATGGGTAAAACCTATGAACAGATCTTCAGCGAATTTGAAGGCACCGCGAAACTGGACCAGACCATGGGCAGCGGAGACGTTAAATATCACATGGGCTACGGTAGTACGATCAGGACGGAAGCCGATCAGACCGTACAGCTCAAGCTCATGCCCAATCCTTCACACCTCGAAGCGGTCGACCCCGTCGTGGTCGGATTCGCGCGAGCCAAGGCGGATATCCTCCATGAAGGCGACTACGACCAGATCCTGCCAATCCTCATCCATGGCGACGCCTCCTTGGCCGGCCAGGGCATTGTTTACGAAGTATTGCAGATGAGCGATCTCAAGGGGTATTTAGCCGGTGGAACCATGCACTTCGTGATCAACAACCAGATCGGCTTCACCACTGATTTCGACGACGCCCGCAGTTCCGACTACTGTACTTCCCTCGCTGCCGCAGTTCAGGCACCCGTCCTGCACGTCAACGGCGATGATGCGGAGGCGGTCGTGAAATGCGCCGACATCGCTACCCGATACCGGCAGGAGTTCAACTCCGATATTTTTATCGATATGGTTTGCTATCGCCGCCACGGTCATAACGAAGGCGACGACCCCAAATTCACTCAGCCGCATCTTTACGCCCTGATCGATCAGCACCCTAACCCCCGTGAGGTCTATACGCAGTACCTCATTGACAATGGGGAAGGGGATGCCAAAGACCTGGCGAAGGAGATGGAAAAGAAGTTCTGGGCCGACCTGCAGGAACGCCTGGATGAAGTGAAGCAAAACCCGTTGCCCTATATCTATCAGAAACCGGAACGCGCCTGGCAGAGCTTGAGTAAATCGACACCCGCCGATTTTGATCAGTCTCCGGTCACCGCGATCAGTGAAGCGGATTTCAGGAAAATTTTCGCCGCGATCATGAGCTGGCCCGATGACTTCAAGCCCCTTCGTAAAATAGAAAAACTCCTCCAGGATAAGGTTAAACTATTTCAGGACGAAGGAAAGGTCGACTGGGCTACCGGCGAGCTCCTGGCCTACGGCAGCCTGCTGCTGGAAGGGAAAGATGTCCGGATGAGCGGCCAGGATGTGCAGCGCGGGACCTTTTCCCATCGCCACGCCGTTCTCCGCGACGAGAATACCAATGAAGACTACAACCGCCTCAGCCGGCTGCCTGACTCCAAAGGAGAATTCCGCATCTTCAATTCCTTGCTAAGCGAATACGGCGTCCTTGGCTTTGAATACGGCTACGCCCTGGCCACCCCCAACGCCCTGGTGCTATGGGAAGCGCAATTCGGCGATTTCAGCAACGGCGCCCAGACCGTCATCGACCAGTTCATCGTTGCCGGGGAACAGAAATGGCAAAGGATGAATGGCATCACCCTGCTGCTCCCTCACGGCTATGAAGGACAAGGTCCCGAGCACTCCAGCGCTCGCATGGAACGCTTCCTGCAAAGCGCCGCCGAAATGAATATGGTCATCACCGATGTCACCACCGCAGGCAACCTCTTTCATGCCTTCCGGCGCCAGCTGGCATGGCCTTTCCGCAAACCGCTCATCAACTTCTCGCCCAAGGCGAACCTGCGGCATCCCGGGAGTTATTCCAAAATGGAAGAATTCCTCCATGGCGGGTTTAAGGAGGTGATCGACGACCCCTTTGTGGATAACGCCGGGGACGTGAAGAAGGTCCTCTTCTGCACCGGTAAAGTTTACTTCGATCTGGCTGAACGCCAGCACAAGGACAACCGCAAGGATGTCGCCATCATCCGCGTGGAACAGCTTTATCCGCTCCCCGTTCGTCAGCTGGAGGACCTGTATAAAAAATACAGCCATGCCGCAACCTGGTTCTGGGTTCAGGAAGAGCCGCTTAATATGGGCGCCGCATCCTATCTTCAGATGAACCTCAAGAACCTCAACTATGGTGTGATCAGCCGCCAGCCCAGCGCTGCCACTGCAACAGGATATGCCAAAGTGCATGCGCAGGAACAGGCTGAGATCATCGACACGGCATTCAGCATCTAGGAAAAAGGAACCAATTAAATAAACACATGATCGATATCAAAGTACCGGCAGTAGGTGAGTCTATCAGCGAAGTAACGTTGGTAAAATGGCTGAAACAGCAAGGACAGTATGTGGAGCGGGATGAAGTGATCGCCGAGCTCGAAAGCGAAAAAGCGACATTTGAGGTCAACGCCGAAAAGGCCGGGACGCTCAATACGGTAGGGAAGGAGGGGGATACCCTCAAGATTGGCGACGTGCTTGCCCGCATCGATGACCATGCCGCCCGCCCCGAAGGCGCAGCCACCCCCGCCGACGCATCTGCCCCGGTGGTGCAAAAGCCCGCAGAGCCCGCTCCGGCAAAACCCGCCGCGCCCGCGCCTACCGCCGCGCCCGGCTCCCCAACCGCCGCGACCACCGCACCTGCGACCACCGCACCCACCGCGCAAGCGCCCGTCACCGTATCACCAAACGATATCAAAGCCACACCCGTCGCCGCCGCGATGATAACCGACAAAAAGATCGATGCCGGCTCCATCACCCCCTCCGGCGCCAACGGGAAAATTCTTAAGCACGACGTACTCGAAGCCCTTGAACACCCCGGTCGTACCCCCGGCAAGGAACTGTTCACCCGTGTCGACCGCCGGGAGAAGATGAGCAACCTCCGCAAGACCGTCTCCCGCCGTCTCGTCGAAGCGAAAAATACCACGGCCATGCTCACCACGTTCAACGAAGTGGATATGAGCGCGATCATGGCCTTAAGGGCCAAATACAAGGACAAGTTCAAGGAAAAACACGGCGTAAACCTCGGATTCATGAGCTTCTTCACGAAGGCTGCCTGCTACGCCCTGCAGGAATGGCCCGCTGTGAATGCCTACATCGATGGCGACGAACTGGTCTATCATGACTACTGCGATATCTCCATCGCCGTTTCCGCGCCCAAGGGCCTCGTCGTGCCCGTCATCCGCAATGCCGAAAGCCTCAGCATGGCCGAGATCGAAAAGAAGGTTGTCGAACTGGCCACGAAGGCCCGCGACAACAAGCTGAGCATGGAAGAAATGCAGGGCGGCACCTTCACGATCACCAACGGCGGCGTCTTCGGCAGCCTCCTGTCCACTCCGATTATTAATATTCCTCAATCCGCCATCCTGGGTATGCACAAGATCGAAGAGCGCGCCGTCGTCGTGAACGGCCAGATCGTCATCCGATCCATGATGTACCTGGCGGTCAGTTATGACCACCGGATCATCGACGGTCGCGAATCCGTCAGCTTCCTCGTGCGGGTCAAGGAACTGCTCGAGAACCCCGACCAGCTCCTGTTTGGCAAGGATCCCGTGAAAGCACTGCTTGAATTATAGAATGCCGTGAGATTCGATAATCAGCTCCGCCATGCCACCCGCATCATCGAGACCTATCACGGCGACCAGCCGCTCCATCTCTGGCTGAAAGACTTTTTCCGCGCCAACCGGCAAATGGGCTCCCGCGATCGTAAAGAGCTCAGTGCCCTCGCGTATAGCTTCTATCGCCTGGGCCACAGCCTGCGCGGCCTGCCCGTGCCCGACCGCCTCCTCGCCGGACTCTTTATTTGCACAGACAGATCCAATGATCTTCTCCAACACTTCCAGCCCGCCTGGAACGAGAAGATCGCCCTCCCCATACAAGAGAAGATCGCCTTTTTCCAAACCCAACCCGCCGGCGCTGACTTCCGCATTACCGACATCTTCCCCTGGAAAGACGAACTCTCGGAAACCATCGACCATGAATCTTTCTGCCTCTCCTTCCTCCGCCAGCCCGACCTCTTTATCCGTATCCGACCCGGCCACGAACAAGCCGTTCGCGAAAAACTCGCTTCTCCCGCCGGCGCTGCAACCACCCCGCAATTTGAATTCATCCCCCCAACCACCATCCGCCTTCCCAACGGATTCCCGATCGAAGATTATTTCACCCCCGACCGCGAGATCGTCATCCAGGATTACAGCTCCCAAAAAATTGCTGATTACTTGAAGGTAAGTAAGGATCCGGAGTTTTTCTGGGACACCTGTGCCGCCTCCGGCGGGAAATCCATCCTCGCTCACGACCTCTATCCCGATCTTCACATCACCGCCTCCGACATCCGCGCATCCATCCTGAAGAACCTCCGTTCCCGATTTGCGGCCGCAGGTATCCATCGCTATATCACCTTCCTGGCCGACCTCAGCATTCAACCCCCACCCGCCGGGGCCGCCGGCGCCGATCTTATCCTCGTGGATGTCCCCTGCACCGGCAGCGGGACGTGGAGCCGCACCCCGGAAAACCTTTATTTTTTCGACCCCCGGACAATCGCCCTGTACCACGACCGCCAACGCCGCATCCTGGGTAACATCGCCCAACACCTCGCTCCGGACGCGACACTCGTCTACTGCACCTGCTCCGTCTTTAAAAAGGAAAATGAAGAAATAAGGGAATGGATCCGCTCCACGCTCGACCTGCGTCAGGACATCACCGGCACCCTCATCGGCTATCCCCAACGCGCCGACACCCTCTTCGCCGCCCGGTTCACCCGCTAGCGCCTGATTCACTCGCCAATCGTCCGATTCACCCGTCGCCCCCCCGCGCGCGGGCGGCCGGCACTAATTATGATCCACGATCGACATCGTCAGCCCGAATCCGATCTTATACCCGGCCTGGCTTCCATCCGGAGTAGGAGGCTGATATTCCCACATCTCCGTATGCCGGTAGATCATCCCGATACCCCTGGCATAGGTCTCACTCCAATAGGTATCCGACGCGAATATCGTGGTATTTGCAATCGGCACATTCGTTGAATCCGCTATTTGCAGAATGGTTGTAGCACTGTCGTAAGTCGTCCCATTCCCGACCGTGAACGGCTGATTGACCTGCATATACTGGTAATTCCAGTCCGACAGGTCCAGGTTATCGTAGTCACTGTAAGTAAAAAAGTCCTGGTAAGGGTTATAGGGCAGATAGGTATTGCCTGTCCAGCTAAAACCCGGATCCATCGGAAAGGCCAGCTTGACAAACCGGAGATTGTTTTCCGTCACATCGATTGCGGAAGCCGACGGGGAAACAACATAGGTCTCCGAAGGGGACCAGGACGAACCGGTCGTATCGCTCAGATAGCGCGTTACCAGCCAGACCGTCGCACCGGTATTGTCAACCGTCTGCTTCTCCACCGAGTCCTTCGCCAGATAGCTGGTGATCGTATCATTCTGACCATAGTAATAGAAGGTCAGGGAATCCATCCGGTAGGTAATGTACTTACCCACTTGTAAGGGCATATAATAATTGGTCAGGATATTCCCCTGATAGGAGATCGTTTTCTTACAGCTGCTCATGCCGGCCCCGAGGACGAGCATCGTTAACAGGGCGTTTCGCAGCTGGATTCTCATGCAGGACTAACGCTCCGAAGGCCGTTTTATTGCCCCCGGCCGCCTTCGGCGGGCTCCATCTAACCCCGTTGGATGATCCCGCCCCCGATCACCTCATCCCCTTCGTAAAATACCGCACTCTGCCCCGGCGCCACCCCCTTCGCCTTCCCGTAGAACCGCACCGCCACCGCAGAAGCGCCCGCTCCGGAACCCCCCTCCGCAGAAACCCCCGCTCCTGAAACCCCCTCCGTGGAAACGCCCTCTCCGGAAACACCCTCTCCGGAACCGTCCTCTCCGGAACCGCCTTCCGGATATAAATTACTGAGTGTTCCCGCATCCTTATACCGGATCTTCGTCACCGCTTCCATCCCGGGCGTCACCCCATCGTATTTCATCCAGTTGACCTTCGCCACCCGCATTTCGGAGCGGTCCAGGTCCGTTTCATCCCCCAGCACCACTGTATTGGTTTCGGGCCGGATCGCCGTGACATAGACCGGCTTCCCGAACGTCACCTCCAGCCCCTTGCGCTGACCGATCGTATAGAAAGGATAGCCCCGGTGTCTGCCCAGGATGTTTCCGTTCTTATCCACGAAATTACCGCCGTCCACCCGCCGCTCCAGCCCCTCCACCCGCCGCTTCAGAAAGCCCCGGTAGTCATTGTCCGGCACAAAACAGATCTCGTAGCTCTCACTCTTCTTCGCCAGCTCCGGATAACCATAGTCCAACGCCAGCTGCCGGATCTCCGTCTTTCGATACGGCCCCAGCGGCAATATCGTGCGGGCCAGCAGGTCCTGCTGCAAACCCCAAAGCACATAGCTCTGATCCTTGGTCTCATCGACACCCTTCGCAATCGTAAACCGGCCGGTGGAAAGAGCTCGCACGATCCCGTAATGCCCCGTTGCAATATATTCGCAATCCAGGGCATCCGCCCGCTTGAGCAGCGCCCGCCATTTGATATGCGTATTGCACAGCACACACGGATTGGGCGTCCGCCCTGCCAGGTATTCCTCCACGAAATTGTCGATCACAAAATCCCCGAACTCCTCCCGGATGTCCAGCACAAAATGCGGGAACCCATGCTGCACCGCCGCCATCCGGGCATCGTTGAAACTATCCAGGTTGCAACATCCCGTCTCCTTCTTCGAACTCCCCGAGCTCGCATAATCCCATGTCTTCATCGTGATGCCCACGACTTCATAACCCTGGTCATGCAGCATCAGCGCCGTGACGGTGCTGTCGATACCGCCGCTCATCGCTACCATAACCTTTCCTTTCCGGCTCATACGTCAAAAATTTACCAACCGGCAAATGTACGTAAAATCAGGAAAACTTCTCCCTCCGACCCCGCTTAAATAGCGTAAATTGCCGGGTAACGCTAAAAATTACCATTATGATCAAACTTCAAGTAATCGGAAACCTGGGCAAAGACTGCGTCACCAACACCGTGAACGGAAAGAATGTCATTAACTTCAACGTAGCGCATACCGAGAAGTTCCGTGACGCCCAGGGTAACCAGAAAGACAAGACGATCTGGGTGGAATGTGCATACTGGACCGATCGCACCGGAGTAGCCCCCTATCTCAAGAAAGGCACGCAGGTATACGCAGAAGGTACGCCCGAAGTAAGGACCTATCCCAAGAACGACGGAACCACCGGCGTAAGCCTTACCCTCCGCGTCCAAAGCGTACAGCTCCTGGGCGGCCGCGGCGACAGCGGCGGCGCTCCCGGCGCTCCCGGCGGCTACCAAAGCGGCGGCAACGAGAGCTATGCCCCCCAGGCGAGCTCCTCCTCCCGCATCCCATCCGCCGGCGAGATAACCGAGCCGATCGACGATCTTCCCTTCTAACTTCGCTAGAAACAGAAAACCCCGCACTCGCGGGGTTTTCTTATGCCGTACAACAGATCTTAATATCCCGGATTCTGCGTGATCACCCCACCGCTCGTCAACGTCTCATACTGCGGGATCGGCCATAACACCTTGGTCGAGTCCGGCATCGCGAACAACGTCACGGGCAAACCCAGTCTCCGCAGGTCGAACCACCGGTGCGCCTCGGCCGGGAACTCCAGCCGGTTCTCATTCAGAATATCCGTCAGCAGCTGGGAGGGACTATTCGTGACATCCAGCGTCTCACCCGACCGGGCACGTACCGCATTGATATCGGCCAAAGCCGCCGTCATATTCTGACTGCTGCCGCGCATGATCCCTTCGGCGTCGGTCAGGTACATCTCCGCCAGCCGGATGAGCGAAATGTCCTGCGATCCATCCGGATCGTCATATTTCTGCGTCGCATTGACATCATTGCCGCTGGCATCCGGAGCCGTATAAAAATTGATCGGCAGCCGCGCATCCTGAGGCTGATAAGCATTCTCCAGGCTCTGGGAAGTAGCCACCTCATCGCGCCCAAAATAATAGAAATACAACCCGTTCTGGTTCGTGGCGCTGAACTGGAGCTCAAAAATACTTTCCGGCGTCACATTCTTGGCCGCAAAAACAGCCGGGTACGGGTTGGTGATCGGACCCAGCGCACCCATCACCTGCTCGGCGTCCGCCGCCGCAGAATCATACATGCCGATATATAACTCGACCCGTGCTTTAAAGGCAAGCGCCGTCAGGGAAGTGGCCCGGCCAAGCTCATTGCTTGCCGGCGCATTCGCGACCGCATAATTCACATCGCTCAGGATCTGGCTGAACACCTCCCCAGCAGTAGCCCGTGGATGCGGAGTGGCATCCGCTGCCGTATAAGTCGGCGTCAGCACCAACGGAACACCCTCGCCGTTCGGATCGGTGTAACCGGAGGGAGTGCCGCCCCAGAAACGCATCAGGTCGAAATACATAAACGCCCGCAGGAACCTGGCCTCGCCAAGCGCCGGAACGGAATCGAACCCGCCGGTCGTAATGGATGGCGCCGAGGCAATGATCGTATTGACCCGGTTGATACCCGCATAGATCTGGTTCCAGACGTCCTGAACGTCGGTATTATCCGGCGTGATCGCCCGGTTGTTTACCTGCTCCCAGGTGGGGTAGCTGCCCGTATGGAGAAGGCCGTCCGCTTCCAGATCGCATAGCAACGTATAATCATCCCCGTAATAAAACTGATTTTGGAACGCATTGTAGCAGCCCAGCAGACCCGCGGTGATCGCCGGGCCCGTCGTGAACGCCGTTGTCGCATCCAGCTGGCTGGTCGGTTGCTGGGTCAGGATCTTGTTGCACCCTGATATGACGACCGAACCCAACAGAAATATTAAAAATAGCTTTTTCATATCTGATAATAATTTATTTTATAATCCCGGTTTCGTTTAAAAGCCCACATCAATTCCGAACGTATAGCTCTTCGCTTGCGGATAGGTCAGGAAGTCCGTACCCGGCGACGTGTTATTGCCTGGATTTGTGCTCGTAAAGGTACTTACCTCGGGATCGAACCCGGAATACTTGGTCCAGGTCTTCAGGTTCTGCGCCTGGAAGAAGACTTTCAGCGAGCTCAGATGCGCCTTCGCCATGATCTCCCTGGGCACATTGTAAGCCACAATAAGATTCTTCAGGCGGATGTACGAACCGTCTTCCAGGAACCGCGTTGAATTCAACGCCGCATTCCCGTTGGGATCACCGAAGATCGCTCTTGGCATCGTCGTATTCGTATCCGTCGGCTCCCAACGCTTCGCCGTCGTCTCATATTGCCCGAAAAGACTGTTCATGCCCTCGGCAAACACCCTGTTCTCATTGAAGATCTTATTACCCTCATTGAACTGGAAGAACACCGTCAGATCAAATCCCTTATAGGAGAACGTATTGGTCAGGCCACCGTAATATTTCGGGTTGGCATTCCCGATGACCGTCTGGTCGGCGGAGGTGATCACCCCGTCATGATTGAGATCCGCGAACTGGAGATCACCCGGAGCCGTACCCGGGAACTGCGTCGGCGCCTTGGCGACTTCCGATGCATTATTGAAGATGCCGACAACCTTATACCCATAGAAGCTGCCCAGCGGATATCCCGGAGCCGTCCAGCTGGCAAAACCTGACGGGAAAGGTGAACCCGAGATCTTCTTGACAAGATTTTTATTAAACGAAATATTAAAGCTGGTCGTCCACACAAAATCCCTCGTGGAGACCTCCGTACCCGTTACCGAGAATTCCCAGCCGGTATTCGTAATTTCCCCGATGTTCTGATTGACGCTCGTAAAGCCGGAACTGCCCACCAGCGGCCTCGCAAGCAGCAGATTACTGGTTATCTTATTATAATAATCTACCGTGAATTGCAGCCGTTCCTTGAATAAGCCGACTTCCAGACCGACGTCAGCCTGCTTCAGCGTCTCCCACTTCAGCGAGTCGTTGCCAATCTGATAAGGCGTTAATCCGGGCACGTTGCTGCTCCCGTTGACGACATAGTTGTTGCCCACACCGACGAGCGCCTTTGAAGCATAGGGGTTCAACCCGTTGGTATTCCCCAGTACTCCATAGCTGCCCCGCAGCTTCAGGTTGCTGATCTTCTGGACGTTCTTGAACCAATCCTCATCCGAGATCCGCCACCCGGCCGATACCGCAGGGAACGTTCCGTATTGAAAATTCGAGCCCAGGGCCGAAGATCCGTCCCTTCTCACGCTGCCGCTTAACAGGTACCTTCCTTTATAGTCATAATTCACCCGGAGCAGGTAACCGATCTGCCCCAAATTGGTAGAGGTAGAGGTCAGCACCGTCGGCGTCGATGCAGCCGACAACTCCTGGATGCCATTGCCCGGGAAATTATTCCCCTGCCCGAATATCGACTGGAAATTATCCGTTTGGTAGGAAGCCACCGCCGTAGCCGTAATGTTGTGATCGCCGAAACTCTGCTTCCAGGTGAGGACGTTCTCATCCAGTAAGTTCAGGTCCGAAGTGTAGCCCTGGCGGCCGATCCCGTTGGGACCTGTGGCGCCTTCCAATGTATTGCTGGGCAGGAACTGGAATTCATTGAACCCGATATAATCCACGCTGCCCTGCACGCGTAGTGACAAGGACGGCAGGAAGAAATATTCCGCAGCAACATCGCCCAGAACAGTATTTGTCTTGGCCTGGTTGAACCGCAGCTTGGCAGCCGCAAGCGGATTTTCGATGATGCCCAGGTTGGCGTCATAGGCATAGGTCCCGTCGGGGTTGATCGGCGCAAAATAGGTCGGCATGAGCACCGCGGTACTCAACACACCATAAATATCGTTGTCATTGTCCGTCCTGTTCTGGATGCTCCGGCTAACCCCCAGCTCGCCCGAAACTTTGAATTTACTGCTTACGGTATGGTCGATATTCAACCGCGCGCCGTACCGGTGATAGTCGGTCCCCAACTGGATCCCGTCCGTACCGGAATAATTGGCGGAAAGATAGACCTTGGTCTTGGCATCCCCGCCGGCCACCGAAAGCTGATAATTGAAGATCGGTTTTTTCTTGAAAATAAGGCTTTGCCAGTTCGTGGTCGGATATGTGCTGGGTGCATTGCTCAGGTTAACGATGCCGGCCAAACCGAATTGCGACGGCGTGAGTCCGTAACCATTCAACAACTCCTCCTGGACCAGGTCCACATACTGGGGACCGGTAAGCGTCGGGATCTCCCTCCAGGCCGAATTCGAACCCAGCGAAGCATCCAGCGTAACTTTGGTCTTTTCATTGGCGCCCCTTTTCGTCGTGATCAGCACGACCCCGTTTGCCCCCCTGGAACCGTAAATGGCCGCAGCCGCCGCATCCTTCAGCACTTCATACGATTCGATGTCATTCGGGTTGATGTCGGCCAGCACATTCAGGGTTTGATCGCCTACACCGATCTGGGAATAGCTGCCGGTATTCAGGATAATTCCATCGACTACGAACAAAGGCTGATTGCTCGTCGTGATCGTCCCGCTCCCCCGGATCAGCACGCTGATCGCCGCCCCCGGCGTGCCTGACTGCTGGGTGACCTGTACCCCCGGTACCTTACCTCTCAAGGCCTGGTCCGGACCCTGGATGGGAACGTCATTCATCGTGGAATCCTTTAACTTGTAAATGGCGCCGGTCAGATCCCTTTTGCGCTGTGTGCCATATCCGACTACCACCACGTCCTGCAGGTCTGTCCGCGGCGCGGCTTTCAGTTGCACCGGAACATCACTTACCCCTTCAATGGAAACCTCCATCGGGGCAAATCCGATGGAAGAAATGACCAGCGCATGGGCCGAAGGCGGAACATTCAACTTGAAACTCCCGTCCGGACCCGTATTGGTCCCGCGTTTGGAACCCTTGATCACCACACTGGCGGAAGGGATCGGGTTGCCGCCGGCATCTGTGACCTTACCCCTGACAACGCGATTTTGGGCTGATGCTCCCCCGATTAGCAAGAACACGCAGCTGAGAAAGCATAACAATTTTCTCATACGTTAATTTTTGGTTTTTTAATGTGACTCTACTCGTTGGTGCTGAACATGGATTGTTAAATTAAAATTAACGAATAAATGCTTGAAAATGCAACGATGTTCAATTATTCGCTAATTTTCACGCCTATATTAAAATCGATTTACATGAGACACTTCTCCTTCTGCTGTCTGATCAGCCTTGCCATGATGCAGCCGCTCTACCCAACTACCCCTGCCCCTGCATCGACATCTGTCTCCCCCGCGTCCCCCGCTTCCCCTAAAGACTGGAAGATCGGCGTCCAGATGTGGACCTTTCACTTCGTCTCCTTCACCAAAGCGCTCGAAAAGTGCGACAGCGCCGGTATCAAATACATCGAAGCCTTCCCCGGCCAAACCCTCGGCGGTGATCTGCCCGGCGCCTTCGGCCCCGGTATGTCCGCCGCCACAAGAGAAAAGGTCAAACAACTCCTCCAATCCAAAGGCATCCACATGTACGCGATGGGCGTCATCGTCCCGCGGACGATCGATGAATGGGTAAAGTATTTCAACCTCGCCAAATATTTCGGGTTGAGCTACATTACCTGCGAACCCCTCAAGAATCAATGGGATGCCATCGACTCCCTCGCCGGCATCTATCATATTAACCTCGCGATCCATGACCATCCCAGGCCTAACGCGTACTGGCATCCGGATTCCGTGCTGGCTGCCATCAAAGGCCACAAACACATCGGTTCCTGCGCCGATATCGGCCACTGGGCCCGCAACGGCCTCAACCCCGTGACGTGCCTGAAGGAACTGGCAGGTCATATTTATGGCGTACACCTGAAAGACATCAACGCTTTCGGTAAAACCAACGCAAAAGATATGGTCGTGGGTACAGGCGTGATCGATTTCCCGCCGATCTTCCGGGAACTAAAGCGCCAACACTTCAAAGGGTACTTCTCTATCGAAAGAGAAGACAATTGGTATAACAACGTTCCCGATGTCATCGCAACAGTGAAGTTTTTTAACGAACAGGTCAGTAAACTGTAACGGGCGGTTATCGATTAAGGTTGCTTTTCCCGACCTTTGGGGCCTTATTAATCGACCGAATGCTTGTTTCGTATCACCGACTACTGGAATTTACGCTCGAAGTTTTTCGCCGGATCGGCTGCCCCGATGAGGACGCCCGCACTGCCGCCGCGGCATTGTTGAGCGCAGACCTTCGCGGGATTGATTCCCACGGCGTAGCCCGGCTCGTCGGCTATGTCCGCCTGCAGGAAGCCGGAAGGGCCAACCCCCGCCCCCACATCCGGATCCTCCACGAGACCCCCTCTACCGCCGTCGTCGACGGCGACGCCGGCCTGGGCCTTGTCGTAGCCCCGTATGCGATGCAGGTTGCTATCCGGAAAGCTGCCGCCTGCGGCACCGGCTGGGTCAGCGTTCAGAATTCCAACCACTTCGGAATAGCCGGTTATCACGCCCTGGCCGCCGTGGCCCGGGACATGATCGGGATCGCCATGACCAACGCCAGCGCGCTCGTCGCCCCCACCTTTTCCATCGAACGGATGCTCGGCACCAATCCCATTTGCGTCGCCGTTCCCGCCGGCCAGGAGCCCCCCTTTGTCGCTGACCTCGCCACCACAACCGCTGCCAACGGTAAACTGGAGATCCTTCAGCGAAAGAATGAAGCCGCACCTCCCGGCTGGATCCAGGATAAGTCAGGCCAACCTTCCACCAACCCCCATGAGCTGAAGTCCGGCGGCGCCCTGCTCCCCCTGGGCGGAGACCGCGACCACGGCAGTCATAAAGGCTATGCGCTGGGCGCCGTCGTCGATATCTTCTCAGCCGTCCTGAGCGGCGCCAACTACGGCCCATGGGTGCCTCCCTTTCCTGCCTTTATACCCATGCCGACCGGCATGCCCGGCAAAGGGATCGGCCACTTTTTCGGCGCGATGCGCATCGATGCGTTCCGCCCCGCGGAAGAATTCAAGACACACATGGACAACTGGATCCGCCGCTTTCGCAGCGCCACCCCCGCACCCGGGCATGACAAAGTATTGATCCCCGGCGACCCCGAGCGAGAGGTCGAAGCGGAACGGCTTGCAACCGGCATCCCCCTCGTACCCGCCGTTGTCGAAGACCTGAAAGCCCTCGCCGTAAAATTGGGGGTGGAATTTCCATCGGCGGGCTAAAGCTGTATCTTTGCAGACCCAAAAAAATAACATGACCCAGTTCAAGATCATGAAATTCGGCGGTACCTCCGTCGGCAAACCCGAACGGATGCGCCAGGTGAGCCAGCTGATCACCGCCGATAAAGAACCGAAGATCGTCGTACTCAGCGCCCTCAGCGGCACAACCAACGCCCTCGTCGAGATCGGGAATGCTATTTCCGCCGGCCAGCGGGACAAGGCCGGAGAATTGATCGCAAAGCTCGAGGGCCACTACCAGCAGTTCATCCGCGACCTGCTGGACCAACCCGCCGCCTGCGAGAAGGCCAAATCCATCGTCGCCGAACATTTCGACTTTCTCCATATCATCCTGCGGATCTCTTTCAGCGAAGCGCTCAACAAGGACATCCTCGCCCAGGGCGAGCTCCTCTCGACCAAACTGTTCTCCGTCTACCTTGAAGCGAACAACGTCCCGCACTTCCTGCTGCCGGCCCTGGAATTCATGAGCATCGACGACCACGACGAGCCCCAGATCGGCAGCATCAAGACCAGACTGACCCAGCTGCTGCAACAACACAAGGATACCGGTTTGTTCATTACCCAGGGCTATATCTGCCGCAACGCCCGCGGGGAAGTCGACAACCTCAAACGTGGCGGCAGCGACTACAGCGCCTCCCTGATCGCAGCGGCGATCAACGCCTCCGGCTGCGAGATCTGGACCGATATCGACGGCATGCACAACAACGACCCCCGCGTCGTCAAAAAGACCGTTGCGATCGACCAGCTTAGTTTCGAAGAAGCTGCGGAGCTCGCCTACTTCGGCGCCAAGATTCTCCACCCCGCCAGTATCTGGCCCGCCCAGTTCTATAAGGTGCCGGTCAAGCTGCTCAACACCATGCAGCCCGCGGCGAGGGGCACCCTCATCACCGAAGAGGCCGGATCGACCGGCGTCAAGGCCGTGGCTGCAAAAGACGGCATCATCGCCATCAATATCCGCAGCAGCCGCATGCTCCTGGCGTACGGCTTCCTAAGGAAAATATTTGAGATCTTCGAGAAATACCGCACCCCGATCGATATGATCACCACTTCAGAAGTGGCGGTATCCCTCACGATCGAAAGCGCCGCGGAGCTAAAGAACATCACCCGGGAACTGGAACCCTTCGGCACCATTGAAGTCGAAGACAACCACACGATCGTGTCCATCGTCGGCAACGAGATCGCCCGGACACCTCACGTCCTTGGCCGCCTCTTCGAATCGCTCGACTCCATTCCAATCCGGATGGTCAGCTATGGCGGCAGCCGCCACAACGTATCTCTGCTGATCCCCTCTGCCCATAAGACAAAGACCCTTCAACTGCTGAACAAAGGTCTTTTTGGGCTGGAATAGGACACCCGAAAAATGGTAATAGTCCAAAAAGACGACGCTCCATGAAAAAACTCGTCATCTGCCTGATCCTCCTCCTGACCGTAACCCATCTCCTCGCCCAATTCTCCGGCAGCACCCTGTCCGGATCGGTTAGAGATTCGGCCACCGGTAAACCTATTCCCGGCGTGAGCGTCTTTCTGAACAGCACTTCCAAAGGGACCGTCACCCACGACGATGGCACTTTCGTCATTCCCGGCATCCCGCCCGGCAGATACCAGCTGATCATCTCCGCCATCGGCTATGCCACTATCGCCAGGGAGATCACTACCCGCCGCCTTCCACCCTCCATGAGGATCACCCTGCACAACCAGGCAGCCGAACTGGCCGCGGTTGTCGTCGAGCCCTATCTCAAGAACGGCTGGAAGAAATACGGTAAATTGTTCTGGGATAATTTCATCGGGACTACCGATAATGCGTCCTCCTGTACGATCAGGAACAAAGACGCACTGCGTTTCCGGTACTATCTCAAAAGCAGGAAGCTCACGGTAAACGCCGTCGAGCCCCTGATCATCACCAACAAGGCCCTTGGTTACAACCTGGAATACCGGCTCGGGTCATTCAGCATCGACTTCTCTACCAATATCATCTCCTTTTACGGCTATCCTTTCTTCCGCGAAATGCCCACTGACGATACCAGCCGGCAGCAGAAGTGGGAGCATGCCCGCATGATCGCCTATCTCGGTTCCATGATGCACTTTATGCGGAGCCTTTACGCGGGTCACCTGCAACAAGACGGTTTTATCATCGAGCATGAGATCCAGGTGCCCAACATCGAAAAACAACGCGTCAAGGCCATTTTCATCCCCAGTGTCACCAGGACCGACAGCATCCCTATCGACACCCTGCACCATTACTGGGAAGTGCTGCGCGAACCCGACTATTACGTCCAGAAAGTAAAAACCTATGACAACCTGGTTACCGTCAACCCCGACCTGACCCGGAAATTCTATTTCACCGGGGACTTTACCGTCATCTATGGCAATGGCCACCTAGGCATCCCCTATACGGAATCGTCCCTTGAATTGATGTACCCCACACCCATCGAGGTCGAAGTAAATGGAGGCTATTCTCCGCCGGAAACCCTGCTGTCCAAAGGCGAATGGGCAAAGACCGAAAAAATTGCCAACCTTGTCCCGCAGGACTATTACCCGCCCAACTAACGCGTCCACCCAACTAACGCCCACCCAACCAACGTCGCCGCCAATCTATCGCAACCACCCGCCGGCCAACAACCAATTCTTTAGCCGGTCCGTCCACTGATCTGTCGTCGTAGGATTATTCATCCCGAACCCATGCCCCCCATGCGGATAGATATGCATCTCCGCCGGAACCCCGTTGGCCTGCAACGCTTCATAAAAGTGAAGACTATTAGCCACCGGCACCGTTTTGTCATCCCCCGCATGCACCAGGAAGGTCGGCGGCGTCTGCGCCGTCACTTGCAGTTCATTGGAGAATTTCCGGATCAGCGCCGCATCTGGATGCAGCCCGATCAGGTTATCCCGCGAGCCGCGATGCCCGATGCTATCCTGGAAACTGATCACCGGATACAGCAGGATCATAAAATCCGGCCGTAACGATACGCCGCCGGGATTATCGATCACCGCCTGATTGAAATGCGTCCCTGCCGTGGATGCCAGATGCCCCCCGGCCGAGAAGCCCATTATGCCCACCCGCGCAGGGTCCACACCCCATTCCTTCGCCCGCTCCCGCACCAGCTGGATCGCGCGCTGCGCATCCTGCAGCGGCCCGATCGTTTTGTCGATCATCGTCTCATCATTCGGCAGGCGATATTTCAGCACAAACGCCGCAATCCCCAGCTCATTCAACATCCTTGCAACATCCGTCCCTTCGTGCGTAAAGGCCAGATGAAGATAGCCGCCCCCCGGACAGATCACCACCGCCGTAACGCCCGCATTCACCTTCCCGCCCTTCCCCGCCGTGCCGCCCGCGTTCGTTGTGCCGCCCTTCCCCGCCGTGCCGCCCCCCGCCGCCGGCAAAAAGACCTGCAACGTCGGCCGGCTTACCAGACTATAGGAATAACGCACGGGCGCGGTACTCGTATCGACGGTCTCCCGGTTCGGTCCCGGCTTGGAGTTCGGGATCGGCTGATTGCCATACAACGGCAATTCCTGCTGTGCCTGCGCCATAAGGAAAGAAAATAAAAGGAGAAGTAGTGCAATTTTTCTCATATGATCAGCATCGCATCCCCGTAGCTGAAGAATCGGTATTTGTCCTTGATCGCCTTTTTATACGCTTCCATCGCCAGATCGTACCCCGCAAACGCACAGACCATGATCAGCAGGCTCGTCTTGGGCAGGTGAAAATTCGTAACCAGCGCATCCGCAATATTGAACTGGTAGGGTGGATGCACAAAAGTGTTCGTCCAGCCTTCCGACGGCTTCAACAGCTTCTCCGCTGTGAACGAAGACTCGATCGCCCGCATCGTCGTCGTGCCGATCGAACAGACGCGGTGACCACCCAGCCGGGCCTTATTCACGATCTTGCAGGCATCTTCCTCTATCCGGTAATACTCCGCATCCATCTTGTGCTTGCTCAGATCCTCCACCTCGATCGGCCGGAAAGTACCCAGGCCCGTATGTAAAGTGATTTCCGCGAACCGGACCCCCTTGATCTCCAGCCGCTTGATGAGCTCCTTGCTGAAATGCAGCCCTGCGGTCGGCGCAGCCACCGCCCCTTCGTGCTTGGCATACACCGTTTGATACCGCTCCTTATCCTCTTCATCCGGCTTGCGCTTGATATATTTGGGCAAAGGCGTCTCTCCCAGCACTTCCAGCATCTCCCGGAACTCTTCGTCGTTACCGTCCCACAGGAACCGGATCGTCCGTCCCCGGCTGGTCGTATTGTCGATCACCTCCGCCACCATCTCGTCATTGTCCCCGAAATAGAGTTTGTTGCCTACGCGGATCTTTCGCGCCGGATCCACGATGACATCCCACAACCGGTTTGGCTTGTTCAGCTCCCGCAGCAGAAAGACCTCGATCTTCGCTCCGGTCTTCTCCTTCCGTCCATACATCCGCGCCGGGAAAACCTTTGTATTGTTGACCACAAATACGTCCTTATCGTCAAAATATTCCAGGATATCCCGGAAATGTCTGTTCTCGATCAACCCGGTCTTCCGGTGCACGACCATCATCCGGCTGTCTTCTCTTTTTTTCGCAGGGTGCTGGGCAATAAGGTTTAAGGGTAGATCAAACTTGAACTGTGAAAGCTTCATGTGGAATAATGATTTTTTTAAATTTGAGCACACACCAACAACACCACATGATACCAGAGAGGGATGGTAAGGCAGATCGGAAGGGTTTCCGGTACAAACCAGGTCTTACGGCACCCGATTTGATATCATTTTTCAAGCGTGCGAAGGTACGATATAAACGCCCCGATTCCAAATTAATTTTGACCCCCATCCGGATCCCGCACCGCGCCCCACCTCCCGCACCGCACCCTCACCGACATTTAACCACTAATCACAAAATAATTTTCCCGAATTCCCGTCTTTTATGCAACTTGTATGTAATGAGATCAATCCCCTTCAGGTTGTGTGCGCTGGGAGCCATTTTCTGCCTCTTTTTTCTTTCCTCCTCCATAGCCCAGGAGAAACCCGAAAAGAAGTACCCCTCCCTTTTATGGGAGATCACCGGTAACGGCCTGACCAGGCCCTCCTACCTTTTTGGTACGATGCACGTCAGCAGCAAACTGGTCTTTCACCTTAGCGATTCCTTTTATCTGGACATCAAAAGCTGTGATATCGTGGCGCTCGAGCTGGACCCCCAACTTTGGCAGGATCAGCTTTTCCGCTTCGAGAATATGGAATCCAACCTTCGGTTCTATACCCAGGGATCCCCCAACGATTATCTCAACGAGAAATCCTTCCAGTTGGAGCGATACGATGACCGCCTCAAATCCGCCCTTAGCGATGAGCCGACCATCATCAACGGCCTGCTCTACCGGACTTACCGTACCCGGGCGGACTTTGAAGAAGATACCTACCTCGACCTGTATATCTATCAGACCGGAAGGAAGCTGGGCAAACAGGCTACCGGCGTAGAGAACTACTTCCAGACCGAGCGCCTCGTCATGGAGGCCGCCCAGGATATGATGAAGGACCGCAAAAAGAAGGTCCCCGATATGGACGGCGAATCCGCATATGACCTGGAACGGAAAACACAGGAGGCCTACCGGCAGGGCGACCTCGATCTGCTCGACTCCCTGGAAAAGCTGATGGAGCCCTCCGAAGCATATATGGAGAAATTCCTGTATCGGCGCAACGAGATCCAGGCAGCCTCTATAGATAGCATCGTGAAAAGACATTCCCTTTTCGTCGGGGTAGGGGCGGCCCATCTTCCCGGCCGGCGCGGCGTCATCGAGCTGCTCCGGAAAAAAGGCTATATCCTCCGCCCCGTTATCATGCCCGACCGCGACGCCCCCCGCCGCGATGATATCGACAAGATCAAGGTGCCCGTTACCTTCTCGAAATTTACGGCCGACGACGGCGCTTTTTCCGTAAGCGTGCCCGGGATCCTGCACCGCCGCCCCGAAAGCCACGGCATCGATGACTCCTGGCAATATGCCGACATGAGCAACGGCGCCTATTATATGATCGGCCGGGTAAACACCCATAGCAGCTTTCTGGGCGAAAAGAATGACGCTATCCTCCGGAAGATCGACAGCCTGCTTTACGAGAACATCCCGGGGAAGATCCTCAAAAAGTCCGGGATCGTCCGCAGCGGCTACCGGGGCTTCGATATCAGCAGCCGCACCCGCCGCGGCGACCTCCAGCGGTACAACATCCTCGTTACGCCCTACGAGATCTGGGTGTTCAAAATGAGCGGCAACAACAACTATGTCGATGGTGCCGAAGCCGACCAGTTCTTCAATTCTATCCACATCCAAAGCAATACACCCGCCGGCTGGACCGATTTCTCGCCGGTCCGCGGTGGCTTTTCCGTCCGGCTGCCGCGAGTGCCGCGCCAGGACCAGGACCTGTCGGGGATTGACGGCATCACGCGGTGGGAATATGAAGCGACGGATTCCGCTACCGGCGACGCCTTCCTGATCTGGAAAAAGACGGTCCAGAACTACCGTTTTCTGGAGGAAGACACGGCCGACCTGGCCCTCATGGAAGAAAGCTTCCGCCTTTCCGACTGGATCGGCAAACCATTAAGCCGGAAGACCGGGAGTTATAAAGGCCATGCCTGCCTCGACGCAGCCTACCAGGCGAAAGATGGCTCCTGGATAAAAGCCCGGTTCCTGGTATACGGCCCCGACTATTATGTCCTCGCGGCTCGCAGCCGGACCAGGAACCAGTCATCGGACCGTTTTTTCAGCTCGTTTTCGTTCATCCCCTACCGGTATCCCACCTTCCGGGATTATGCCGATACCTTTATACATATTGCGGTAACCACCCCGATGGTGCCCGATGTGGACGCCGGAATGCGCCGCATCGTCGAAAGGGCCGCCAGCGAAGAATTTCTCAACTCCCTGCCGGACTACAATAACTACTGGCCGCATCCCCGGACCGCCTTGTTCCAGGACGATTCCACCGGTGAGGCCGTATTCGTATCGGTAGAGTCCTTCCCTAAATATTACTATCCCAAAGACACGGCCACTTTCTGGAGCGATGAGATGAACGAGAAACGGCTTGACCAGGACATGATCGCCGGCGCCCGTCAGCCTTTCAGCCTCCCCGACTCCACTTTTGGCTACCGGTATACGCTGACCGACACCAACAGCACCCGTCACATCCGCACCTGGATATTTTTAAACGGCAACCGCCTTTTCCGCATCCTCTCGCTTTCCGACTCTGCCGACACCACGAGCGAATTCATCCGCCGCTTCTATGCGACGCTGAAACCCCTCGGCCCCCGGACCGGTCCATCCGTCTTCGATAGCAAGCTGGCGGCCTTCTTCGATGATTTCTACAGTACGGACTCCCTCACGGCCCAGCGCGCGAGGGACGCGATCCCCAATGTTTATTTTGGGCCCGCGGGCGTCCCCGCCCTGCTGCAGGCGATCAACACGCTTCCCTATAACGGGAAAGATTATTTCGAGACCAAGACCAGGCTGATCAATGAGCTGGGCTACATCAACGACCCGATCGCCACGGGACCGGTTGTTGAAGGGCTGCGCCGGATCTATGAACGGGCCGGTGATACCAGCACCATCCAGAATGCCGTATTCAAGGCGCTGGCTCATCACAAGACCCGCGCCGCCTATGACCTTCTCAGACGGCTCATGATCCAGGACCCGCCTATCTTCGAGAACAACACCGACTATACCTATCTCTTCCAGGACCTCGGCGACTCGCTCGCCCTGGCCCGCACCCTTTTCCCCGACTTGCTGCAGCTGGCCTCCGTCGACGACTATAAGGGCAATATCCAGACCCTCCTCGCCAGCCTCGTGGACAGCGGTTATATCCAGGGACCCGACTACGAATCCTACTTCAGCCAGATCTGGTTCGACGCCAGGATCCAATGGAAAAAACAGGAAGGAAAAGACGAGAAAAAGCTGCAGAAGAAGGAAGACGACAACGACGACAACAGCTCCGACAATGACGCGGATGATAACAACGGCAACGACCTCGACGCCTATGGCATCCTGCTGGCCCCATTCTATGACAAGAACCCCAATATTCCCCGGTTCTTTGACAAGATGCTTGCCAGCAAAGATGCCTCCCTGCGGCTCAGCACAGCTATTCTGCTGTTGCGCCACGACCGGCCCGTTGCCGATTCTATCCTCCGCAACCTGGCGGCTTCCGATACCTATCGAAGTGACCTCTACCAGCAATTGACCGCCATCGGGAAGGCGGACCGATTCCCGCGGCAATACCGGAACCAATTGGACATGGCCCGCAGCCTGCTGGCATCCGGCCGGGGCAATGCAGGCCTCGCCGATATTCAACTGATCACGCAACGAAAGATCCGGTTCAAGGAACTGAAAGGCTATGTTTACTTCTTTAAGTACAAGCCCGCCCATGATGACGACTGGCAGATCGGCATCAGCGGCATCCAGCCTTCCGATCTTGCCGCGGTCAATACGGCCGGCGATTTTGTCCTCCTCACCGGCAAAAAGCTCAAACCCGGTATCCCGGTCAATACGCAGATCGACGATCAGTTGCGCAAACTCATGTTCTCCAAACGAAAAAGCGCGCTCAATTTCTACCTGGACCACAATTACCTCGACCGTACCGGGGATGATGAATAGATTTGACTCAACTCACTTCCTGTAATACCGATCCAGTAACCCCTGCAGCACCCCATTCGTCTCCAGGATACCCTCCACAAATTCCCGGAATACCCCTTCCCCTCCTTTCTTTGTCAGCACGACGCTCACCATCGCCTTCACATAATCCGGCGCGCTCGAAGGACAAGCTGAATACCCGACCCTTGGCAACACTCCCATATCGTTCAGGTCATCCCCGATATAAGCCACCTCGGCAAGCGAGATCCCCAAATCCCTGCATAACCCTTCCAACACCGGAAGTTTGTCTGTTACCCCCGTATGACAATGGCCGATCTTCAATTTCTCTGCCCGCCGCTTGACCGCCACCGACGGCTCGCCGGTGATGATCGCCACCGGTATCCCCAACAAGCGACAAAACACTACCCCCGCGCTATCATCCGTATTGAACCGTTTGAACTCATCGCCCGACTCCGTATAATACATCCCCCCATCCGTCCAAACCCCATCGATGTCCGTAACAACCAATTTGGGTAATCCTGTCATGACCTGAAATTTGCGCAAATATAGCAACCTCCGTGAAAGCCCCGGCTATATCCCCGGTATCGCCGCCAGCAGCTTCTTCGTACACTCCGTCCGCGGCCGCAGATACACTTCCTCCGCCTCTCCCATCTCCTCGATCCGCCCCTTATTCATCACCATGATCCGGTCACTGATATACCGGATGACCGACAGGTCATGGGAAATAAATACCACCGTGAACCCGAGCTCCCGCCGAAGATCATTCAGTAAATTCAATACCTGCGCCTGCACGCTCACATCCAGCGCCGACACCGACTCATCGCAGATCAGGAAGGACGGCTGTAACGACAACGCCCGCGCGATGACGATCCGCTGGCGCTGCCCACCCGAGAATTCATGCGGATAGCGGTCATAATGTTCCCCGCCCAGGCTCACCTTCTCCAACAATTCGATAACCCGCTTGCGGCGGTCGCGGTCGCCAACACCCATGCCATGCACGGTCATCGCTTCAGCGATCGCCGGCCCGATCCGCAGGCGCGGGTTCAGGGAAGAGTAGGGGTCCTGGAAGATCAGCTGGATCTGACTTCGACGGCGCTTCAACGCCGAACGATCCAACCCCGTCCAATCGGATCCGTCAAAGACGATCTTTCCTCCCGTCGGCTCCACAAGTCGCAGCAGGGCCCTGCCCAGTGTCGTCTTGCCGCAACCCGACTCGCCGACCAATCCCAGCACCTCGCCCTTCCTGACGTCAAAAGTTACCCCATCGACCGCTTTGGTAAAGGCAACCGGCTTCCCCAACCATGTCCGCCGTGATGGATACCACACCTTCAGGTCCTCCACCCGCATCATGACCTCTCCGATCTCCGGCCGCCCGATCCGAACTGCAGCAGGAGCTGACCCCTCTATATAGTCACTCACCATCGGCAGTCTCTCCCCCTTGACATGCAGCGCGGGCCGGCAATTCAAGAGCCCCTTGGTATAAGGATGCTGCGGGTGTGCAAACAAATCCTTCACCATCCCCGTCTCCACCACGCGGCCTTTGTACATCACCAACGCCCGATCCGCGATCTCCGCCACCACCCCGAGATCATGCGTGATAAAAATGACCCCCAGGTCTTCTGTCCGTTGCAGCGACCGGATCAGTTCCAGGATCGTCGATTGCACCGTCACATCCAACGCGGTGGTCGGCTCATCACAGATCAGCAGTGAAGGACCGCCGCTCATGGCCATGGCGATCATGACCCGCTGTTTCTGACCTCCGCTCAGCTGATGCGGATAACGGGTAAACAGGCGCTCCGGATCGGGTAACCGGACCTTTTCAAATAATGCGATCGTTTCCTGACGCGCCCGTTCTGCCCCCACTTTCCGATGGATACGAATAGCTTCCACCACCTGGTCCCCGCAAGTATAGACGGGATTCAGCGACGTCATCGGCTCCTGGAAGATCATCCCGATCTCCCCGCCCCGGATTTGCTGCATGACCCCCAATGGCTGCTTCAACAGATCGACGACCTCGCCATCCCTCCTGGTAAAGTGAATTTCCCCCGCCGTCACCCGCGCCGGCGGAACCGGCAACAACTGCAGGATCGATAGTGCCGTAATTGATTTGCCCGAACCCGACTCTCCGACCAATGCGACGATCTCGCCCCGCCGGACGTCAAAACCGATGTCCTCGACGCCCGACACAAACCTGTCGTCGGTCTCAAAGCCGATAGAAAGATTATGGACAGATACAAGTGGAGCCATGCTTGCCCGTTGGGCGCCCCAAAAGTAACGATTTTCCGTCGGCTAATGAGACGTTACCAACTGGCTATCCGTTACCGTAACATCCGTTACCGTAACATCCGTCAATTGCACGATACCGCCTCCACTGTTGCATCTGGCTATCTACCCGAGCTGAAACTTAAGGGAACCAGCAGCTTAAGCCCTATATTCCTGCCCATATTGTAGATACCCTGACTTTGCTTCGTTACGGTTGCAATGGTTCCCCCGTTGTATGCCAGAAAATATTGATTGTGACTCAAGTGATCGACATAGGCAATATTGAATAAGTTGGTGCAATTAATATAGAAAGAACAATAGACCCGTCTGCTCGCCCGGTTCACGAGATTTACGCCCAATCCGGTATTGTACAAGGTATACGCAAAAGAGGGCAGTTCGGTGTATAAAGCGCTGTAGATGTCGTTTTGAGCCCAATATTTGGCCAGACCAACATAGAAATAAGCACCGCTCACCGTCGAATTCGAATGCTCATTCAGCCTGAATCTGAGCGTGGAAGTCAGGCGCGGGGCAGGAGTATACGGAATATGCCGCGTGCTGTCGGTCTGTCCCGGAAAATAGGAATAGGAATAGGTAAACCCATTGTCCCATTCAAACCACCTGGCAGCCGTTGGATGGATGTTCAACGTCGCGGTTATACCGGCACTGATCGCATTATTGGCGAGGTACTGGAACACCGGCTCGCCTACCAGCAACGAGTCGCCGCCGTTGACGCTGCCAAGCCGGTCTGAGAAAATGAAGTTGTTGAGATAATTATAGTAACCGCCGACTTCATAATTAACTTCCGGCCCGGAATTTCCATAGGCAAGATCCACCTCATATCCATGCTCCGCTTTGAGGGCTAAATTTCCGAGCTCGAATGCGTTAGAACCCGGCGACAGCTCATTGCTCGTCAGCTCATTGACCGACGGAGCCCGATAGGACCTTGCCAGGTTGAGTTTCACATACTGATGACCGGGGAGCTGATAGGTGGCGCCGATACTTGCGGACAGGCCGGTGTAGGTGTTGTCGAAGGCACTGAACTGTGTGTAAGCGCCCGGTGTCCCCGCAGGGACCTGCTCCTGCCGGGGTGTATTGATATTCAGCAGGTACATGGGTTGCCCGATGATATGCCTGATATCATATCGGATGCCGCCGCTGAGCGTGAGCCGGCGAAGATCCTTTTCCAGGATACCATAAGCTCCGGCATCCAGATCCGTATAATCGGGGATCAGAAAGACGGAGATATACGGCGTCGGCGCTTCCGGAAAATTATTTTGCCATTCATACATCCCGTTAACTCCGGTCGTCAATTTCAGGCCTGTTTGCGCATCGACAAGCTGGTACTTGAGGGAATAAGGGAGATCGTGAAGGAACATATGCGCCTGACCTACAAAGGCGGAGTCCACCGCTTCACGCCGCTTGCTTTGCGTATACCCGATGTCCGCGATCACTCTGCCCTTGCCGGCGTTTACACTGTTTTGCCACCAGAGCCTGTCATGCTGGAGGACCTGGTATTGCGGGATGTCAGGCTGATAAGAAAGGAAATTCGATTTGGCCACGATGGACTGCCCATCCCCCAGCGGCTGATCAAAAGCGAATTGCCCGGTGGCGCTGTCCCTGTTGCCATCAGGCACTTCGACCTGACGATGAAAAGCGCTGACGGTTAGCCGCGAATACCCCCAGTTTCGGTTCACTCCGATCGTTCCCGCGAGGTTACTTTGCGTAAAGGCCGTACCCCACACATAACCATCCTTGGGATCCCAATAACAATGGGCCAGTTCATAGCTTCCTACCGCATTCCAGACGAGACCGTCTTTGTTTCCGCCCAGCGTGACGGAGTTACCGATGAGACCGTTATTACTCTGGTATTCCGACTCCCAGGTACCCTTTATCGTTCCATTTTCGGGCGCGGGCTGGGTCTTGAAATTGATCACGCCTCCGATCGCATTGGCCCCATATTGAAGAGAAGCCGCTCCCCGGATGATCTCCGCGTCATATACCACGTAGGGATCGATAAGCACCCCATGCTCGTCACCCCACTGAAATTCTTCCTGGCGCTGGCCATCCAATAAAGTAAGGACGCGGTTATATCCAAACCCGTCGATCACCGGCTTTGAAATGCCGGGACCTTCCGTGATCTCATTTATTCCCGGCTGAAGGGCAATTTCGTCGATGACATTGGTGGCGGACTGCTGGATCAGCATGCTATGCGTCATAACGGTGACCGGGATCGGTGTCCGTAATTTACTGGTTGTGTTGCCCACTGAAGTCACCACTGCGTCAGCCAGCATATTCCAGGAAGGAGCCAGCTGAAAGTCGAGTTCACCCGGACCGGACAGATCGACGGTTTTGGTCAACCCGGCGAAACCTACCGCGGTTATTTGTATCAAATAACTGCCCCTGGGCAGTTTCTTTACTGTATAGCGGCCGTCTGCACCCGCCATGACGTTGATCTTTAAGTCCGCTATGGAAATGCTGGCTCCTGCTATGGGCTTACCGGTTGCTTGATTGGTAATAATTCCGGTTATCGTTCCGCCGCCGATTCTCGCGTTAGCCAAAATAGATGCGGAAATAGATAGTGAAACTGAAAGTATAGCGAGTTTTAATAATGATTTCGAATTCATAAATGCAGTATGAATGGTTAAGGCAAGGCAATACCTTACCCCTGTTTAAGAATGTAAAATGGAATGATCAGGAAAGGAGCGCCTGCCCATCGGGCGGTCTCTCGGCTGGTCGGTCATATCCGGATGCGGGAGAAAGTACGGCACAGTCGGCCAAACAAGCCATCAAGGGGTTGAACGGCCGGACAAGAAAGCGTAAGGCGGCCGGCGAGCAGATCTTTTGAAAGTTTACGCCCGGCCTGCCTTTAGAAGGCGGAAAATGCAAATTATTGATCCAGCCCGCCAGTTCGTTCCGGGCTTGAACCAGCTTGAGCTCCATACCATCGGGTATGCAAAGGAGCTCGATGGAATCGGCGAAGAACCGGCGTTTGACATACCGGTAAGAGATGCCGCCGATCATAATTACGCCATCAACGCGCCTGAACTCTGTCGATTCATTGTAATAAGCCAGCCGCGTAGCAGGTATCTTGACGGATACCAGCATGGATTCGTCAAACTCACTGTTGTCAAGTTGAGTCGCCAGCGCCCGATCGGCACGCAGCTGCCAATATGCAAAAAGCAATTGGTATCCGGACCAATAGAAAATAAGTAACCCTGCAAGAATTATGGCAGCTAATTTCTTCAACGGGTGCAAGATACTATTTTTCAACTTAAAACCGCAGATGCCTCACTGTCAATCCATTATTGATCAGCTGCTTTAACGAATCGATCCCGATCCGGATATGCCGCTCTACAAAGTCCCCCGTCACCTTCAAGTCACTTTCCGCCGTCTTCACCCCCTCCGGGACCATCGGCTGATCACTTACCAGCAACAGCGCCCCCGTCGGGATCTTGTTATAGAACCCCACTGAAAAGATCGTCGCCGTCTCCATATCGATCGCATAAGCGCGCACCTTTTGCAGATACTCCTTGAACGCCTCATCATGCTCCCAAACCCGACGATTCGTGGTATAAACTACCCCCGTCCAATAATCCACTGCATAGTCCCGGATCGTCGTCGAGATCGCCTTCTGCAACGCAAAGGCCGGCAGCGCCGGTACCTCCGGCGGAAAATAATCCGTCGATGTCCCCTCCCCCCGGATCGCTGCGATCGGCAGGATCAGATCCCCCAGTTTATTCCGCTTCTTCAACCCGCCGCATTTCCCCAGGAACAAGACTGCCTTCGGCTTGATCGCCGTCAACAGGTCCATGATCGTCGCTGCCCCCGGACTCCCCATCCCGAAATTAATAATGGTAATATCTCCCGCCGTCGCACAAGGCATCGGCTTATGCATCCCGACGACCTCCACCCCATGCCACTCCGCGAAAAGTGACACATAGTTCTCGAAATTGGTCAGCAGGATATACTTGCCGAAGTTTTCCAGGCTCTCCCCGGTATACCTTGGCAGCCAATTACTAACGATTTCTTCTTTTGTCTTCATTATTCGTAAATTTAGCAAAATTCGGCCGTAGGCATGATTAAAATCTACTATCCTACATATCCATTTAAGCTGCGCGAACCGGAGAAGAACAAGGAGGAGATCTGGGATGAATTGCGGCGACAGTGGGTTCGCCTCACCCCTGAGGAATGGGTGCGACAGAACTTCATTCAATACCTTCTCCAGGTAAAAAATTATCCCGGTTCCTATATTGCAGTGGAAAGGAAAATGAAACTGGGCGAGCTGACCAAACGCTTCGACCTGCTCGTCTTTGACAAAGCCGCCCAGCCCTGGATGCTGATCGAATGCAAGGCCCTCAGCGAGCCCCTTGACCACCGCGTCCTCTGGCAGGTCCTTCGCTATAACATGGCCATCCCCGTGAAATATATCGTGATCACGAACGGTGAAGAATGCCACGCATTTACCCGCGGTCTTACCGACTTTGACGGGATCGCCGCCCTGCCTGCCTATAACGAATAAGCGTTTACCCTGACCCGGCATATGTCAATAAGACAGCCCATTCAAATGGCATAAAGTTTGCTCGGCAAAACCGCTATGCTCCTCCTTCTACAGTTCCATCTCCGGTAATCGGGCTTAACAAGTAAGTCTCGACACAAATCGATTTCATTACCATTTAATCGGACATTTATGGATTTGTTTCCACACAACAAGGAGGCATACAAAAGCGCCGTCAGTTTATTTGACCAGGAAAACAGGGTCTGCATCATCCAGCCCACCGGAACGGGCAAAAGCGTGATCATCGCAGAATTCGTGAATCAGAACCCCGCCAAACGACATCTGCTTCTGGCGCCCGGCTCTCACATCTTTCATGAAATTCAAAAGCACATCCTCAAAGGGAAAATATACTCTTCAACCTATATCGGCTTAAAATTAAAAAAGGCGCTTTTTGAACCCGACTCATTTGATTACATCTACCTCGACGAATTCCACCGGCTCGGAGCTGAAGTATGGGGCGGCGCAGTGGAACGTTTGCTTGGACTGAACCCCCATGCCAAAGTTTTAGGCACATCGGCCACCCCCATCCGCTACCTGGACGACAACCGGAATATGGCATCGGAGGTGTTCAACGATTGCATTGCCACGCACATGTCCCTCAATTCTGCGATTGTCAACGGTATTTTACCCCCGCCAATCTATGTCAGCGCGTTGTATTCTCTGCGGGAGGAATTTCAACGAATGAAGAAAAAGATCTTGTCGTCCAGCCAAAAGGATAAGGATATGCTGGTCAGCGACCTCGATAGCAAAGTCATCGATTGGGAAAGGTCATCCGGCCTGGACACCGTACTGAAGAAGCACCTGCGTAGTGAAAGACGCAGGGTTATTGTTTTTTGCAAGGATTGGGAACACCTGCAACACGCCCACAAGATCCTCAACCCCATTTTTCGGACCATCTACGGCCAGGTTGAAAGCCTGTCTCTCTATTCGAAAATGAAGGGAAGCGAGAATGAAAGCACTTTGCAACTGTTTTCAGGCGATGATCAGCGGGCATTAATTCTTTATACAATTGATAAGGTCAACGAAGGGCTGCACACCAACAATTGTAACACCGTTATACTTCTGAGGGGTACCGTTTCCCCGATCGTCTTTTATCAGCAAATAGGCCGGGCTTTTTCTGTCAAGGGCGCTAACCGGCCGTTGATAGTCGACCTTGTCAATAATTTCAAGAATGTGCAGCTTGCTTCATTCAAAAAGGATTTTGAACACGAATGGATGGCTTCCACCAGGGAGAACCAGACAGCAAATGAGGTGAAAATAAAAGCCGCGATCGAATTTATTGACGAGATCCAGGATATAAGACAGGTCTTTTCCACATTTGAAGACAGGATCGATCGATGGAGCAGCTTTTATAAAAAAGCCAAGAGTTATTTTATAGAGAACGGCCATCTTTCCGTTCCCGCCGCCAACAAGGAATTGTATTACTGGATCCAAAACCAGTTAAGATCGTACTGGAGCGGTTGGATGAGCGAGGAACATTATGCTTTATTGAAGGGCATCGGACTGGATTTTACCACGAAGATCCCCGCAAAATGGATGATGATGCTCGGGAAATTGGAGGCATGGATCAGCGAAAAGGGAGAACTTCCCACGATTAGAAAGGACAAGAAACTGGCGACATGGATCGTGCGCCAGCGAAAGATGTTTAGCCAGGGGAAGCTGCTGAAAGAACAAATAGATATTTTAGGGAGATTGTTTCCGCTGGAGGGCGACCGGACATGGTTAAAGATAAGGGCCCGGATCGACAGGCTTATAGAACATTTTAAAGAAGGCACCGTCGATACCGCCGATCGACAGATTCGGCTGTACCTTACCAGCGTTAAAGATTTGTACAATAAAAACAGACTGCCGCAAGCCGTTTTGGCTGAACTCCGGGCCGGCCATGTTCCGGTCGAAATATCTTTGAATGACCTGGTTTGGCTGGATAATGTAAAGGCGGTGGTAATGTGGCACGGACAGCATGGAAAATTGCCGTTGATGAAGGATAACAAGGCGTTGTATAGATTTTGGGTAAGGGAGGAGAAATATATAACACAAACACATCCTTACGAACGGTTTATAAAGATGGACAAGGATGCTGCAACATTGCTTGAAAAGCTTCAGGACATAATTTCGGCATTGAGAAGATCCATTTGGGATGAGCGGTGTAACGAACTCAAGCAAACTTTAGCGCAATATGGCTGCGTTAACACGGGGAATTGCAACCCTAAAGCAATCGATTGGATGCGCAGGCAGCGAAAGTCTATCCGGGACGGAAAATTGTCCCCTGAAAAGCTGAAGAAACTCCTTGAAATTAAAGAAATAGACTGGTACAGCCCCCGGAAAACGCAAAAGGCATTGGCTAATCCTGCCAAAAGCCTGGTAACGGACTGACCTCACCACCCCATCAGCTTCTTCAAATAACCCGTCAGTTCCCTCGCAATCTCCAGCTGCTCCCGCATATCCGGATGCCCCGCGCATCCGCTCGTCCACTGCCGCGAAAAAAAGAAGTCCGATACCTGCGCATCCCCCGACGCTTCCACCACCCCGTTAATATATCGCTTGAGCACCGCCGTCAATTCCGCATTCCCCATCGGGCTCGTCAACAGCACGATGCGGGCCTTCGGATACACCTGCCGCAAATGACCGACAAATCGGACATATGTGCTACAGAAGGTCACTGAATCCTGTATCCCGTCATTCTGCCCCAGACAAACCGTCACCACATCCGGCTGATATCGGCTGAAATCCCAATTCCCCTGGTTCCCCCGGGGATCCATCCGGTCAAACACTCCCGGCATCGTAATCGTCATATTGCAGCAGCTGTGGATCAATCCGATCCCCGACACTGCTGTCAGCTGCCACTGCGCCTTTAACGCCCGCGCCGTCAGCGCTCCATAGCTCATCCACGCATTGCTCTGATCGAACCACTGCCCTTGCCCGCAGGGAATACCGCTGTTATCATCTCCGAATCCGCATGTGATCGAATTCCCGATGCATTCGATCTTCCGGTCGGGCAGGTCGGGCGGGGGCAGTAACGCCTCCGCATACACTCCCCCGAACTCCATCCAGCCGATCCCTTCGGTTGCCTTACAGATCGTCACGAGATGATTCCCGTGCGGATCGGGCCTGAGCGACCAGGAGCTCGACTGCACCTGGCTCTTCAGGGCCTGTCCATCCATCAATGCCTTCCCGTTACCAAGGATCGTCAGCGTATCGGTCTGCCCGCCCAGCTTGACCCGATAGACCCCAAGCTGCCCGCCCACCAGGACCACGATATAATTATGCACCTTGTCATCCGGAACCTGGTCATGCAGGACGATGCGGCATTGTGCGCCGCCAAAACGGAATCGCACCACCACCCCCGGATTCCAGAACCGCGGGAGCTTCGGATTCGAAGCATCGATCCGCCCCATATATTGGATCATCGGGTTATCCGCCTCGAACAACCGTTCACCGAACCATTCGTTCCCGCTTTGGCCCCTCACCAGACTGCCCGTGAGCGCCGCCAGGAAAAAAAGAAAGAGATATTTCATATTTTATGGAGCATTCCCGTATATACTTTCGTCTCATAGCCCACCCGTACCCGGCCATTCGCCGCGTGCCGGTCAAACAATGCCTTCAACGCAGCGATCATCTCCGAATACCTCACCCCTTCTTTCGGAATATAGGAAGAGGACAAGAGCCGCCCCTTCAACCCGTCGAAATCGAACACCTGCTCATTTTCAAACGAGCGCAACTCATACGACTGCGGATGGAAGAAGTCCCCGATCCGCTCATCCGTAATATTTTTGTGATTGATGGTTTTGTAGTCGCCGGAATATTGCAGGATCAACCCCTCATATTCCCGCTCGAAGTTCGACAGGATGAGCCGTTCATTCCAGATCAGCGCCACCACCGCGCCCGGCCGTGCCGCCCCCGGTACCGCGCCCGCCGCCGCCCGCGCCGCCGCGCCCCCCACCGCGCCCGGCCGCCCAATGCGCACAAATTCCGTTCGCGTTTTCACCGGGTCGAACCAGTGAAAAGCCTGACCCGCCACGATCAGGTCCACCGACTCATCACCCAACCCCGTCGCTTCCGCCGTTCCCTCCACGCTTATGAATCCCGGATACCGCGCCAGCAATTCCTCGGCCTTCGACCGCATCTCCCGGTTAGGCTCAACCGCAAATACTTTGTTGCCGAAGCGCAGGAACAACTCCGTCGAGATCCCCGTTCCCGATCCGATATCGGCCACGACCCAGCCGGGGCCGAAGGTGTAGCGCTCCTGCAAATAAGAAAGGATAGCTTCCGGATAATGAGGCCGGTATTTGACATAGTCCTCGACCCGGTCACTGAATCGCGAGGTGCTGTTCGACATGCCCCAATTTACGGAAATATCCCCAGCTCCGCATACGACGTCCCTACCTTATTGATCGCCACCACATATGCCGCCGTCCGCATATCCGGGATCTTCGGGTTGGCTTTCCAGGCATCCATGATCTCCCGGGTCGCCGCGGTCATCGTCTCCTCCAACCCGCTGTATACCAGGTCCACCTCATCCGCCCCATGCATGATAAATTCTTTCTCCTTCTGACTCACCTTCTTCCCCGTCAATCCTTCGATCTGGGTCAGGATATGCGTATTCATATTTTCGGTAAACCGCTTTTCCATCCGCCCATACCGCACATGGCTCAGGTTCTTCAGCCACTCGAAGTAGGAAACCGTCACCCCGCCGGCATTCAGGTACATGTCAGGCACCACCAGCGTACCTTTCCGGATAAAGATCTCATCCGCTTCCGGGGTCAATGGCCCATTGGCTGCCTCACCAATGATCTTCGCCTTTATCCGCGGCGCATTCTCCGCGTTGATCACATTCTCCAGCGCCGCCGGGATCAGGATATCACACTCCTGTTCCAGCGCCTCACCCGACCGCGAAAAATTCTTCGCTCCCGGAAAATTCAGGATGCTCCCCGTCTTCTTGCGGTGCTGAAAGACTTCTTCCTCATTCAACCCTTCCGGATTCATGATCGCTCCCTCATACTCCGCCAGCGCAATCACCTTCGCCCCGCCTTCCCGGAAGAATTTTGCCGCATGATACCCCACGTTACCCAACCCCTGCACGATTACTGTCTTCCCCTCCACCCCCGGCTTCAGCTTCAGCCGGCTCATGATGTCTTCCATATGACAAACTTCCCGGATGCCATAGAACACCCCCAATCCCGTAGCCTCGCGTCTTCCCCTCACTCCGCCTTGCGATACCGGCTTGCCCGTGACACAAGCCAGCGCATCGACCTCCCCGGGCCGCATGCTCATATACGTATCCAGGATCCATGCCATCTCCCGCTCACCCGTACCGTAATCAGGCGCCGGAACATCCGTACCCGGCCCGATAAAATTCTTTTTGATCAGCTCGGAGGTGTAGCGGCGCGTGATCTTCTCCAGTTCATAGGGCGTGTATTTTTTTGGGTCGATACTGATCCCACCCTTCGCCCCGCCGAACGGCACGTTCACGATCGCGCACTTGAAGGTCATCAGCGCCGCGAGCGCCGCGACTTCATCCAGGTTCACCGATAAGGCAAAGCGGATGCCGCCTTTACAGGGTGTTTTGTGCTGGGAGTGTTGAACGCGATAAGCCTTTATCACCTCGATCTTATCCCCGATCTTCACGGGAAAGAACATGCGGTAAACGGCATTGCATTGCTTGATCTGTTCCAGGATG
>DATJMG010000207.1:0-14195 GCA_035508835.1 Puia sp.
TCACCCGGGCTTCATCGGGGGTGATGGTAGCGCATTTGATGCCTACTCCGTATTGTTTGATGGCATTGGCAGCGTCGATGGTGACCTGGTCCTCAGTCTGGTCGCGGTGTTCGACACCCAGGTCAAAATATTTGATATCGATCTCCAGGTAGGGAAGGATCAGTTTGTCCTTGATAAATTTCCAGATAATCCGGGTCATTTCATCTCCGTCCAATTCGACAACGGGATTTGCTACTTTGATTTTCTTGGCCATTTTGCTTCGTTTTTTTTGCAAGTTCAAAAGGATAGCAAACCTACAGGAAATGGGGCAAAAACCGATGCCTTTTTTGTATGTTTGTATACAAAAACCGGGGGAAGCCCAGTTCAAGACTCTTTTTGACATGTTAGAAATGTTGCAGCAATACATTGCGGGCTACGTGGCATTAACGGGGGAAGAGTTTGCGGTGCTGGCAGATAAGCTGGTGGTCCGTGAATTCGAGAGGCGGCAGCTATTGGTCCAGGTGGGGGAGGTAGAGGAATATCTCAGTTTTGTCGTCAGGGGGCTGGCCCGCATGTATTTCTTCAAAGGGAAGACCGAAATGATCACCAATATCGCCAAAGAGGGGGAATTGATCGGCTCATCCTCTTCCTTTCTGTCGGGCAAGCCTTCCTGTTACTATGTGGAGACGCTGGAACCATGTACCTTGCTGTCCATTACGCGGGCAAACCTGGAGAAGGCCTACCGGGAGAGCCCGAAAATCGAAAAGCTGGGGCGGCTGGTAACCACCTATTTCGTGCTCCAAAAAGAGGAATGGGAGCTGGAATGTATGCGGCTGGATACGCGGGAGCGGTTCCTGCGTTTTGTCGGTAACAATCCCGAGCTGTTACTAAGGGTGCCGCAGAAGTATCTGGCTTCTTACCTGAATATGAAACCCGAGACCTTCAGCCGGCTCAAGAATCACGTTAAGAAACGCCCGGTTGCCGGGCGGCCTTGATAACGCCCGGGAAGGGTGATACTGACATTCATATGGTCCAAACTGCCGCGACATATCAGGCTGCGCTGGAGAAGCTGCATCAACACCTGCATAGCTATGTGCCGTTGACAAAAACCGAGTTTCGCCAGATGGAGCCCTTCATCGAGATCCGGGAGTTCGATAAACGGGTCAAGGTGATCCATGAAGGCGAGGTGGAGCGTTACCTGAATGTCATTGCGTGGGGGCTTGCCCGCAAGTATCTGCCGGTGCGCAACAAGGAGATCACGATCCAGCTGGCGTCGGAAGGGCACATGATCCACTCGGAGCTGTCCTTTCACTATCGGATACCGTCGAGGTCGGTTGTGGAGACGATCGAGCCGACGGTCTTTTTCTCGATCTCGTATGACAGCCTGGAGCAGCTGTACGAGCAGATCCCCGGGATGGAGCGGCTGGGCAGGCTTATGATCACCGATCTCTTTATCAAAAGCGATAACCGGTATTTCAACCAGCTGCGGAACAGCACGCGGGAGCGGTTCCTGGAATATGTCCGGAATCATCCGGATATGGTGCAGCGGGTGCCGCAAAAGTATTTGGCTTCTTTCTTAAATATCAAGCCCGAAACGTTCAGCCGGCTAAAACACCTGATGCGGCCGCGGAAGGAACGGGGCTAAGCTTAAAGGCTGACGACGAGGACGGGGACCTTCACGGCGTGCCGGACGGCGTTGACGGTCTCGCCATAAATAAAATCTTTCAGTCCGGTGTGGCCATGTGAGCCGATGACGAGCATGTCGGCTTTGTTTTCGTTCACGATACGGGCGATCTCGCGGGTGCGGCGGCGGTAGCCGAGGGCGCCATAGCAATTGTAGCCTTTTTCCGCGAGGGCCGTCAAGTATTGGTCGAGTCGTTCCTGGTCTTTACGGGTCTCCAGATCGTCGCTTTCATTTCCCAGCATATGTGCCGAGGCGCTTTCCACGATGTGGATCAGCAGGTAGCGGCCGTCTTTGCCGCCCTGGCCGATGGCATAGGCGAGCAGCTTTTGGTCATGGGCGCTAAAGTCCAGTGCGATGGCGATATGGCGGAAGACCGGCGGGGTCCAGTCTTTGAGCGGGTCTGCCTGGGGGTGGAGGAGGGGAGTGGCTTTCCCGGCATAGCGGGCGAAGAAGGGATGCAGGGTAATATAGAGGAGGAGGCCGATGGCGGCGGCGGCGGCGGCGAGGATCAATGTCTTGACGCCCCAATTACCGGGCTGGGCCAGCCAGGGAGCCAATTCTTCCACGACCAGTTTGATGTTGAGATAGAGGAGAAGAGCGGCGACCAGCCAGGACAAGACGCGGATGACGGGGCTGGCGGTGAATTGGCCCATCGCCCGCCGGTCGCTGACAAAATGGATGAGGGGGATGACGGCAAAACCAAGCTGGACGCTCAGAACGACCTGGCTCAGCACCAGCAGGTTGTCGACGTCCTTTTCGCCTGCAATGAGGATGACCAGGACAGCCGGGATGATGGCCAGCAACCGCGTGAGGAGCCGTCTCAGCCAGGGGTTAATGCGTAATTGCAGGTAACCTTCCATAACGATCTGGCCGGCAAGGGTTCCAGTCAATGTAGAGCTTTGCCCGGCAGCGATCAGGGCGATTGCGAAGAGCTTGGGTGCCAGATTACTCTTCAGCAAGGGCAGGAGCAGGTAGGCGTCCTTGATGGAAGCGACCGAAGTCTTGCCGGTTTTGAAGAAGACGGTGGCGGCGAGGATGAGGATGGCGGCGTTGACAAAAAAGGCCAGGTTGAGGGCAACGGTGCTATCTAAAAAGTTGATCCGTAAAGCCTTTCGAACTTGTTCCTTTCCCGGGCCGATCTTACGGGTCTGGACAAGGGCGGAGTGGAGATAGAGGTTATGCGGCATGACGGTGGCGCCGATGATGCCGATGGCGATATAGAGGGACTGGCGGCCGTGGAGGATGGGGATGAATCCGCCGGCGATGTCGGCGGCTGCCGGTTTTGCCAGGAGAATCTCGAAGAGGAATGAGCCCCCGACGATGGCGATCAGGCCGATGATGAAGGCTTCCATGTGGCGCATGCCAAGCCGCTGGAGAAAGAGCAGGACAAAGGTATCGAGAACGGTGAGACAAACACCGTATACGAGGGGCAGGCCGGTCAGCAGCTGGATGCCGATGGCCATTCCGAGGACTTCGGCCAGGTCACAGGCGGCGATGGCGATCTCCGCCAGGATGTAGAGGGGAATATTGATGAAGGCGGGATAGGTTTCACGGTTGGCCTGGGCGAGGTCGCGGCCTCTGACGATGCCGAGGCGGGCGGAGAGGTTCTGGAGCAGGATAGCCATACCGTTTGACATGAGCAATACCCAGAGCAGGGTGTAGCCGAACTGGCTTCCGCCGGCGAGGTCGGTGGCCCAGTTACCGGGGTCCATATAGCCTACGCTCACCAGGTAGGCCGGGCCGAAGAAAACGAACAGCTGGCGCCACCAGGGTCTTTTGAGGGTGGTGTCGATGCTGCCATGGACTTCGCTCAGGCTAACGTTTTTCTGCCAGTGATTCGTCATCTTTTACCAGTACGTTTTTGGCTACCTGGGCGCTGAGTGTGACCGGCGGGCGGTTGCGCACTTTCACTTCCAGGGAGTTGTCAAAAGGAAATTTCTTCCGGATCTCCAGCCGGGTTCCCAGCCGGATATGGTTGTATTGCAGGAGTTCGAGCATTTCCGAGGTCTGGCTGCTGATCCCCGAGACCTGGGCGATCTTGTTCAGGGGCAGTTCCGAGAGGCAAAGCTGGCGCCGGACCTGGAGGCGGCCCTGGGAATCGGGGATGGGGTCGCCGTGGGGATCGGACTCGGGAAAGCCGAGGAAGGCGTCGAGGCGGTCGATCAATTTGCGGCTGCTGATATGTTCCAGCTCTTCGGCGATCTCATGGACCTCATCCCAGCCAAATTGCAGTTTTTTGACGAGGAAGTATTCCCAGAGCCGGTGTTTGCGGATGATGTGGACGGCGGCCTTACGGCCTTCGCCGGTCAGCTTGAAACCTTTGTATCGCTCGTAGTTCAGCAATTTCTGATCTTTCAGCTTTTTGAGCATGTCGGTCACGGAGGCGGCCCGGGTGTTGAGGGCTGCCGCGAGTGCGTTGGTGGTGACCAATCCCTGCTCCTGCTGGAGATGGAAAATGGCTTTGAGGTGGTTCTCCTTACTGATCGAGACTTTCATTATTTTACAAGGCTAAAATAAATTTTAGACAAATCTAAAATTAAAAAATGGCAATCGCAAGAATATTCTTCGCGCGAATGTGGTATTTTTAGCATCGTATGAACAAATACCTGTTGCCGGTCGTATTGTCCGTGCTGGTTATGTCATGTAAGAGCAAGAAGGTGACGCTGTCCGGCGTTGACGACGGCGAGTTGAGTGTGGAGGAGTTTGTCGATTACTTTCAGCCGCTCCCGCTGCCGTATGCTGTGACCGATACGATCCTGCGGCGGAAGGAACCGGAGGCGGCTTCGATCAATTATAAGCTGTTCACGCGGTTGCTGCCGGACAGTTTGCTGACGAGATATTTTGGGCCTGTGGTCCATCCCCGGCTCTATGCGATCGGAAAGATCAAGGTCCCCAAAGCGGAGACCTATGTGTTTGTCAAATGTGTCAGCAGCGGGCGGCGGATGCTGTACCTGCTATGTTTCGACCGCAAGGACCGTTATTCGGCGGCCCGGCCTGTTCTTTATTCGGACAATTCTCCCGGTGTATGGGGATCGGCGGAGATGGATGACAAATACACCTTATCTCTGACCCATTACAGAAGGGGGGCGGATGGTCAGGTCTATCATACGACCGATGACTATGTTTACAATGATGGTGGCGGATTCAGCCTCATCCTGACGGAATCCGATGAGAACAGGAACCGGGTCCTGCCGGTATATGATCCGATCGACACGCTTCCGCGCAAGCATAAGTTCTCCGGGGACTATGCGCAGGACAAGCGGAATATCATCGCTATCCGGGACAGCAGGAATGCCGGGCGTTTCTACTTCTTTGTACATTTCGAGAAAGATAACGGGCAATGCAAGGGGGAATTAAAAGGAGAGGCTAAATTTGTTTCGCCCGGTGTTGCGCGATACCGGGCTTATTCAGACCCCTGTGCGATAGAATTTACGTTCGATGGCGGGGGGGTATCGATGAAGGAATTGGGCGGCTGCGGCGTTCACCGGGATATTAAGTGTTATTTTGAAGGTTATTTTCAGCGACGGCACGCGACGCACCCGAAGCCTGCTGCCAAACGAGCCTGATCCTGTCTTATCCTGCGTGGCCTTGCCTTATCCTGCATGTCGGGGTCTATACAATTCAATTCAATTTTATCCGTTATATTGCGGACCCTAACCGGGAGTAGCCCGGTCGGTCATTAGCGGCATTTAACAATTTTGGATCAGATATGAGTTTTAGAAATTACGCAGTTCCTTACGCAGTAGATGAACGATATTCCAAAAAGGTTGCCTATTTTTCGATGGAGTTTGCCGTACACCAACCTTTGAAGATCTATAGCGGCGGTTTGGGTTTCCTGGCGGGCTCGCATTTGCGGAGTGCCTATGAGCTGAGGCAAAACATGATCAATATCGGGATTTTGTGGAAATATGGTTATTACGACCAGGCGCGGAACCAGGATCAGACCTTGCAGGTCACCTGGATGGAGAAGCAATACAGTTTTCTGGAAGATACCGGGATCCAGTTCCAGGTCAATATCCACGATCACCCGGTTTGGGTAAAGGTCTGGTATCTGAATCCCGAAACGTTCAAAAGCGCCCCTTTATTCCTGTTAAGCACGGACGTCCCCGAGAACGACTATGTTTCCCAGACGATCACGCACCGGCTTTATGACGCCAATGTAGCCACGAAGGTTGCGCAGTTCATCCTGCTCGGGGTGGGCGGTGCGCAGCTGGTTGATGAACTGGGTTTCAAGCCCGATCTGTATCATTTGAATGAGGCGCACGGGATCAGCGCGGCCTTCTGGCTGTATAAGAAATACGATCAGAACATCGAGGAAGTGCGCAGGCGGCTCGTATTTACGACCCATACGCCGGAAGAAGCGGGAAATGAGAAGCACGATATCTATCTCTGTCACAAGATGAGCTATTTCTGCGGCTTGTCGGTGGAGGAGGTGAAGAAGCTTACCGGGCTGGAGGACGATGCGTTCAATCATTCGCTGGTGGCGCTTCGGTTCGCCCACCTGGCGAACGGCGTCTCGCAGCTGCACGGGAATGTCTCCCGGGCGATGTGGGGGAAGTATAAGAATATCTGTCCGATCATTTCGATCACGAATGCGCAGAACTGGCGGTATTGGGCAGATAAGGAGCTCTACCGAAAAATGGAGGAGAGCAATGATTACTGGTGGGACGACCGGAAAAAGTATATGAAAAGGCGGACTTTTGAGCTCGTGGCGGATCAGACGGGAAAGCTGTTGGATCCGAATGTCTTCACGATCGTGTGGGCGCGGCGGCTGGCGGGGTATAAGCGTGCCAACCTGCTGACGCGGGACATGGACATGTTCAATTCGCTCGTGCATAGCACGAAATATCCGGTACAGATCATCTGGGCCGGAAAACCCTATCCCATGGACTATCCCGCGATCAATGAGTTCAATAGCCTTGTCCATTTGAGCAAAGGCTACAAGAATATCGCGGTGGTGATCGGGTATGAACTGAGTTTGTCCAAGCGGCTGAAGCAGGCGGCGGATTGCTGGCTGAACAATCCGCGGGTGCCGCGGGAGGCGTCGGGTACCAGCGGAATGACGGCGGCGATGAATGGGGCGGTGAATTTTTCCACGGATGACGGCTGGATACCCGAGTTCGTGAATCACGGCAACAATGGTTTCGTAGTCCCCAAGGCTGACTATGCGAACATGCATGTGGAAGAGCAGGACGACTATGATTTACAGAAGATCTATGAGATCCTCAACGGGGAGATCCTTCCGCTCTACTATGATCGTTATGATACCTGGCGGCAGATCGCCAAGAACGGGATGCGGGATGTCCGCTACCAGTTCGATGCCGGGCGGATGGCGCATGAGTATTATGAATTGCTTTACAAATAGGGGCCGGCAGGGGCCGGAGAGCCGGCGCCCCGTTCAATTTTAAATCGAATTCCTAGTGCCTGGTGCTGTCGGGTTTGACAACGACGGTGGTGTCCCTGGGCAGCGTGGGCGGCGGGGTGTGACTGACGATATCGAGCAATTCGACTTCGAAGATCAGGGTTGAACCGGGAGCGATCATCTGGCCCGCCTGGCGATCGCCATAGGCAAGATCGGAGGGGATGAAGAGCTTCCATTTGCTGCCGACGGGCATCAGTTGGAGCGCTTCGGTCCACCCGGGGATGACGCCGTTAACGTTCAGCTCGATCGGCTGACCGCGGTCCACGGAGCTATCAAAAACTTTCCCATCGATCAGGGTGCCGTGATAGTGAACCCTGACCATATCGGTCAGCTTGGGTTTGGGTCCGGTGCCTTCTTTCAGTATCTGGTATTGCAATCCGCTGGGGAGTGTGACGACGCCGGGTTTTTTGGCATTGGCGGCGAGAAACTCCTGACCGAGCTTTTTGTTGCCCAGGGCTTTTTCAGCCTGCTGTTTCTGAACGTAAGCCATGAGCGTGTTTTGGCATTGCTGTTCGCTGAGGATGGGTTTGTTATTCTCGACGTCCCTGACCGCGCGGACGAGGATGGCGGTATTGATGTTAGAGATGTTCTGTTGCTTGTAGAAATTAGCGAGGCTGACGCCGATGGCATAGCTGATGGAATCGGTCTCGGTCTTGAGGGATACGGCAGTGGCGCGTGCGGCAGCGGCTTTGTGGGCAGGACTGGAATGATGTGTCGTAGTTTGCGCACCCGCAAAGTTTGCGATGAACAGGGAGCAGGTAAAGACTAAAATTGATTTGCAGACGTTCATTGATAATATTTTGAAACGCAAAAATAGGTTTATTTTTAACAGAATTCGGGGTACTTTTAATCTTAAATCTTTAAAACTAATAATATCCTTTATGAAGCGCTTTCTCACTGTCCCGCTCGGGTTTTTCCTTTCTATTGGCCTGGCTCATGCGCAATTGGGCAAGGGTCTCAGTTCAGATGATATCGCGTCCGGCCTTAAGGATGCATTGGCGAAGGGTACGCAAACGGCCACCGACAAGCTGTCCGCCGTCGATGGATTTTTCAAGGATGCGGCGGTTAAGATCTTGTTTCCTCCGGAGGCGGCCAAGATGGAAAAAACCTTGAGGAGTGCCGGGTTTGGCCCGCAGGTAGACAAGGCCATCCTGGACATCAACCGGGCGGCGGAGGATGCGGCCAAGTCGGCGGCGCCTATCTTTCTGAATGCCATCAAGGGGATGAGCGTTTCCGATGGGATCAATATTCTGCGAGGTCCGGATACGGCTGCCACGCATTATCTGCGGACGTCCACGACGGCACAGCTCACGGCTGCGTTTCTGCCGGTGATCAAAAATTCCCTGGATAAGGTCGGTGCGACCAATTCGTGGAAGACGGTGGTCAATGCGTATAACAGGATCCCTTTTCACAGCAAGGTAAATGCCGATCTGCCTGCGTATACCACCTCAAAGGCATTGGATGGGGTCTTCTATTATGTAGCCGTTGAAGAAAAGAGTATCCGGGCGAATCCGGCCGGACAGGCGGATGCGTTGCTCAAGAAAGTTTTCGGCGGGTTATAGGGGTCTGTATAGCGCAGGCGGGGCTGGTGATGGGTATTTACGGCAAAATCAAAGTGCATTAGCGTATGAGTGAGGAGAAGCTGGGGATGTTCCGGAACCGGCTGCAGAAGGTGTGGCGTCACGTCAGCAAACTGGCCAGGCGGCAGGGGGTGACCTGTTACCGGGTTTATGATCATGATCTGCCCGAATTTCCTTTTTGTATCGAGCGGTATGAGGACAAGGTATATCTGGCCGAGTATCAGCGGAGACATGGGATGAGCGAGGAGGAGCATACTGCCTGGCTGGAGAGTTGCGTGCCGGTGATCGGCGAGGTCATGGGGGTGACGGATGAGCAGGTCTTTTACCGCGAGCGGCGGCGGAAGGCGGGGCGGCTGGACCAGTATGAGAAACTGGCGAGCGAGCAGGAATTTTTCGTGGTGCGGGAGGCAGGGCTTTTCTTTCGGGTGAATCTGACGGATTATCTGGATACGGGGTTGTTCCTGGACCATCGGATCACGCGGGGGATGGTCCGGGCGGAGGCTTCCGGACGGCGGATGCTGAATTTGTTCTGCTATACCGGGTCGTTCTCCGTGTATGCGGCGGCGGGAGGTGCGGTGGCGGTGGATTCGGTGGATCTGTCCAAGACGTATCTGGGGTGGGCGGAGGCGAATATGGCGGTGAATGGGTTTTCCGGTGGGGCGGGGGGAGGCGTGGGGCCGGGTTTAACGGAGGGCGCGGGGGGGCCGGGTATATCGGGGGGCGCGGGGCGGCCGGAGATGCGATTTATCCATGCGGATGTGAAACAGTGGCTGGATGAGGCGCCGGCGGGGTGGTACGATCTTGTTGTGATGGACCCGCCGACGTTCAGCAACAGCAAGCGGATGAAGGACTTTCTGGATATTCAGCGGGATCATGCGGAACTGATCAATAAGGCGTTGCAAGCGATGAAGGCAGGCGGCGTTTTATATTTCAGTACGAACTACCGGAAGTTCGTGTTGGAGCAGGATAAAATAGAAGCGGCGTCGGTAAAGGATATTACCAACGCCACCACTCCATTCGACTTTCAGGGGAAGCTGTTCCGGTGGTGTTATAAGATTGTTCGCTAACGGGCCGGGATCGGAATGGATGAGCGGTTGTGCCGGTTCGGCCGGCTTGGGCGGCCGCGGCTCATCCCGTGGGCAGTTCGCTGAGTTCGAGCCAGCGAAGTTCCTTATCGTCGAGGAGTTGGGCGATCTCGCCGATGCGAATGGACAGGCGTTGCAGTTCGTCAAAAGGAGTGTTTCCGCCGTTCAGCTGGTCGGTGATCAGCTGTTTTTCCCGGGTCAACCGCCGGATGTCTTCTTCAAGGGTTTCAAATTCTCTTTTTTCTTTATAAGACATCTGTCGTTTGGCTTCGGCGGGTTTTGCGGGGGTGGTTGAGGGCGTTGTACCGGTCCGGGGACTGGTGTCTGCCGCGGGCAGGGCGGAGGATTGTGCGCGGTATTGGGTGTAGTTGCCGGGGAAGTCGCGGACAACACCATTGCCTTCCAGGACGAGCAGGTGGTCCACGAGCCGGTCCATGAAGTAGCGGTCGTGGGAGACGATGAGCAGGCAGCCCTGGTAGTCGTTCAGGAAGTTTTCCAGCACGGCGAGTGTCGGGAGGTCCAGATCGTTGGTGGGTTCGTCCAGGACGAGGAAGTTGGGGTTACGGAAGAGGATGGAAAGCAGGTGCAGGCGGCGTTTTTCACCACCGCTCAATTTGGAGATGCAGGTGTATTGTTGTTCCGGGGGGAAAAGGAAAAGGTTGAGGAATTGGGCGGCGCTTAGCGAGCCGCCGGCGGCCAGCGGAAAGTGTTCGGCGATATTCCTGACGAATTCAATGACCCGCATATCTTCTTTTATTTGCAGGCCTTGTTGGGAGTAGTTACCGAAGATCACGGTCTCGCCGATGTTGACCTTACCGCTGTCGGCGGGTTCGAGGTCCTGCAGGATATTGATGAACGTGGTTTTGCCGACGCCATTTTTTCCGATGACCCCGACGCGTTCGCCTTTCCTGAAGGTGTAGTCGAAGCCTTTCAGGATCGTGTGGTCGCCGAAGGATTTATAGACTTTCTTGAGCTCCACCACTTTACCACCCAGCCGGTTCATTTTCACCTGCAGTTCGATCTGCTGGTCTTCGATGCGCTGTTTCGCTTTTGCTTCGACGGCATAGAAATTATCCTGGCGGCTTTTGCTTTTGGTGGTGCGGGCTTTGGGTTGTTTACGCATCCATTCCAGCTCTTTCCGGTAGGTATTGCGGGCTTTGTCGATGCCGGCGGTTTCGTTCCCGATCCGGGCCGCCTTCTTTTCCAGGTAGTTCTCGTAATCGCCTTTGTAGGTATAGAGGGTGCTCCCGTCCATTTCCCAGATCTCGGTTGAAACGGCATCGAGGAAATAGCGGTCGTGGGTCACGAGGAGCAGGGTGACTTTTTCCTGGTCGAGGTAGTGTTCCAGCCATTCCACCATTTCGACGTCGAGGTGGTTGGTAGGCTCGTCCATGATCAGCAGCACATGTTTGTGATCGAAGCCGATGTCGATCAGGGTCCGGGCGAGGGCAACCCTTTTTCGCTGGCCGCCGGACAAAGTGCCCGCGGGTTGCCGGAGGTGGTGGATATTCAGTTTGCCGAGGATCTGTTTGACTTTGGTGTCGAAGTCCCAGGCATTCAGTTCGTCGAGCCGGACGATGGCATCGGTCAACCGATCCGCGTCTTCGGCGTCGCTGGCGGCTTCATAGGCCTTGATCGCATTGATGACGGGGTGGTCATGTTGAAAGATATTATCCAGGATGGACCGGTCTTCTATAAAAGTGGACTCCTGTTCGAACAGGGCCACGGTGACATCCTTGTGGATCCAGACGGTGCCGCTGTCCGCGGTCTCTTTTCCGGCGAGGATACGGAGAAGGGTTGATTTGCCGCTGCCGTTGCGGGCGACGAGGGCGATCTTGTCGCCTTCTTCCACGTGAAAGGTAATATTTTGGAAAAGCGGCTTTACGCCGAAGGATTTACTCAAATTCCCGACGGAAACATAATGCATGCTGCAAATATACTATGCTTTCACGAGCTCCATGGCTACGTGGATCCTGACATCGTCACCGAGAACGACGCCGCCGCTGTCGGTAGTCATGTGCCACAGCAGGCCGAATTCCTTGCGGTTGATTTTTCCGCTCACGGTGAAGCCCGCACGGGTGTTTCCCCAGGGGTCTTTAATGACGCCGCCGAATTCGACTTCGAGCTTGATCTTCTTCGTGATGTCGCGAATGGTCAGATCGCCCTGGAGATTATAGGAGCCGTCATTGTCAACGTTCTCAATTTTGGTCGCTACGAATTTGATCTGGGGATATTTCGCCGCGTCGAAAAATTCCGGCCCTTTAATATGGCCGTCGCGTTGTTCATTCTTGGTATTGATGGAGGCAGCTTCGACGGTGAAGGCGGCTTTTGCGGTAGTAAAGTCTTCTCCTTCCGTGGTGATGTCGGCAGAAAAAGCGGAGAAATGGCCGGTCACGGTAGAGATCATGAGGTGCTTGACCTTAAATTCGACTTCCGAGTGCGTGGGGTCCAATACCCATTTCGTAGTAGCCATAAGATGTATTTTAATGTTTCAACAATGAAATTACGGAGATCGGGCAGCCCTTCAAAATTAATTTCTGATGAAGGGCAGGGCACGGTTGATGAAGGTCAGGGTAGTGGCGGGCCGGGCCTGATGTTAATTTTTGATAAACGCGAGGCCCGCGTCGCGGTATTTGGGTTGTTTCAGCTGTTCGCGCAGGTGGCAGAACGTTTCATAGGGGCCTTTGGTAGAAAAGAGGTTGATCAGCCATGCGGGTGACGAGGCGCCGGGGTCCAGTCTCAGCTCATAGCTGATCTTTATCCTGTCGCCGGGTAAAGGGGTTACCACCCAGCGTTCGATGGAGACGGGAACCCGGACGATCCCTTTTTTTGCGGGGATGTAGCTTGCGATCTCATCGGCGCGGATATATAGTGTACGTGTACTGCTGTCCTGCGTAATATGCAGGTGGATGGCCAGGTCGCGATCGCTGGCCGGCCAGGGGGAACGGATCAGGGAATAGAAATAAAGTTCGGATGGACCGATCCTTTTCAGCACATAGGCTTTTTCCGAATTGAATGACCAGTTCGGGTAATTTCCGATGTCGAGGATAAGGGCAGCCAGGGAAGAGAGTTTTCCTTGCAGGGTCGTTTCTACTTTCAGCTCATTGAACTGAGAGTTGTCGGTCGTCCGGGAGTAGACGCGGATCCCGTCCTGGTCTTTCCGGATCTCCCAGTGCTTTTGCGTTTCGGGGGGGTCCTCGCGGCCGGTCTCGCGGGCCTGCTGGGCGGACGCGTACAACCCGGTGGACAAGTATAATAGTAACAAAAGTTTGCGATGTCGGTTCATGGATCGTTCATTGTTATGCCAGTTCATGGATCGTTCATTGTTTTGCCGGGTTACCAGCCGAAATACAGCGAAATATTGCCGAATTCGTGCGAGTACAGGCCCTTCATCATGGCCGTAGAGCTATTTTGGTTGAATGAAATGCTGAAATCGCCGATGCCGGCTACCACGCCGAAGTTGGAAGCCAGGACGGCGTGATTGATCGGGTGGTAGGGTTGGGGTGCGGGAGGCTGCTGTTGCGGCTTCGCAGGGGCGCCGGCCGCCGCCAGGTTCGGATTGCGGGTGAACATGCCCCCTTGCAGGACAGCTTCGGTGGCGATCAACTGCAGCTCGGGCCGGCAGATGAAATAGAGTTGCCAGTTCTTATGACGGCGGTTATTCCGGCCCGTGCTTGCATACTGGCTAAGCCATCCCTTAAAATAAGGGTTCATTTTGCCTATTCGTATCAGGGGGTAAACGGTCAGGCTGTTCATCATGGTGCCGACGGAAAGCTGACTGCCGCCGATCCATTCGAAATTGGAACCGTTGCCTGCCAGTTGCCGTTCGGCAGTGATGTCCACATTCGCCAGGAGGTCATTTGGATATTGGTGGCTCCAGCCGCGGGGTTTAAAGTAGTGGATCAGTTTATGGAAGCCGGTCTGGGTTTGACAGGCCAGAGAGGCGGGTCCGATCACGCCCAGGTCGAGCTCTGTCCGGAAGTCGTATTTCTGCACAGGGTTATAGGAATAAAGGGTATGGGTAGCCACCAGGGCGCCGGACCAGGGGTAATCGTTCGGCTGATAGGCGGAATCGGTGATATTCTCGGGTGTATACATCAGCTGCATGATACCCCAGCCATAGGTGTTTACGCTGTGGGCGCCGGCTTTTGGCAGGATCTTGTCGATCGGGTCTTTCGAAGGATGTCGCGGCTGGTAGAAATAATCGAGCCGGGTACCATTGGTATAGGCGTCGTCGGTTCCGCAGCCGCGGGCGTTGAGGAAATCGTTGTCTTCAGAGATGCGGAAGATCCAGCGGAGGGTGTCGGCGGTTTTCAGGGCGATGGGTTTTCGGTCGATGCGTTTTCTGTCGATGGGTTTTCGAAAGGTTCGGGCGGGATATTCGAGGATATCGGCGGGATTTTGGGGGATGGCGTTGATTTTGGCGTCAGCCGTGAGGGATTGTG
>DATJMG010000208.1:0-4206 GCA_035508835.1 Puia sp.
AATGAGACCTTTCTTTACCCCATGAAGTACTGGCGGCTCTATGGGGATTTTGCCAACTGGAAGCCGACCGGCAGCGGCCGCATCCGTGAGGTGCGGACCCTCTCGGCTATTGCATGGATCATTCTGCTGATCGCGTGCATCAACTTCATGAATCTGGCTACGGCGACCAGTCAGAAACGGGCGAAGGAAGTCGGAGTACGAAAGGTACTGGGTGCGGAGAGGCGGAGACTGGTTTGGCAATTCCTTGGCGAAGCCCTTTTCATGTCCTTTCTCGCGGCGGGCGTAGGCGTACTGATCATGGAGCTGGCTTTGCCGGCATTCAATGGCCTGATGGAGAAACATCTTCAACTGCGGTTATCCGATCCGGTGGCAATTATAGGTTTGTTGGTTATCGCGCTCGTCTGCGGGCTGGTGGCGGGGAGCTATCCGGCGTTCTATCTGTCGTCGTTCAATCCGGTCCTCGTGCTGAAAGGATTGGGGATAAAGACGGGCGGCGCGCCGCTGGTGAGAAAGGGGCTGGTGGTCATTCAGTTTGCGGTGTCCGTGGTGTTCATTGTCAGCACGCTGGTTGTGTATCTGCAGATACAGCATATCAGGAACCGGGATCTCGGGTTCAATAAGGACAGGCTGATCGAGATCAATCCGGAAGTCCGCGTGGGGGGAATCTATCCGCTGATAAAAAATGAGCTGATGAAAACGGGGCTGGTGGAAAATGTAGCGCTGGCGGATCATGAGACGCTTTATGGCGGCGATACAGATGACCGGTTCAAATGGCCGGGACAGTCGCCGGGTCAAAAGATCCTGATCGCGCAGCGGAATGTAACGCCTGAGTATATCGCGACCTCGGGGATGAAGATCGTCGCGGGGCGGGATTTCAGGGAGAATGATGAGGCGGATGCGGCCCATGTCATCATCAATGAATCCATGGCGAAGCTGATGGGGCCGGGAAGCGCGGTGGGCAGGATCATCCAATCGCCGCGGAATGACGATGGGCGTTATACGGATATGACGGTCATCGGGGTGGTTCGCGACTATTTTTATGGGGAGGTAAGCTGGGGCGGCACTCCGCCGCTGATCCTGTTCGACAAGGCTCCTGAGTATAAGAATTTCATTTATGTTCGTCCGAAGGCTCAGGCTGGTCTCGCCCAAGTGCTGGCGCGCGTGGAGGCGATCATGAAGAAAAATAATCCGGCGTATCCCCTGGAATATCAGTTCGTCGACCAGGAGTTTAACCGGATGTTCCAGAATGAAACCCAGACGAGCGTTGTCTCGGGCGTGTTCGCGGCGCTGGCTATCCTGATCTCCTGTCTGGGGTTGTTCGGATTGGCGGCTTACACGGCGGAGCAGCGGACGAAGGAGATCGGCATCCGGAAGGTGCTTGGTGCAAGTGTGACGGGGATCACGGGTATGTTGACCCGCAATTTCCTGGCGCTTGTCGGGTTGTCCTGTGTCATTGCTTTTCCAGTGGCATGGTGGCTGATGCACAACTGGTTGCAGGACTATGAATACCGGATCGTATTGAGCTGGTGGATTTTTGTGGCGGCAGGCGCGGCGGCGGTGCTGATCGCGCTCGTGACGATCAGTTTCCAGTCGATCAGGGCGGCGATGGTCAATCCGGTGCGGAGTTTGAGGATGGAGTGATCGGCCCCTGCCATTTGTTATGGATCGCGCTCACGTCGACACCGGTGGCAGCCCTTTCCAGGTCCGGGAACTCCTCCAGCGTAAAGGGGCGGCGATTCCGGCGCGACCATTCATAGAGATACCGGTAGATGGTTCGCATGGAGGCCTTCCCGCCGGTCTGTCTTTTGACATAGTCATTAATTTCTGCCGCCATCAGGGCGCCGCGGGAGAAAACGGCTCTCCCGAGGTGAAAATCTTCTGCATATTGGGTGGATGCGATTTCGGACAGCTGTTGCAGGGTCATTTGCCGGATCGCAGCAGGGCTATTGTACACCCCATCCCGGAAGTCGTCGAGCATCCCTTTTGTCTTCAGGGTATCGGCTACGATATACCACATGAAACCTTCGTTAAACCAGATGTTACCGATCACCGGCGGGATCTCCAGCACGTAGGGCCGATAAGTGTCGCCATAGCAGCGGAGGGGAATAAAGGCATGTGCCATATGGTGGAGATAGGTCGGCATCCGCTTCCACAACTGCGCTTCGGTCAGCTTGCCGGTGCTGATGTGTGCTGTGTCGCCGAAGAAAGTGGAGCTTTGAAGATGTTCCATGGCAAAATTGCCGGGGTCGTCGTCGGGCAGGGGGATCGTCTCGCGGAAAAGTGCGGAATAGCAGGGGAATGGGAGCTCGCCGAAGTAGTCCTTCAGGATTTCCATGCTTCGGGTTTCCATCCAGGCATAGTTGTCGAGGTCGGCCTGCCGGGTTTCGCTATAGTCGGCAATGAAAAGCGGAACAAGGGCCTGATATCTTTTTACCCGAAAGCAAGGTCCGATGAATGTCTGCGCGTCGGCGAGGGTATAGTAGTCGGACGTTGCAAATTCGAGGCTTCCCGTTGTGGGAGAATCGCTGGGAACGATCGTGGAAAAGATGGGCCAGGAGGGAAAGGTGCGGATGGTGCATCGAACCGGCTGCCGATCGTGGCCATCGATCCAGCCAAAGACGGAATAATTCAGCAGACCGGCAAAACCGCGGCGAAGGATCGATTTATCGGAGGCAGCGTGAAGCTGCACCTCCATTTTCTTTACATCAACGTCATAGATGAGCCGATTTACGATGAAGCCGGAATCGCGGACGGTCCATCGGGGTGCGCCATCCTCATCTTTGACCAGGGGCATGGTTGTGCCATCGGGACTTTCGGCGACGATATTTTTAACGAAAAGATCATATTTGGTGACCTCGTAACCACCCGGCACTGACCGCGGCATGATAAAAACGATCGCTTTAGCCACCAGGGGTTTGTCCGGCTGGATGCTGATCTGCAACTTTCCGCTTGTACTGTCGAGATAAGACAGCGTATAGTGCACCTGAGCGCTTAAGCTGAAGGCGATGAAGATACCAATGGCGAAAGTCAGGAGTCGAGCCCGCATGCTCTAAGATATTAAAAAAATAATATACGGGAAATGGCAACAGGGATACAATTATATATTAAAGTACAGGCATTCGAAAACTCGCCAATGGCTTTATTTTTGCCAACGATTATGATAAAATGTCTTTTTTGCATAGTTCCTATCCTGTTGCTGGGCTTATATGGCTGGGGACAACCGCTGGATTCTGTGGATCGGGTTGGCGTACAGCCAGGGGATTCGACGATTGGCAAGACATGGTCGTCGCATTTTCAGCTGACGATCATCAACCAGGTCCATCTCAAGTTCCATGCGAAGTACAGCGGGATGAACAGCCTGGATACGTCGGAGCCCAGCGCGACGAGTATAACTACTACGCTCTTCCTGGGTCGCCGGTTGTGGAAGCATGCCGCCATCTTTTTCAATCCTGAGCTGTCGGGCGGGGCCGGGTTGAGCTATGCGGTCGGCGTAGCCGGTGCGTTGAACGGCGAAACCTATCGGATCGGCGACGCCGCGCCTTCGGTCTCTGTGGCCAGGATTTATGTGCAGCAGGTTATCCCGTTGGGGGGAAACGGGCTTACCGACGTTGCTGACGGTACCAACCAGATCGAAGGCAAGGTGCCCGCCAGGCGTCTCACCATCACCGCGGGGAAGTTCTCGATGTCCGACTTCTATGATGTGAACAGCTACAGTCACGATCCCCGCTCGCAATTCCTGAATTGGTCGCTGATGAGTAACGGGGCGTGGGACTATCCTGCGAATACGAAGGGCTATACGGAAGGGCTTCAGCTCGAGTTGACCGTGCCGGGCTGGGCCGTTCGGGCATCCAGTGTTGCAGAGCCGGTGATTGCGAACCATCCCGACATGGAATATGTGTTTAATAAAGCAGCCTCAGAGACGATGGAGTTCGAGCGCGATTATTCAATCGGCAAACAACCGGGGATAGTGCGGTTATTGTTGTCGTACACGCAATCGCGGGCGCCCTCTTATAAGGCCGGCCTTGCTGCTATTGCGGATAATGATACGACCCTGCTGAAGGTGTTCTCGGGAAATGCGGAAAGCCCGGTCTATGGCGGGCATAAGGGTGCGATCTGCGTCAATGCCGAACAAAACATCACCGACGATATCGCCGCCTTCCTGCGGGCCGGCTGGAATGACGGCCAGTTTGCGACCTGGGCATTTAC
>DATJMG010000209.1:0-8568 GCA_035508835.1 Puia sp.
CTGAATGCCAAATTTTATACTATTTACGGTTACAACTCGATCCCGGCCATGTTCACCGCCGGAGCAACGGTTGAATTTTAGTTAATTTTAATTTTAAATCGACACGCATGAAAGCCTGTTCGTTTCTTCCTGCCGCAACCCGCATGATCTATGACATGGGCCTGCAGGACCTGTTGTATGGCGTGACCTTCGAATGTCCGGCAGAAGCCGCGGGAAAGCCGGCTATTGTCCGTTGCCTGCTGGAAGGACATAACTACAGCAGTGAGGAGATCGACCGCATCTTCTCGGCCTCGAAGGCGCAGGGGAAAACCTTGTATTACGTGGAAGAAGAGCTATTGGCGGAGATTGCCCCCGACGTCATCTTCACCCAGGACGTCTGCGAAGTTTGTCAGATCGATACGACCTGCACGGCAGCTGCCATCGCGAAACTGCCGAAACAACCGGCACTGGTGCCCCTGACGCCGAACAACCTTGAACAGGTATTCCAGACCGCCGTCACGATAGCAGCAGCGCTGGACCGGGAAGAAGCTGCCTACCGGTACCTGGCGGGGCTGCAAAAAAGGATCGACCAGCTTACCGACACCTTGCGGGCGCACCGGTCAGCGCTTAAACGGGTCTTGTTGATGGAATGGATCGAACCGGTGTATAACTGCGGGCATTGGATCCCGTATCAGATCGCTTATGCCGGCGGTATCGATATGCTTTCCGATCCGGGCGGGGACAGCATCATCACGTCCTGGGACAAGATCGTCCGTTATGACCCCGAAGTGCTGGTGATCGCCCCCTGTGGGTTCCATACCACGCGCGCCGCCGAAGAGCTGCATCTGCTCTGCCGAAAGCCTGGCTGGGCGCAAATGCACGCCGTCCGCAATAATGCTGTCTACCTGGCAGACTATGATCTGTTCACCCAGCCAAGCCCCTCCACGTTGACGGATGGCATCGAATTACTGGCCGCGCTTTTCCATCCGGAGATCTTCGCGGTTCCGGCGCGGCTGCAAGATAAATACCGGCCGGTTCCGGCTTTACAGCATGTCTAAACGAATGATCCTGATAACCGGAGGCGCCCGCAGCGGCAAAAGCCGCTATGCCCAGGAGCTGGCCCTGCAATACAGCGGGAGCCCGGTCTACGTGGCCACGGCCCGCGCGTGGGATGATGAATTCAAGCAGCGGATCCGCATCCACCGGCAGGACCGGGATGAGCGCTGGCGGTCGATGGAGGAACAACGCCATCTCAGTGGGCTCCCGCTGGATGGAGAGGTAGCCGTGATCGATTGCGTCACGTTATGGATCACCAATTTCTTCGCCGATACCCGTGCGGACGTCAACGCCTGTCTCGAGACCTGCCGCCGCGAGATCGACGGGCTGGCGAATAAAGATGCCCTGCTGATCCTGATCAGCAATGAGCTCGGCATGGGAATGCACGCCGATACGGAGGCAGGAAGGAAGTTTACCGATCTGCAGGGCTGGATCAACCAGTATATTGCAGGAATTGCCGACGAAGTTATCTTTATGGTCAGCGGTATCCCCCTGACGATCAAGAACGCTCCAAAATAATTCTTATGGCGACCACCACACAACAAAGCCTCCGGCAGGCGCTCCAGCACCGGATCGACAATAAGACCAAGCCGTTGGGAGCGCTGGGGCAGCTGGAAGAGATCGCGCTCCGGATCGGCCTGCTGCAAGGTACCACCCGTCCGGTCCTGCACCGCCCGCATATCGCGGTCTTCGCCGGCGACCATGGCATAGCAGGGACAGGTCTCGTCAACCCCTATCCGCAGGCCGTAACGGCGCAAATGGTACTCAACTTCATCCACGGCGGCGCCGCCATCAATGTGTTCTGCCGTCAGCATGGGCTCGGCCTCACCGTAGTCGATGCAGGCGTCAATTACCAATTCGATCCGGAACAGGTCGGAGACCGCCTCGTGTCAAGGAAGATCGCCTTCGGTACGCGCAACTATTTGCAGGGGCCCGCTATGACTGCATCCCAGGCCTTCCAGGCCATCGAAGCCGGCCGTGAAGTGGTCGCCGCCCTTGCCGAACGGGGATGTAATTGCATCGGCTTTGGCGAGATGGGTATCGGCAATACCTCTTCAGCCTCCCTGATCATGAGCTTTATCACAAACATCCCGGTCGTCGATTGTATCGGCCGTGGGACCGGCGTCACCGATGAGCAGCTGGCTATCAAGAAAGCCACCTTACAGGCGGCGTATGACCTTCACCGGCCGGCCATCGCCGCCGATCCTGCCGCTTCTGTCATCCTGGAATGCGTCGGCGGATTTGAGATCGCCATGCTCACCGGGGCCTATCTCGAAGCAGGCCGGCGAAAAATGGTCATCCTCGTAGACGGTTTCATCAGCACCGCCGCGCTATTACTCGCCCGCCTGATCGATCCCCCGATCCTGGACAACTGCATCTTCAGTCACTGCAGCGGCGAAAGCGGCCATCTCAAAATGCTGGAGTACCTGGGAGCGCGACCCTTGTTACAGTTGGGAATGCGGCTTGGCGAAGGCACCGGCGCAGCGCTGGCCTTTCCCTTCGTTCGCGCGGCAATCAACTTCCTGGAAGAGATGGCCTCTTTCGAGGAGGCCGGCGTCAGTAAAAGCGACGAGACATGAACAAAGAGATCCGGGTCTTTTTCACGGCCATCATGTTCCTGACCAGGCTGCCGGTGCCGCGGACCACCGATCACAGTTCCGAATATTTGCGGCAGGCGCCCCGCTATTTCCCCCTGGTCGGCTGGATCGTCGGCGGTCTTTGTTCCGTTGCCTTCCTGGCATTCGGCCGCTATGTCTCCACCGATATCGGCATCCTCGCCTCGATGATCACGGGCTTCCTCGTGACCGGCTGCTTCCACGAAGACGGCTTTGCCGATGTCTGCGACGGAATGGGTGGCGGCTGGACGAAGGAAAAGATCCTGCTGATCATGAAAGACAGCCGCATCGGGGCATATGGGGCTATCGGCCTCATCTCCATCCTCGCTGCCAAATTCCTGCTGCTGAAAGCGCTGCTTTTCCTTATCCCAGCCTCCCTTATCCTTTCCTCCTTTATCCCGGTCCTGATAGTAGCGCACAGTGTCAGCCGGTTGATGCCCGTATTGATCATGAAGACCGGCGTTTACGCGGCCGACCCCGATCAAAGCAAGGCCCGCCCGCTTGCCGGACCTTCGATATCCACGAGGACCGTGGCTGTCGCGATCGTCCAGGGCCTCGTGCCATTTATATGCCTCCCTCCGTACTTCCCCATCGTTATCGTTCCTGCTTTTACAGTCACCTATGGGATGTACCGCTGGTTCTTCAAATGGATCGGCGGCTATACCGGCGATTGTCTCGGCGCCATCCAGCAGGTGACTGAAATTACCGTTTACCTCGGTTGTATCCTTGTTTGGCGTTACCTTTAAGCGATTACCATGATCTACCTCATCCGTCATACGACGCCGGCGGTTGCCCGGGGCATGTGCTATGGCCAGACCGACCTGGACGTCACGGAATCGTTCCATCAGGAGGCGGCCGTGATCCGGCAGCATCTGCCCGGCAACATCGGCCGGGTATACAGCAGTCCGTTGAAACGCTGCACGCTCCTGGCACAGGAGCTTTTTCCCGATCGTCCGCTGCACCTGAGACCCGAATTGATGGAGATCCATTGCGGCCGGTGGGAGATGCGGGCCTGGGATGATCTGCCGCCGGAGGAGGTTAACCCCTGGATGGCCGATTTTGTGCAGGTTCGCATCCCCGGTGGTGAAAGCTATGTAGACCTGCACCAGCGGGTCACCCGGTGCTGGAACGTCCTCTCGCAGGAAGGCAGCAGCCATCGGGCCGGTCCTCACCCTCACGAAAATGCGGCCGGCGACACCGTTGTCATCGCCCACGGCGGAGTACTCCGCAGCATCCTGTCGGGAATCACCGGCACGCCTTTGATCGACAGTTTCAAGGCCTTCTCCCTGCACTACGGCTGTGTGATCCGCCTTTTCGCGGCCGATGGCCGATGGCAGCATGAGGTCCTTTGCAACCCGGCGCCGGCGGAAAAAGAGCAGCACAAACCAAAAGCATTTTATCGATAATTTCCCGCTTAAATTGATTATTATTAAGTAGTTTTGCCGTCCCAATTCCGACCGGTCCCCGACCGGCGGAGCCATGGAAATTGGTCCTGTAGTACAACGGATAGTATAAGGGTCTCCGAAGCCCTGGATTCCAGTTCGATTCTGGACGGGACCACAAGAATAACTTCGATCAAATTGGCAGCAAGCGCAATTTGATGGCAGTGCAATCGCTAACTTTTTCGGTGGTAAAGTCTATTTGAGTTTTCTTCATCAGGCCTGATTACTCTCCCCGGTCCGGTTACACGAATACAGGAAACATATCGGAAAATATTTGACCTTGAGTAACCCGGATTAATTCAGCACCTCTTTCAATTTGTTCTCCAGATCCTCCCCGCGCAGCGCACTGGCAATGACTTTCCCTTGCGGATCGATCAGCAGATTGAACGGGATGCCTTCGAACTGGAACGTGGAAACGGCTTTGCTGTTCCAATATTTCAGGTCGCTGATCTGCTTCCAGTCAAGCCTGTCGTCCTGGACGGCCTTTTGCCAGGCGCTCTTATCCTTGTCAAGGGAAACGCCGAGGATCGCGAAGTTTTTCTTGTTCTTGAATTCATTATGAACCTTCACAACATTGGGGTTCTCCGCTCTGCAAGGCCCGCACCAACTAGCCCAAAAGTCTACCAAAAGATACTTCCCCCTATACGAAGCCAGGGAGATCGAATGCCCGTTGGCGTCAGGCAGCGAGAAGTCGGGAACCTGTTTCCCTACCCAGCCGGTTTCCTGACTTTGTTGCTGGGCCAGCTGGGCTGCTTCCTGGTCGTAGCCCCGCTTCAGATCAAGCACGACGTGATTGTCGGGGTACTTTTTCACCAGGTCGTTGAGGGCCGTCTCGAAGTCACCTTTTTGAAAACTATGCGAGCCAAAGGTGAGCGCTACGGCTGCGACCGTCGGGTTGGGACTGCTGTTGATAAATTGCCGGAGATACGTATTGAGGTCCTGAATGGCGTCGTCCCCCATCCGGGTAGCCGCTTCCAGGGCACTATCCGGGGCATTGATCCGCCGCAGACTGTCGGCGAGGACTGCCTGCTTTTCCGCCTCGAAGTTCCTTTTGCCGAATCCCGCAATCAGTTCCTTAAGCTGGGTGCTGCCTTCCGAACCCCTGACGTCATAAAAATCATCCTTCTTCCCCAGGTCGACATCGATCGTGACTTTCGGGGTATCGTTGACAAGGGGAACATCGACCAGGTTGTTGCCGAAGACTACCTCATATATCCCCTGTGTCCTGGATCTGGCTCTCAGCGTGAACCTGCCCCTTCCGGCCGGAATGCGGACAGAATCAAGAAGGACCGGAGGTTTGTTCGCGAACGAGATCTCAATCAGGAACACTTTGGAGATCGGTCCTTCGACCGCGGCCAGTTTATCCGCATTTTCATAAGAGCCCTCAACGACGAAAGCCCCTTTCTTCCCGGTCTGACAGGAGGCGATCAGCAGCATTCCGGCAAAGCCGACAGCCATCCGCGTGAATCTTTTCAGCATAATTAATTTTCGAGTTTTTCCATTAATAATTGATTGGTCAGCCGCGGGTCGGCTTTGCCTTTGGAGATCTTTTTGACCTCCCCGACAAACAAGCCGATCAACCCCTTCTTGCCTTTTTTATATTCCGAGACTTTTTCGGGCATCCCGGCCAACGCCTGATCGATCCAGGCCCCGATCTCGGCCGTATCGGAAGTTTGTATCAGATTGAGGGCAGCAGCGATCTCCAACGGGTCACGATCCGGCTGTTCCAGCAGTATGGGGAAGATGCGCTCGGCGGCAATTGAAAAGCTCAGCCTGCCGTCATCCACCCCCTCCATCAGCCGTGCCAGCGCCGAAGGGGCGACGGGAAGATCCTTCCAGGTCATTCCCTTTTCATTGAGGCTGGATTTGACCGGTCCCAATAACCAGTTGGCAGCCGCCTTGTAGTTGGCCGTGTGACCGATCAGCGCCTGGAACCAGGCCGCCGCATCCTTGTCATCGCAGATGACCCGGGCATCGTATTCCGGTAGCCGAAGATCCCGCTGAAACCGCTCGATCAGCTGCTCCGGAAGTTCGGGGAGCGATAGCCTGACCTCCTGAAGGAATTCGTCGGTCACGAGGAAGGGCGGCAGGTCCGGATCGGCAAAATACCGGTAGTCATCGGCTTCCTCTTTTGTCCGCAGGGTAAAGGTCGTTCCCGTCGCGGCGTCGAAACTCCGCGTTTGCTGCTGTACCGCCTCCCCTTTCTCCAGCAGCCCGATCAGCCGCTCCGCTTCGAATTCTATGGCCCGGCGCACATGGCGGATGGAATTGAGGTTCTTGACTTCGACCTTCGTTCCCAATGTCTTTACCCCTTTCAGCCGCGCCGAGACATTCGCGTCACAGCGCATGGACCCTTCTTCCATATTGCCGTCACAGATCTCCAGGTAGCGGAGCATCTTCCGCAATTCGGTCAGATAGGCGGATGCCTCTTCACCGCTTTGGATCACCGGTTCGGTAACGATCTCGATCAGCGGCACCCCCGCCCGGTTGAGATCGACAAGCGTATCGTCAGGGTCGATGTCATGCAGACTTTTACCCGCATCTTCTTCCAGGTGAATGCGGTTGAGCAGGATATCCCGCTGCCCCGCGGCCGTCCGAATGGTCACGTGTCCGCCCTTGCAAACAGGAGTGGTGTGCTGTGAGATCTGGTACCCCTTTGGCAGATCGGGATAGAAGTAATTCTTTCGCGCAAAATAATTTGTTCGCTCGATCCCGGAATGACAAGCCAGCCCCATGCGGATCGCATATTCTACCGCCTGCCGGTTGAGCCGGGGCAGCGAACCCGGATAGCCGAGCGTAACAGGACTGATATGCGTATTGGGCTCACCCCCAAAGCCGGCGCTATCGCCGCAGAACAGCTTGGTCCGGGTAAGCAGTTGGGCATGTACTTCCAGTCCTACGACTATTTCGTATGCATCATTGCTCCGCATCCTGCAAATTTATTAATTTATGCGCCAAACAGACATTATTTATGGATAACCCGATTTATGGATAACCCGCAAGGAAGTCTGACCTCCGTCGGCGCCGCCAGGCTGCGTGCCGCCCATCAGCTGCTGGATGGGAGCCCCAAACTGCTCGCTGACCCCGTGATCCTGCAATTGCTGGATACCGGTCAGCTGGAGGAGATCCGGAATAATCCCGGCTATTTTCAGGAGCCGCGGCTGCTTGGCCTTCGCTCCCATATCGTTCTGCGGAGCCGGTATACCGAAGACCGGCTGGCGCAGGCATTCGCCCGGGGTATCCGCCAATATCTGCTGCTGGGTGCGGGTCTCGATACATTTGCATGGCGCCGGCCGCCGGGAATGTCAGACCTGATGGTCTTCGAAGCCGATCATCCGGCCACCCAGGAGCAGAAACGGCAGCGATTGCTTCGCGCGGGGATCGGCTATCCCGATCATTACGAAAGGATACCGGTCAACTTCGAGCCGGAAAGAGCAGGCGACTTCGAGCCGAAAAGGCCGGGCGGCCCGGAGCCGGCAACACTGCGCGACGCCCTCGAGAAAAGTACGTTCGACCTGACCGTCCCTTCCTTTGTCTCCTGTCTGGGGGTGATGATCTACCTGAGCGGGGAGGCTTTGGATGGAATATTCCGTTGCATCGCCGGCTTGCCTGCAGGAACCGAATTTGTATTCACTTTCGGCCGGCGGCGGTCCTTGCCCGACATGGACCAAACGGCGTCCCGGGTAGCGGAAGCGGGGGAGCCCTGGCGGACTTTTTATGAGCCCGATGAGCTGGAAGCAAAGCTGCGGGCGATGGGATATGCCTCGATCCGATTCCTTGAGGCGGCCGAAGCTGCGGCCCTGTATTATACAGGCAGGGCGCATGGCCTGCCTGTACCTTTACGATGCAGTATCGCGACAGCAACCGTTTAGCCGCCCTTTGGCCCCCTCCGGCGGGCTAACCACTCAATTACAGATCAGCGGTCCGCAGAACCTTCGGCACCTTTACGTCGATCTCCCTGGCCTTGCCGTCACGGACGATCGTAACTTTTACACTGACCTTGTTCTTCGCCGAATGCGCCGCATCCGTCAATTCCATCACTGAATTGATCTCTTTTCCATCGAACCGGGTGATCACGTCTCCCTCCCTGATCCCCGCTTTGGCCGCAGTAGACTCATCATCCACATCCAGCACTTTAACCCCCTTGCCGTCTTCAGCGTCCTGCGCCCGGATGCCGAATTTCAGGGAATTCCCGACAAAATTTTGCCCAAACATCTTCGGCCACTGCCCCTCCTGGAAAGCCTGCCGGAGCTGATCCTGCTGCACCTGCTCCTGAAGCGCCTTTAGATCCGGGTTATCCAACTTGTACTTGAATTGGAATGGTTCGACAGTAACCGGCTTCCCCTTGCCCAATTCGCCCGTCGTCTTTTGCTCTTTCCCGTCCCGCATGTAGGTAACCGTTACGGTGTCTCCCGGCTCATGACCGCCAATGACGTTGGAAAGGGAACCGGCGTCATCGATCTCCTCATCATCTA
>DATJMG010000210.1:0-4803 GCA_035508835.1 Puia sp.
TTGCGGCGGGCAGGGAGGATGCGGAGGTTTCAGGGGACGGGGGCGGGGCTGCAGGTTTCTTGAAAGCCTTCACCCGGATCCCCACGCCTTCTGTCGCGAGGTATTGACCTTCCCGCTGGCTGGTGCTGCCATTGGCGTCAGGAGCGGGGGAAGGGTCTTTCCCCTCCCCGCCAAAATCCAGCGGTATTTGAGATAACGGTTCGCGCATTCGGGTATTTTGGCTCAAAAATCGTTCCTGTAATTTCCAATCTGTCGTCTGATGTTCGCCGGAACTTCGTCCCTCGTCCCGGCTCCATCTTCAGCGGAGCGGAGCGGGGGGCCAAAGGCCGGCTCCGGCATTTAGTCAAAACTCTGGTTGCTCGAAGCAGCCAGTTTCAGCAGCCGGTCGTATTGTTCGGGGCTGATGTCATTGTAAAAATAGTAGACCGGATCGACGGGGTCGCCGTTGCGATGGACCTCATAATGACAATGCGGGCCGGTGCTTTTGCCCGTGCTCCCGACCCAGCCGATGACCTGACCGCGAAGGACGTGCTCGCCTGGTTTTACATTTACCCGGACCATGTGTCCATAAAGGGTTTCATAGCCATAGCCGTGGTTGATGACGACGTGGTTGCCATAGCCGTTACCGGTATTGCCCGCGACTTCTACGGTGCCGTTTGCGGTAGCATAGATCGGCGTCCCCTGGGGGGCGGCAAAGTCAAGTCCCGCGTGGAACTTGGTGGTCTTGTATACCGGGTCTATCCGGTAGCCGAAGCCGGACGCGATCCGGCTGAGGTCCTTATTGCTGACGGGCTGGATGGCCGGGGTACAGGCCAGCAGCTCTTGCTTGTTCTTGATAAATCCGTCGATCTGGACATAGGATTTGGCCTGGGCGCTCATCCGGGCGGCCAGGCGGTTAAGGGTATCGACGATCGAAGTATAGAGGTTCTCCTGGTCCATGCCCTGCACCAGCTTGATCTCCTGTGCCTGCTGGGTGGCTTTGGCCCGGGCGCTGTCGGCGATGGGGGCGGCCTCGAAAATTGCCCGATAGACGTTATTATCTCTTTTTTCCAGCTCGAGCATCTGCTCCTGCAGCTGTTTGACCTTATCGTCAAGGACATAATAATTGTCCTGCAGGGCTTCATTGCGCGCTTTTAACCGGAGCTCATTGGCCGAAGGGAACCATTTGAAGGCGATTGCCACCAGGATCACGGCTGTTACGAGGGAGGCCGACATAAACCCCAGCACCCTCAACAGGGTTACCCGCAAGGGTGTCTCCAACTTTTCGTAGCGGAGGGTATTGGTGTTATAGTAGTATTTGATCTTCTTCATGCGGCAACAATAACGCCGATCGGCGGCAGGCCTTTTGTTCTCCGATAGAACGCTAAAACAGCCTGATTTGGTGTACCTTCGCAAGGCTCTGATCCGGAGCGAAGCGCACAAATATAGCAGGTGCGGGCCAAATTACAACCAAAGATTGTTCCGTTTTATGATGATGAGTGCTGAAATAAGAAAGAAATTCCTGGATTTTTTTGCGGCGAGAGGGCATACGATCGTTCCTTCCGCCCCCATCGTGATAAAGAACGACCCTACCCTCAAATTCACGAATGCCGGGATGAATCAGTTCAAGGACTACTTTCTGGGCAACCGCAAGTCCCCCTACCCCCGGGTGGCTGATACGCAGAAATGCCTGCGCGTCAGCGGCAAGCACAACGACCTGGAAGAGGTCGGGGTTGACACCTATCATCATACGATGTTCGAAATGCTGGGCAACTGGAGCTTTGGCGATCCTGCCAACCCGGCGGCCGGTTATTTCAAGAAAGAGGCGATCGCGTGGAGCTGGGAATTGCTGACGGGTGTGTACGGCATTCCGAAGGACCGGTTATATGTCACCGTTTTCGAAGGCGACCGGGCGGAAGGTCTCGAGCCGGATGAGGAATCCCGGGAGGAATGGCGCAAATGGATCGGTGAGGGCAGGATATTGCCCGGAAAAAAGAAAGATAATTTCTGGGAGATGGGGGATACGGGACCCTGCGGACCCTGCACGGAAATCCATGTGGATTGCCGCACGGATACCGACCGGATGGCGGTTGACGGCGCGACGCTGGTCAATCACGATCATCCTCAGGTCATCGAGATCTGGAACGATGTGTTTATCCAGTTCAACCGCCTCAAGGATGGGGGCCTCGAGCTCCTTCCGGCCCGCCATGTCGATACCGGTATGGGCTTTGAGCGGCTTGTTCGGGTGTTGCAGGGCAAGCAGTCGAATTACGACACCGATGTCTTTACGGGGACGATCGCGGTGATAGGGAAAATTGTGCGCAAGACCTATGAGAACACGGAGAACAAGGCTTCAGTCGCGTTCAGGGTCATCGCGGACCATATTCGGGCGATTGCGTTCACCATTGCCGACGGTCAGCTCCCTTCCAATACGGATGCCGGCTATGTCATCCGCCGGATCCTGCGCCGGGCGGTGCGTTATTATTACTCCTATCTGGATTTCAGGCAGCCGCTGCTTTATCAGTTGGTGCCGGTGCTGGCGGGGCAGTACGGGGATGTGTTTCCCGAGCTTCATCAGCAAGCCGACTTTATCGCTAAGGTGGTGAAAGAAGAGGAAGAGGCGTTCCTGCGGACTTTGGATAAGGGGTTGAAGAAGATCGATGAGGTTATGAAGGCCGCCGCGGGCGTTATCCCCGGCGCTGCTGCATTCGAGCTGTACGATACTTATGGTTTCCCGGAAGACCTTACCCGCCTCATTGCTGCCGAGAACGGGCTCACCGTTGATGACGAAGGGTTCAAGGCGGAGATGAAGCAACAAAAGGATCGTTCCCGTGCCGCTACCGCCATAGATACGACGGATTGGGTCGTGCTCACCCGCAATCCGCTGGTGGAATTCGTCGGCTATGAGCTGCTGGAGACCCAGACGCGGATCGCCAAATACCGGAAGATAAAAGCAAAAGGGCGGGAATCATGGCAGATCGTGCTTGAAGCCACCCCTTTTTATGCCGAGAGCGGTGGTCAGGTGGGCGATACGGGAATATTGCTGTCCAAAGGCGAGAGCATCCCGATCCTCGATACCAGGAAAGAAAATGACCTGATCATCCAGTTTGCTGAAGAGCTGCCATCCGATCCCGGGGCTCCGGTAATTGCCAGGGTGGACGCGGGCAAAAGGAAGCGGACCGAGGTGCACCACTCCGCCACCCACCTGCTGCATGCGGCGTTACGAAAGACGCTGGGTGATCACGTAGCCCAGAAGGGTTCTCTGGTCAATGACGACCAGCTGCGGTTCGACTTCTCGCATTTTGCCAGGATGACGGAAGAGGAGATTGCTGAGGTCGAACGGCTGGTCAATGAGAAGATCCGCGAGAATATCCCCGTCATCATCAAAGAAATGCCAAAGGACGAAGCGATCCGCATGGGCGCGATGGCCTTGTTTGGCGAAAAGTACGGCGATATCGTCCGGGTTGTGATCATCGATCCGGCGTATTCCATCGAATTATGCGGCGGCACGCATGTAGGCGCGACCGGTGAGCTGGGCCTCTTCAAGATCCGGCATGAGGCCGCTATTGCCGCAGGTGTCCGGCGGATCGAAGCTGTCTCGGGCGCTGCAGCCGAAGGTTATATCAATGAACAGTTCGTGACGATCCGGTCCGCAAGGGAATTGCTGAAAAATCCGCCCGACCTGTCGAAGGCGATCGAAAACCTGGCCGTCGAAAATACCGGGCTGAAGAAGAAGCTGGAAAAGGCCGAATCCCGGCAGCTGGCGGATCTGCGGGGGCAGTTGCTAAAGAAGGTGATCACGATCGGCGGAGTTTCCTTTATCGGGGAGCTGGTAGATGTCGCGGGCGCCGATGCCCTGAAAAAATTGAGTTTCGACCTGAAAGGCGGGTTGGCTGCGCTTCCCGGCGCTCCGCCCTACCTGGTCGTGCTGGCCGCCAATATCGAAGGTAAGGCCGCGGTATCGGTTATGCTTGACGATCAGCTGGTTGCCGCCCGCAACCTGCAGGCGCCGGTTATCATCAAAGAGCAGGTGGCGCCGCTCATCAGGGGCGGTGGCGGCGGGCAGAAGACGCTGGCGACCGCCGGCGGCCAGGAGGCGGGCAATTTACCGCAGGTGATCGAGCGCGTGGCTGCGTTGTTGAATTGACGGGTTCGGTTGGTTGGCGGGACTACCGAGACACCCACCCTGCGCCCGGCCGGCCCCGGATTTAACATTTCCGAAAGTTTTCGTATTTCCGGAAATCCCCTTATATTTGATCTACGAAGACCAACGTAGATTGAAAACCCAATTTGTTTATCCCAAAATCACCACTGATGAAACAAGTTCTCCTACGGATCCCGGGCCTTGCTATCCTGGCCCTGTTCATCCAGACCTCCGGCTTCGCCCAGCAGAACATCACTCGGGACAACGATGACGACAGTCCGAGGAAATACGATGAGATCACGATCCGCCATAAGAGCGGCAAGGACGCCAAGGTCACCATCGAGATCAAGGATGGCGACGTCCTGGTCAATGGCAAGCCGATCTCGGATTTTGAGGACAGCACGTTGTCTGTCCACCGGCGCAAGATCACGCGGTATGAAAATGGCTTTGGCAATAGTTACAGTTTCGCTTCTCCGGAAATCATGCCCGATGACGTCATGGCCTTGCCGAACATGGATAAAGGAGGTAGTTGGAGTTTCAGCGGCGATAAATTCGTCAGACCTAATCGGGCCGTGCTGGGGGTTGCCACTGAAAAGAAAGACGACCTGAATGGGGCAAAGGTCACTCAGATCATCAAAGGCAGCGCCGCTGAGAAGATGGGGTTGAAAGTCGGGGATGTC
>DATJMG010000211.1:0-13746 GCA_035508835.1 Puia sp.
GCTGCAGGCGAGTGATCCGACGGCGGCCATTGCGACGATCAAGCGGATCTGGGACCGGCATTTCCCGGGTGACCCGTTCGACTATTTCTTCCTGGATGAGAACTTCAACCGACAATATGCGGAGAATCAGCGGTTCGGGGAGGTGTTCGGGTTGTTTGCGGTGTTCGCGATCGCCATCGCCTGCTTCGGGCTGCTGGGGTTGTCGGCATATAACGTTTTGCAACGTACGAAGGAGATCGGCATCCGCAAGGTGCTGGGGGCGACGACGGAACATCTGATGTTGATGCTGTCGCGGGATTTCCTGTTGCTGGTAGCGGTGGCGTTCGTGATCGCGGTGCCGGTGACCTGGCTGGCGATGGACAGCTGGTTGCAGAGTTTTGCATACCGGATCGGGATCAGCTGGTGGATATTCGGGTTGGCGGGGATATTGGCGGCGGCGATCGCCTTTATTACGGTGGGCGGGCAGGCGATGAAAGCGGCGATGAGGAATCCGGTGCGCAGTTTGCGAACGGAATAATTTCATATGAAAAATATCGGGTTGATGCTCAGGTTGGTGATGACGATTGCGGTCGTGGGTTTGGCGCAGCCGGGGGCGGGGCAGTCGCAGCCGGGGGCGGGGCAGATGCAGCCGGGGGCGGGGCAGTCGCGGCAGCTTTATCATGAGCGCTGGCGGCCGCAGTTCCACTTTTCTCCCAAAGCGCATTGGATGAACGATCCGAACGGAATGGTCTATTACGCCGGCACGTTTCACCTGTTCTTTCAATATTATCCGGACAGTTCCGTCTGGGGGCCGATGCACTGGGGCCATGCGGTGAGCAGGGATATGGTGTATTGGCAGGAGCTGCCCATTGCCTTGTACCCGGACAGCCTGGGTTATATTTTTTCGGGGAGCGCCGTGGTGGATAAAGACGACAGGTCGGGGTTTGGGGAGTCACCATTGGTAGCCATCTATACGCAGCATGACCCGGTGGGCGCCAGTCACAACCGGAACGATTTTCAGAACCAAAGTATCGCGTACAGTCTGGATAGCGGCATGACCTGGGTAAAATATCCCGGTAATCCCGTCCTGCGAAATCCGGGGGTCGCTGACTTCCGGGACCCGAAGGTGATCTGGGATGTGCCGCAGCAGAAATGGATCATGACATTGGCAGTGAAGGACCATGTGGAATTTTATTCTTCGGGGGACCTGAAGCGGTGGGTGAAGGTCGGGGAGTTCGGGAAGGATGCGGGGGCGCATGGCGGCGTCTGGGAGTGTCCGGACCTGTTCCCGATCAATGACGGTCAGGGTCATTCGACGTGGGTGCTGATCGTGAACATCAACCCTGGCGGTCCGAATGGCGGGTCGGCGACGCAGTATTTCCTGGGCAATTTTGACGGCAGGGCTTTTACGCAAAAGACACCGGGTACGCGCTGGCTCGACTATGGCCCGGATGAATATGCCGGTGTAACCTGGTCGAATACCGGGGCGCGAAGGATCTTCCTGGGCTGGATGAGCAATTGGCTATACGGACAGCGGGTGCCCACCGATCCGTGGCGAAGCGCAAATACGCTGCCCCGGGACCTCCAACTGGCGCAGGTCGGGGATTCGTTGTATGTGACTTCGACGCCGGTGTGGGCACTGGATGAGCTGGAGATGCAGAGGAGGCGGGTAATGCTTCCGGCGACATTGCCGGAGCTGGCGAGGATCGGTGTGCGGACGAACAAGGCGGCGGCTTTCAACCTGGTGTTTTCGAATTCCGCCGGGGACAGCGCGGTGATCGGGTATGATGGGGCGGGACGGTATTTCGTCGATCGGCGGCATGCGGGAGTGGCGATGGGCCCGGACTTTGACCGCGTCTATACAGCTCCGCGGATTTCGCGGGACTCGACGATCGGGATGACGATATATATGGATGCGTCTTCGTTCGAGGTATTTGCGGATGGCGGCTTGACGGTGATGACCGTGCTGGTTTTTCCGCGGAGGCCGTATGACCGGATGGCGTTGCGGTCGGCGGATGGAGTGGCGGCAGGCGTGACGCTGTCGGCGCTGAAAAGCATTCATAATTGAACAGGCGGTGTTCGTTAACGAACAATCATTCGGGGTCGAAAGGGTATGAGGGATTGATTGTTAGGTGGTTGAGCAATTGGCATCGGGTGTGTGAGGGTGTGGTATGCTAAGAAATTATTTCAAGATCGCCTTCCGCAGTCTGCTGCGGCATAGGGGATTTACCATTCTGAATATTATCGGTCTTGCCGTCGGCATGGCCGCTTTTTTCCTGATCTTCCAGTATGTGCGGTTCGAGTACAGCTATGACGATTTTGTCACAAAGAAGGACCGGGTTTACCGGCTGGTTACCGATATCAAATCGCAATCCGGGGTCCAGCATAATTGGACGTCGTCGATGCCGATGGCGATCCAATTGAAAAGGGAGTATCCCGCGATCGGGGACGTCGTACGGTTGAGCAAGCAGTCGACATTGTTGAAACGAGGTGATGTCATCTTCCAGGAAGAAAGGACGATATTTGCCGACTCCGGGTTGTTCAACATCTTCGATTTCCCCCTTGTAGAAGGCGATCCGGCGAGCGCGTTGAAGGAGCCTTTTAGCGTGGTGTTGTCGGAGTCGACGGCAAAAAAATATTTCGGGTCCACCGATCCGATCGGTCAGACCCTATTTTTCTCCGATAGCGGATACGATGCCAAAGTCACGGGAGTTATGAAAGACCTGCCGGAAAATTCGACGATCAAGGCTGATCTTTTCGTCTCGATGGCGACGATGAAGCGGTTCCGGGACAGCTCAGACTATCGCTGGGGTAGAAATAATACCGTTTCCTATCTCCTGATGAGGCCAGGGACAAGCACCGCGGCGCTGGAATCGCAGTTCAGGTCCTTTATAAACCGGCATATGGACGCGGAATTGAAGTTGTCGCAACAGGAAGAAGCGCTATCCCTGGAAAAGCTGAAGGACACTTACTGGTCGCCCCGCGGCGGTTGGGTTTCCGGCAGTAAAACCAATGTGTATGTATTCTCCCTTATCGCGTTATTCATTTTGCTGATCGCATGTATCAACTTCGTGAACCTGACGACGGCGCGGTCTGCGGAGCGGGCGAAGGAGGTAGGTGTCCGTAAAGTGATCGGGGCGGGTCGGTTCCAGCTGATGCGGCAGTTCCTGAGTGAGTCGGTGCTGTTATGCCTCATCGCGTTCGTATTCGCCGGTGCGCTTTGCGAGGCGCTGCTTCCGTCGTTCAACCTGCTGGCGGGAAAAACGGTAAGCGAGGGCGTACTCAGCCAGCCGGGCGAACTGTTGATCCTGGCCGGGATTGCGCTGGCAATCGGATTGCTGGCGGGATTCTATCCGGCGCTGGTCTTGTCGGGTTTCCGGCCGATCGTGTCGTTGAAGGGCCGGTTCAGTTCGGGTACACGCGGGCTGTTGCTGCGGCGGGGCCTGGTCGTATTCCAGTTCACGATCTCGATCTTCCTGATCATCGGTACGGCGGTGGTCTTTTTGCAGCTCGATTATATGCGCAGCCGGGATCTCGGGTTCGATAAGCAGCAGGAACTGGTGATCGACGAGCACAATGATGTTCACAAGGCGGCTTTCCGGCAGGAGGTGGCAAGGCTGCCGAATGTACAGTCAGCCGCGTTGTCGGGCAGTGTGCCCGGCGAAGGGTATTATACGGCGAACACTTCATTGGAAAACAGCCGTGGTGAGATGCAGCCGGCCATTGTGGATCTGACCTACGTGGACTTTGGCTACCTGGAACAATACAAAATGAAGTTGTTGGCGGGGCGCTTCTTTGATCCGAATATTGCAACAGATACGATGCAGGCGATGATCATCAACGAGAAGGCGGTCGAGTTCCTGGGGTACTCGAGGCCGGAGCAGGCTGTGGGACATCGGTTCGAGCAATGGGGAAAGAAGGGAGTAATCATCGGGGTGATCGGCAATTATAATTTCGAAGGTTTGCAGCAGGAGATCAAGCCGCTTACCATTTGCATCAACCTGGATGATTGCAATTATTTATCGGCGAAAGTGTCGACGCGGGATCTGCCGGCGACAATGGCGGCCATCAGAAAGACATGGGAGGGGATGGCGCCGAACAGGACGTTTGACTACTTTTTTCTGGATCAGCGGTTCGATCGGCAGTATCGGGCAGAGGTACGTTTTGGGCGGTTGTTTATCAATTTTGCGGTGCTGGCGATCTTTATCTCCTGTCTGGGGTTGTTGGGGCTGGCGTCGTACAGTACGATACAGCGCACCAAGGAAGTAGGAGTACGGCGGGTGCTGGGGGCTTCGGTTGCGGGTATTGTCCGGTTGTTGTCGATGGAATTTCTGGTGCTCGTGGGAGTTGCGTTCCTGGTGGCTGTGCCGGTGGCGTGGTATCTGATGCACCGGTGGCAGGAGAATTTCGCTTACAAGGCGGGGTTGGGGTGGTGGATCTTTGCGGGGGCAGGCGTGTTGGCGATGATGATTGCGTTTGGGACGATCAGTTATCAGGCGGTTCGCGCTGCGATGGCCAGTCCGGTCAAGGCGCTGAGGACGGAATAGGGTCTTCATTTATAAATGCGGCCCATATAGGGGTCGTCGAAGATGATCCTTCTCAATTCTTCCGCGTCGATGGCGCCCTGGCGGGCATAGACGATCTTGCCGCCGGGTTCGATCAGGAGGCTGTAGGGTAAGGCGCCCTGCCAGCGGGGGTCGATGGCTTCCATCAATTTATATTTGTCGTCCCCGGTATAGATATAGTTGGGTGACGAAGATTGTTGTTTTTCCAGGAAATGCAACGCTTTTGTCCGGGCAGCGGTGTCGTCGGTGCTGATGCTGACGAGCTCGAATCCGCGGTCGCGGTACATGCGGTTGAGGGTGACCAGTTCGGGGAATTCTTCGACGCAGGGGACGCACCAGGTGGCCCACAGGTTGATGAGGCGGAGTTTTTTGGAGTTGTTATGGACCAGGTTCGCAATGCCGGCTGTACCCAGGGTGTCGAGGCTGACGGGTTCTTTGGCCCAGGTGATGGCGGCCTTTTTTGTCCAGTTGCTTTTTTCCAGCCATTTTATCGAGCAGCCGAAGGTTTTTGTAACGGCAACGGGTACCGGCTGATTGTTCAGCAGGGCGTCGATGGCGTTGCGGGCGTCCCGGCTTTTGGGGGTCTTTGCGGGATCCTCGGTATCGTCGATGCGGCCGTCATAGCGAAGCTTGCGGTCCTGGTCGAAGATAAAGACATGGGGTGTGGAGACGGGGCCATATTGTCTGGAGGCGGTTTCGGTCTCCCCATCGTACAGATAGGGGAAGTTATAGCCTGCATCTTTCGCGCGTTTCTTCATATCGTCGAATGAGTCGCCGACGTCGCTGTAGCCCAATTCATCGAGGCGCAGCGCCTGGGGTGCGTTGGGGCTGATGGCGACGACGCGGACGCCTTTGGCTGCATAGTCGCTGGTCAGTTGGATGATGCGCTTTTCGTAGGCCTGGGAGGTAGGGCAGTGGTTGCACATGAAGATGACTACGAGGATCCTGGCGTCTTTGAAGGATTGGAGGGTATAGGTCTGGTCATCGACGCCCTTTAAGCTGAAGTCGGGGGCTTGTGAACCGATCGCCAATGTGGGATGATCGTTAATGTGCTCCGCGTCGATGGTCGTAGCGAGGTTTTGCAGGGGTTGACCGGCGGCGATGGCCAGGAGATACCACGCATCATGGGGAAGCCATTGTTCGGCCCAGCGCCAGTCATAGTCTTTGTGGGTCTGAGCGTAGGGGAGGTTGAAGTCGATGCCGGATTCGTCGTCGAGGCCGGAGGTGATGCCGTTGACGATCCCGCCGGGGGCATTCGTATATTCGAAAGTGCCGAAGAAACCATAGGCGGGGTTGTTGCGGCCGGTTCCCTGGAGCATGGAAGCGTCATAGGGATTGAGACCAAGGATCCAGTTGATCTGGTCGAGCGCGAAGGATTCGAGGGAATCGGCGAAGCGGTGGTTCGCGGCGGTGTCGGCGGGGGTGGATGGGTCGGCTTGCGCGGGGTCATCGGCGAGTGACGATCGATCGGCGGCGAACAACGGGATAGCGAGGCGGGCGGCGGCGGCCATGGAGGCGAGCCGGGCATCCTCACCCTGCCACCAGGGAGAGGCCTCGCTGCCATGGGGAAAGAAAAAGCTGCTGTGCCGGTTGCCGAGCGTATCCTGTACCAACTGGCGGCTATAGCCGAAGGGATTATTGACTTCGTGCGTGATGGCGAGCTCGTGTTCGAGGGATCTTTTGACAGCGCTACGGATGGCTTGCCGGGTGGCCCGGGTGGCGTAAGGACAATAATAAAGCAGACTGACGACGGGCAGGCCGGCGTCGGCGGGGTGAAAGAAGGGACGGTCGCCGTTATCGGCGCGCCAATAGTCGGTATAACTTTCCCAGGAGTGGAGGCGGTCGATCAGGTCGCGGGCATACGTCTCGGCGGCGTTGCGATAGTTGTCGCTGCGGGTGGCTTTGTACAGTTCGGTGGCGGCAGCGAGGGCGCAATAATCATCGACGATATTGGGTTTGCCGTCATTTGTCATCGCGGCGTTGTTGGCCCGGAGGAACGCGAAGGCGGCTTCAGCGGCCTGGAGGTAGCGGCTATTGGGGAAGTCGCCGGGGACATCGGTCATAGAGGCCATGGCAAGAGCCGCAATAGCCATCCCCCCACCCGACCGGAAACTCGATTGGTAGCTCCGCCAGTCGTGGCCGACGAGGTTGCGGCCGGTTGGGTCATGGCTGGTTGGGTCGCGGCTGGTTGGGTCGCGGCTTGTAGCGTCGCCGCCGAAGGAAGCGTCTTTCGTGGTCTTGATCCGGTAAGATCGTTGTTCGGGGGAGAGGATGCGGTCTTTGGCGAGTTTGCCGGGACCGGGAGCGCTAATGGAGCGATAGAATGATCCGCCTTTCGCCTGGACGCGAACGAGATAGTCGGCGCCATACATGGCTTCATCGAGGATGCGGCGCATGAACTGGCGGTAATCGGTGCCGGGGCGGTGTGCAAGCAGTTCATAAGTCTTTAGCAGGCTATAGACGACGAAGGGCACCTGTTGGGGGTTGAAGTAAGATGAAAAAGAGAGATGGGAAAGATGGATCCCGTAGTCGCCGGTGGCATCGTACCAACCGCCGTGAAGGTCGAGGGTGTCGGGTTGAACCGGGGCGGCGGGGTTAAGGGCGGACGCAGGCAGGGGCAGGTGGCTGTCGGCTTTGTCGATCGCGCCGGCGCTCCGCTGGCCTTTGAAATAATAGAGAATATCCGAGAGGGTTGCTTTTTCGAGGACGTTGGTACCTATGATAAAGGGCCCGGATTGGATGGCGCCTGCGCCACGAATGACCAGCCGGTAGGTCCCCGGCGTCGTAAAGGGGGTGAAATCGATGGTGGAGAATTGCCAGCCCTTCCAATGATCGACGACGCCGCTAAAAACGACTCTCCCGTGATAGACCCCTTTGTCGGTGGCTTCGTCGACGAGATCGAAGACCATCGGGGGAAGCCGGCGGGTAGCGATGACGACGGCGCGTTTGGGCTTGTTGAATTCGTAACCCACCTGGTTCGTGAGAATGCGGGGGGATTGGATCGGGGTTTGGGATTGGCTTTGGAATTGGGTTTGCGCCCGGAGGGGGAGGGATAGGACAACGGCCAGCAGGAAAAAAAGAGACCTATTCATGCCGGCGAATTTAATTCATTTGCGCAGCGAACAGGCGGGGAACTTTTAGAATAAGATCCAGTGGACAAGTATACAACAGAGCACTCCGCAAAGGAAAGCGGCCAGGAGGCCGGTCAGGGACGGGGTGGATTCGGCATCTTCGAACGTTTCACCGGTGAGCTTGGTATAAAGGCGCTTCATTTTTTTTAATCCGTTTGCCCCTTAAAGGCAAGCGTCATGCCGGGCATATCTTATTGGTTTTCAGTCTCGTGCTGTCGAGACGAATTCCCAAAAATGGAACGAACGGTCAGTTTGGGACTGATCGGGGGCGATCCGCGGGGGCGGCGCCAAAATCCGGGTTGGGATGGTCGCCCATATAAAAGCACAGGGTGGAACCGGCCGTGATCTGGCGGTAGTCGATATAGGATTTCCGGTAGGGTGAGCCGTTGAGGGTGGCGTGCCGGATGTAGATATTTTTGGGCCCAAAATTTACCGTTTCCATCGTGAAAGTTTTGCCCCCGGCGACCTTTAGTTCGGCTTTTTTCACAAGCGGGGTGCCGAAGACAAAGATGCCGTTTGCGGGGTTGACGGGATAGAAACCGAGGGCCGACATGACATACCAGGCGCTCATCTGGCCGCAATCGTCGTTGCCGCAAAGCCCGTCGCTTTTTGCCGTATACATTTCACGGGTGATCCGGGTGATCTTCTCCGCGGTCTTCCAGGGGTAGCCGGCGAAGTCATACAAATAGGGGATGTGATGGTTGGGTTCGTTGCCCTGGGCATACATTCCGACGAGGCCCGAAATGTCCGGCGGGGCGTCGGCCCCGAGGGAGCCGGTTACGGTAAAAAGGGAGTCGAGTTTGGCGACGAAGGGTTTGTCACCGCCCATGAGGGATATCAATTTCTCGACGTTCTGCGGAACGAGCCAGGTATACTGCCAGGCGTTGCCTTCGGTATAGTCGGCGGGTGTGAAGGGGTTGAAAGGGGAACGCCAGCTGCCATCGGCGAGAACGGGACGCATAAATTTCGTGGTGCTGTCGAAATAGCGGGTGAAATCTTCGCCGCGTTTGGAATAATAGGCTTCATCGGCGGGTTGGTGCAGACCGGCTGCTACGCGGGCTATGCACCAGTCATCGATGGCGTATTCCAGGGCTTTGGAAACCGACTCGTGTTCCTTATCTGCCGGAATATAGCCCTCCTGTTTCAGATAGTTCATCCCATAATCGTTGCGGGTAGAGGATGCTTTCATGGCCTCCAGGGCGAGACGGGGATCGAAACCGTGATAGCCTTCGAGGTAGGCTTCGGCGATGACCGGAACAGCACTATAGCCTACCATACAGTCGGTCTCCCTGCCCTGGAGATGCCAGATGGGAAGTTTGCCTTGCTGCCGGTAGATCGCCAGCATGGAATTGACGATATCGTTTACCCGTTCGGGTTGGATGAGGGTCATCAGGGGGTTGAGGGTCCGATAAGTATCCCAGAGAGAGAAGATCGTGTAGTTGTTGAATTTTGCGTGGGGATAAACTTTGTTGTCGGTGCCGCGGTAGCTGCTGTCATGATCATTATAGAGAGTGGGATCGATCATGGTATGATAGAGGGCGGTGTAGAAGATCTTTTTCTGAGCGGGGTTGGCGGCTTCGACGGTGATCCTGCTCAACGCCGCTTCCCATTTGGCATTGCCTTGCCGGACGATCTTTTCGAAATTCCAGCCGGGGATCTCGGCGGCGATATTGGCAAGGGCCTCTTCGCTGCTGACGTTGGAGACTCCGATCTTGAGCGAGACGGCGGCGGTTCCCCCGGGCAGGGTGATGAGACCTTTTACCGTATCGGCTTGCCATTCATCGGCGGTTGTCGGCCGGTTGCCGTTGAGGATCGTGAAACCGGTCAGCGGCAGGCTGGTGCGGATGGCGAAGTAAATGCGGCGGTCCTGCGCCCATTGGGAGGAGTTACGCCAGCCGATGAGGGTAGTATCGTCGAGACGCTTCAGGAAAGCATACACCTTAGGATGCTGCCAGCCGGTGTCAAAATTACCCTGGAACAGGTCGATGATGATGTGCGCAGGCCGGTCTTTTGGAAAATGATACCGGTGGAAGGCAACCCGTTCCGTGGCGGTGAGTTCCACCTTGACATGGTGATCTTTCAGCCAGACCGAATAGTAGGCAGGGCGCGCGATCTCGTGGTTGTGGTCGTAGTGGCTTGCATAGCCGCCTGACGGGTTGTCCTGGCTTCCGGGTTCGGTGCGAACGGGACCGGTGAAGGGCATAATGAGGATATCGCAGAGGTCGGGGACGCCGGTGCCGCTGAGATGATCCTGGGAGAATCCTTTCACGACGCTGTCGGAATAGTTGTAGCCGGAGCACCAGTCCCAGCCTTTATTGATGTTGGTAGGTCCGACCTGGACGGCACCGAACGGGACGCTGGCGCCGAGAAAGGTATGGCCGTGGGCGCCGGTGCCGATGTATGGGTCGACGGCAGAGAGCAGGGGACCTTCGGCCGCAATATTTACAGGTTGCTGAGCGTGAACGGTTATCAGCGAGAGGGAGGCGAGGATGATGAAAGCGGTTTTCATGGGGTAAAGATAAGGATGTTGAACTAAGAGTTTTTTGTCGGATCGTGAGTTGAAAATTGCTATTAGTTTAGCGGTCCTTAAATTTTATCTTATGTGCAGATGGGTGTACAATTTCCTGGTATTGGTGTATGTAGTGATGACAAGCGTGACGCTTGTCGTATTGTTGATCGTTGCCGGCGTGCACCTCTCCGATGGCGTGCGGTTAGCCATCTTTGCGGGGTGGATCGCGATCTGCCTGGGCGGGGTCTTCCTGGCCGAGCGGTTGATCCCATTTGTCTGGCCGGGTTATCGAAGACCGATCCTGGCGGAGGAAGAACGGCTGGATTCACTGATGCGTGAGGTTCAGCGCCGGACGGGATCGAAGATGCGGATCCGGTTCGTCATTTGCGGTGATGCGGAGAGGCCGACGCAGTCATTGGGATATCGAACCGTTGTCATCCAAAGCGGGTCGCTGCCGCTTGTTTCGGATGGCGAGTTGAAGGGGATCCTGGCGCATGAGCTGGGTCATCTGCGGGATGGTGACCGGGTGATGGAAGCGGCATTTGTGACGGCGGGCCTATTTTCGGCGGTATTCCGGTGGTGGTGCCGATTGGTACGGCCGCGGTTCGGATCTTCGGTGATCCTCCGTTTATTGTTGATGCTGGCGATATTCCTGTTAGCGCTGGTGCTGCTCCCCTTCTATCTCGTGGACGGGGTATTTCGGCTGATCGCCGGGGTCTTGAGAAGGCAGATCGAGTACCGGCAGGATAGGTTTGCGTTCAAGGCAGGGTTTGGAGACGGGCTGCGGGTATGGCTGACGAAGTCGGGGCTTGCAGCCCAGGTGTCCCGCATCCGGCGGCTGGAGAAAATGGCGTAGCTTGCGGGCCTAAGGTGGCCGGAGGCCATCTCGACCGATAGGTCAGACCTTAACGGAAAATTTCTACTACCGTCATGCTAAAAAGATCATTGTTGTTGAGTGCCCTATTGCTTGCGACGGGCCTGACGCAGGCCCAGTGGGTCGGGAAAGTCAGCGATCCGGTGGATTATGTCAACCCGCTCATGGGCACGCAGTCAACACCGGAATTGTCGAGTGGCAACACCTACCCCACGATCGCGTTACCCTGGGGGATGAATTTCTGGACGCCGCAAACCGGGAAGATGGGTGACGGCTGGCAATACACGTACACGGTGAATAAGATCAGGGGATTCAAGCAAACGCATCAGCCCTCGCCCTGGATGAATGATTATGGCGAATTCAGCATTATGCCGGAGACCGGATTGCATTTGAGCGAAGACAGCCGGGCAACATGGTTCTCGCATCAGGCGGAGGTTGTGAAGCCTTATTATTACAGCGTCTATCTGGCCGATTATGATCTGACGACCGAGATCGTCCCCACGGAAAGGGCGGCGTGGTTCCGCTTCACGTTCCCGCGAACGGACAGCGCTTTTGTGGTGATAGATGCCTATAACCGGGGGTCATATATCAAAGTGATCCCTGCGGAGAACAAGATCGTCGGGTATTCGACACGTAACAGCGGCGGGGTGGCGAAGAACTTCAGGAACTATTTTGTGATCGTCTTCGACCGGCCCTTCAGCAGTGTTCACACGTGGAAGGATGATGCGTTGTCGGATTCCGCCGAGTTGACGAATAAGCATGTCGGCGCAGTGGCAGGATTCACCGGGCTGCAGCGGGGGGATGTCGTGAATGCGCGCGTGGCTTCTTCCTTTATCAGTATCGACCAGGCGGAGCTGAACCTGAAGGAGATCGGTGGGGATGACTTTGAGACGCTGGTACGAAAGGGCAGGGCGATCTGGAACAAAACGCTAGGCCGGGTGGCCGTGGAAGGGGGGACGATCGACCAGGTGCGGACGTTCTATTCCTGTTTGTATCGGATGCTTTTCTTTCCGCTGGCGTTGTATGAGCGGGACGCTATGGGGCGGGTTGTCCATTACAGTCCGTATAACGGGCAGGTAGAGCCGGGGTATATGTTTGGCGGGACGGGCTTCTGGGACACCTTCAGGGCCCTTTATCCTTTTCTGAACCTCGTGTATCCCGATGTCAATCAGAAGATGCAGGAAGGGCTGGTCAATGACTATAAGGAGGGAGGTTGGTTGCCGGAGTGGTCCAGTCCCGGGTACAGGAGTGTGATGGTGGGGAACAATTCTGCCTCTGTGGTGGCAGATGCCTGGTTGAAGGGTGTACGCGGCTACGATATCAATACCCTGGATTCGGCGCTGTTGAAGGATGCGAATCATGAGGGGCCGATCCCGGTGGTAGGCCGGGATGGCGTGAAATATTACAACAAGCTGGGTTATGTACCGTATGATGTGAAGATCAATGAGAATGCGGCCAGGACGCTGGAATATGCTTATGATGATTTCTGCATCTATCAGTTGGGGAAGGCGCTCGGCCGGCCGGCGGAGGAGCTGCGGGTATATGCTTCCAGGGCGATGAATTATAAAAACCTGTTCGACCCCTCCCATAAGCTGATGAGGGGGAAGAACCAGGATGGCAGCTGGCAGTCACCGTTCAATCCCTTTAAATGGGGCGATGCGTTTACGGAGGGAAACAGCTGGCATTATACGTGGGGGGTGTTTCATGATATTCAGGGCCTGATCGACCTGATGGGTGGGAAGGCGGCGTTTGTGGGGATGCTGGATTCCATTTTCGTAATGCCGCCGACCTTCGATGACAGTTATTACGGCGAGGTGATCCATGAGATCCGGGAGATGCAGATCGCGGGGATGGGGCAGTATGCGCATGGCAATCAGCCGATCCAGCATATGCTGTACCTGTACGATTATGGCGGCGAGCCCTGGAAGACGCAGTATTGGGTGCGCGAAACGATGAATAAGCTTTACCACGCGACCCCCGACGGCTATTGCGGAGATGAGGACAATGGGCAGACGTCGGCATGGTATGTGTTTTCCGCGCTGGGGTTTTATTCGGTTTGTCCGGCGACGGATCAATATGCGCTGGGGGCGCCGTTATTTCGGCGGGTGACGTTGAGTTTTCCTAATGGAAAGAGGTTTGTGATCGATGCGCCGGGGAATGGGCCAGGGGCCCGGTATGTGCAAGCCGTGACGTTGAATGGTCAGCCCTGGGATAAGAATTGGGTTGCGCATTCGGTGATGATACGGGGCGGGGCGATTAGCTTTAAGATGGGGGCGACACCGAATAAGGCGAGGGGGGTGAGTGAGGCGGCGGCGCCATATTCATTTTCTACTGATAAAAGCAATCCACTGAATACACATGAGAAATAAGACGAGATGTATCCTGGCGGGTATGTTGGCGATCGTGGTATCGCAGGCAGCCCCAGCCAATGATCCGATTACAACAACCATCCGGAGGGGCAAATATACGCTGGTGATCATCAATTATGATCCCTCCTTCGACACCGGTACGCTGCGACGGATGACGGATGCCTTTTTTACAGTTTATCCGGCAGAGGCGGCTCGCTTCAACCCCCATACCCTGACCAAAGTGACGTTTATTATCGATCCCGGCTATACCGGTGTTGCCGAGACCGACAGCGGGCGATGCCGTTATAGCCCGCGATGGCTGACCGATCATCCCGAGGAT
>DATJMG010000212.1:0-19761 GCA_035508835.1 Puia sp.
CGGACCCCGCCGATCCCGCGGAGGCCCCCGACCCCACGGACGCCGCGGAGCCGACAGTGGCCCCTGCAAATCCGGGCAGCTCGCGAAGACACGCGGCCAGTCCAAGTTGTACCGATCCGTCATATTCCTGCAGCGATCGGACCGCTTGCTCGTATTGCCCGATATTGGCGGCCGCCAGCGCTTTCATCGTCCGGACTACCGAATGCAGCTCGCCTGCTACGGCGATCTGATGGGCCAGCCTTTCCGGGGTCTCATCCATGGGAATTCGTTTTTTGGGTTTCGGCCGTTCTTCGGGTTTCGTCCGTTCTTCGGGTTTCGTCCGAAAAGGTTTTCACCGCCGCTTTCGCCAATCCCAGCAACACCGTGCGATCCTCCGCAGTCAGCATTTCCCCGCCCGTTATCCGCCCCGTCAGCGCCGCCGGCAGCTTCGCCGCCACGGCACGCACCGCCCTCTCGGCATCCTCCATCCGATCCTCCGGTATTTCATCGAAAATACCGGTCATTAACGCCAGCAACAGCACGATCTGTTCCGCGACCGGCACCGGCTTGCTCTCCGGCTGCTTCAGGATGATCCGTATCCGCTGACCATGACGGATCACGTTACGCGTATGCTCGTCCAGCCGGGTGCCGAACCGCGCAAAGGTCTCGAGCTCTTCGAACTGCGAATAACCCAGCTTGAGATCGCCCGTCACCGTGTGATAAGCCGGGAGCTGCGCCTTTCCGCCCACCCGCGATACCGACTTGCCGACATCGACCGCCGGCAGAAGCCCCAGCTCGAAAAGAGTGGGCGAGAGGTAGATCTGGCCATCGGTTATTGAGATGAGGTTCGTGGGGATATATGCCGCCATATTCTGCGCCTCCGTCTCGACGATCGGGAGCGCGGTCAGCGACCCGCCGCCGGCTTCCTTCCTGAGCCGCGTCGCCCGCTCGAGCAGCCGCGAATGGATATAGAAGATGTCGCCGGGGAAAGCTTCCCGTCCGGGGGGCCGTCGTAACAGCAGGGATATCTCCCGGTAAGCCCTTGCATGTTTGGTCAGATCGTCATAAACGACCAGCACATCCCGCCCGCCTTCCATGAAATGTTCCGCAATGGCCGTCGCCGCATACGGCGCGATATATGCCAGCCCTGCCGGATCGCTGCCCTCGGTCACGATCACCGTCGTGTATGCCATCGCACCCTTTTCCCCGAGCTCCGCCACCAGCTTTGCCACGCCGGAGGCGCGCTGGGCAATCGCGCAGTAGATGCACAGCACGTCCTGCCCCCGCTGGTTCAGGATGCTATCGACCGCAATGGCCGTCTTCCCGGTCTGGCGGTCACCCAGGATCAGCTCCCGCTGCCCGCGGCCGATCGGGATTAAAGCGTCGATTACCTTTATTCCCGTTTGCAACGGCACCGTCACGGGCGCCCGGTCCATAATGGCGGGCGCGGGCCGCTCAATCGGGAGCCGGCGGCTATACGCAACGGGCCCTTTCCCATCCAGCGGCCGCCCGAGCGGATCGATCACCCGCCTGATCAGCCCTTCCCCCACCGGCACATCCATCACCCTTCCTGTCCGCTCCACTTCATCGCCGGTATTGAGATGCCGGTAGTCGCCCAGCAACACGACCCCGATAGAGGTTTCGTCAAGGTCGAATGCAATGCCGTATAAGTCGCCGGGGAACCGGATCAACTCGTCGAGTCCTGCCCCCGGCAAGCCCGAAACTTTGGCAATGCCCGCCCCGATCGTCATCACCCGCCCTGTTTCGCGCAATCTCGCGGCCGGCGCCAGCGCCTCACAGGCTTGTGTAACCGATCCGATCGCCCGCCCATAAATATTTGTCAGATCAACTGGTTCCATTTGGCTCGATTTTCACCGGCGCCGCCTGGCCGTCGCCGCTAATCTTGTTGTTCAATTGGTCCAGGTAACCCGCCACCGACCACTCCAGCTTGTATCCGGGAACGTAAAGGCCCATGCCGCAGACCATCGCTTTGTCCGTTTCAAAGCCAACCCGCAGGTCGGCGCGCCCGATCAGCCCGGCTACCGCGTCGCGGATCGATGCCTTTCCCGCTTCGTCCGGAGGGAAGGAACTACGGATAGTGATCTCCGATGCACCGGCCGTCGCAGCCGCCAGACGTTCGCGCTGTTCCTCCCCGACCGCCTTGAGCCGCTGCAGGAAGACGGATGTCATCCGGGCCTCCAGGTCTGCGCCGGCCAGGTCTCCCAGGAACTTCCGCGCCACACCCACCACCGCGACCTGTACTTCCCGCGTGAGTTCCGTGGCCGCATGCTCCTGCTCGGTCACCAGCGCCGACTGCCACTGCGCCCGCTGCCGCTCCACCGACTGGCGGGCCTCCGCGATCAGCCGGTCATGCGCCGCCTCCGCATCGGTCTTCGCCTGCTGCATCAGCCCATCCGCCCGCCGGGCCAGGTCGGCCTGTTTTTCGGCATAGTCCGCCTTTTCCGCCTGCGCTGCTTTCTCCGTTGCCGCGGCAGCATTCACCTGCGCGGCGATCTTCTTCTCCCGCTCGTCCACCGCCTTTAGCACGGGCCGGTAGAGATATTTGCGCAGCAGCCACACCAGGATGAGGAAATTGATCAGCTGCGCCGCCACCGTAAACCAATCCAGACTCATAGGTGCGGTTTATTTGCTGATGAAATGGTTCCAGAACGGATTGGCAAAGATCAGGATCATCGATACGACAAAACAATAGATTGCCACCGACTCGATCATGGCCAGCCCAACGAACAGCGTCCGTGTAATGGTAGAAGCCACATCCGGCTGTTGCGCCAGCGCCGTCAGCGCCGCGGTGATCGCTTTCCCCTCCGAAATGGCCGGCGCCATGCACCCGATACCCGTGGTCGCACCCGCCGTAATGATCGACCCCAACGCAATAAAAGCTACATTATCCATATGCTTGTTTTTTAAGTTGATTCACGCCCGGCATTCGACGCGGCAGCGATATACACCGCTGCGAGGATGCTGAAGATATAGGCCTGCACCATGCCGGTCAACAGGCCCAATACGTTCATGAGCACCGGGAACAGCAACGGCGCGATCACCAGCAGGATCGCCAGGATCATCGACCCGCTCATGATATTGCCGAATAGCCGGACAGCCAGCGCCAGCGTGCGCGAGAACTCCCCGATGATATTGAACGGCAGCAGGATGAACGAAGGTTTGACGTAAGAGGCGAGATAGGCCTTCCAGCCCGCCGTCCGGATACCAAACACCGGTACTGCCCCGAAGACCGCCAGCGCCAGCGCCGCGGTCGTCGAGATGCTGCCCGTCGGGGGCTCATAATACGGGATGATCGTGCACAGGTTCGAGACGGCGATCAGCAGGAACAACGTTCCAAGGAAACCCAGGTAACGTCGCGGTTCGCGGAGCCCCAGCTCGCCGATCTGGCTGCTGATCGTCAGCACGACCATCTCCAGGGCGCTTTGCCACCGGGAGATACCCGCATCGGTCCGCAGCTTTCGCGTGATCAGCCGCGATCCGATCACCAGCACCGCCATGATGGCCCACGTGAAGACGATCGTCGCATTCAGCTTGAAGGGGCCCCATTGTCCGTAGATCAGTTCGTCAGGGCTTAGTCGCATGGCTACCTCCTCTTTTGACCCACCGTACCGCGATCAGCCTTGCGGTCAGCATCCCCGCCGCACAGATCAGCCAGCGTCGCGCATCGCTTCCGGCCAGCGCATAGAAGATCGTCACCAGCAGCGCCGACCGGATCAGAAAGCTCGACAGCACCCGGACCGCGGCATATTTCGCTGTCACCAGCCTGCTGGTGGTATACCAAAGACCACCGTAGAACATCCCTCCTGCCACCATCGCCGCCAAAAAGACGATTAGAAAAAGTATCATATATCATTCATTTTCCTTGTTGATCTTGTCGCTTTCCCTTTGCACCCAATACCACGCATTCCAGCACCCCAGCAGCAGCCCGGCGATCAGCAGCGTGAGCGTCCATGACCTGGCCCCGTGATGGCCCTTATCCAACGCCAGTCCCACCATCACACCCAGCAGCACAGGCACGGCCACCGACCAGCCTATCAACCCGAACATCCCCAATCCTGTCAGGGGATTGTGGCCGCCTTTCTTTCTTGCCCGCAGCTTCCGCTCTTCCTTGCTGACGATCTGCTCCCGGAAATGTTCCGGGTCAGGCATTTTTTTGTCTCCCATTTTATCGGTGTCTCCCATCTTATCCGTTGTGACGCATTTTTAAAAATTGCCGGATGAAGTCGCTTTCCAGCCGGTAGATGACCGACCGCATCTGCTGTTCCTCCTCCTTTTGACGCCGGAACTCTTTCTCTACGCGCTCCCGCAGCTGCCCCAGGTCCCCGCCATCGATCGCATTCCGCACCGATAGCTTTACTTCGGGTCCCGTTTTTATGAGGAATCCTTCATCCACGGCAAGGAATCTTTCTTTTCCGTCTGTCCCGGTAAAGGAGAAGATCCCCGGCACCAGGGGCAGAACGCAATCCAGCCGGTTTGGCCAGATGCCGTAGAGCCCCGATGGTCCCTCCGCCACGATCCGGACGATATCCGCTTCTTCCCGGAAAATGCGGAAAGGCAGGTGAACCGATAAGTGCATAGTGGTGACCATCATACGTTGTTGTTTTTTCGCGCCTCCCCGATCGGGCCGATCATATATAAAGCGTCTTCCGGAAAATCCCGGAATTCATCCGCCAGGATCCGCTCGCAGCCATCCAGCGTATCCGGCAGACTGACCACTTTGCCGGCCATGCCGTTGAAGGCTTCTGTGGTGAAGAAGGGCTGCGTGAGGAACCGCTCCAGCCGCCGCGCCCTGCCTACGACCCCGCGCTCCTGCTCCGAGAGCTGATCCAGTCCCAGCATCGCAATGATATCCTTTAGTTCTTCGTACTGCGCCAGGGTCTGCCGGACTTGCTGCGCCAATCGATAGTGCCGTTCTCCCACAATGGCCGTATTGGACATCTGCGAGCTGCTTTGCAGCGGATCGATAGCGGGATACAGGCCCTCGCTGGCCTTTTTCCGCGACAGCACGATCGATGCCGACAAATGCGAAAAGGTATGCACCGCAGCCGGGTCCGTAAGGTCGTCGGCCGGCACATAAACCGCCTGGATCGACGTAATGGCGCCGGATTCGGTGTTGGCGATCCGCTCTTCCAACTGGGACAATTCTGTCGCCATCGTCGGCTGATATCCCAGCCGGGAAGGCATCTGTCCCATCAGGCCCGAGACCTCCATCCCGGCCTGGATGAACCGGAAGATATTGTCGACCAGCAACAAGACATCCTGATGCGCATCATCGCGGAAAAATTCCGCAATCGTCAGGGCCGTATGTCCCACCCGGAAGCGGCTGCCCGGCGGCTCATTCATCTGGCCGAACACCATCACCATATTTGCCAGAACGCCTGCCTCCCGCATTTCCCGATACAACTCCTCTCCCTCGCGGCATCGCTCGCCGATGCCGCAGAATATACTGACCCCTTTATGAAATCCGGCCATATTGTGGATCATCTCGGTGAGCAGCACTGTCTTACCGACGCCGGCGCCTCCGAACAGCCCCGCCTTGCCGCCTTTCTCCAGCGGCATCAGCAGATCGATCACCTTGATCCCCGTTTCGAAAACCTCCGATCGGACAGATCGCTGCTCCAGCGCCGGCGGCAGCTGATGCACCGAACGATGCCGGCTGAAGGTTGCCCCGCTGTGGTCGATTACCTGACCAAAGACATTGAACATATGCGAAAGCGTATCGCGTTCCACGGGGGCCTCCAGTGTCTTTCCCGTATCGGTCACGACGGCGCCCCTCGACAGCCCCTGGGCGGGGGTTAGCGCGATCCCGCGGACATGCCGCTCGTCGAGGTGTGCATGGACTTCGATCACGATCCGGCCGTCGATCCCGATCTCTCCCGTGCGTTCTGCGGCAAGCAGGGTGTTGATCAGCGGCAGCCGGGATGGGAACCGCACGTCCACTACGCTGCCGCGAATGGCCACTACGCGACCCTTGTCGATGTCCGATCCGTTGTTCAGGCTGTTGTTCGATTCTCTTTTCAATTCGGATTTCATCGGGCTAAAATTAGGTTGCGACTGCGGGCCGAAAGGTGACAGCGGTCAGGCCGGTGATTGACAAGAGTCAGCCTTGCAGAGAACGTTTATCAATTATAAAAGGCTTGCGCCTCCGCCAGCCGCAGCCTGATCTTCCATTCGCCCAGGCAATTAAATGCGGTTTCGATCGCCGAGATCCGGGTCTTGATCAGTGCGGTAAGATTGAGCAGACAATTGCCGAGCGATGAGACGACCATTACTTTACCCATCTTTTCCGACTCACCTTCCACCAGCCCGGTGAATACATCGTGGTAGAAATACAGCGCCTCCCGATATTTCCGGACCAGGATCTGCATGCTCCGAACGTTCTTGCTGCCTACGAACCCGGAATGGCGGGCCGCCTTCCTTTCAGCGAAAATGTTCTTCAAGGCGTCAAGCAGCAATGGCTGGGTCCTGGTCTGGAAGAGCCTGACCCGTTCCTGGAAGCAGGCTGTCTCCGCCATCAAGGTCTCCAATCGCGCAGCCACGGCAGGCTCCTTCCGGCTGAACGCCGAAATCGTCCTCAGCAGCTTTTGAAGAAACGCCGCCAGCTGCCGGTCGAGTACCTGGTCCTCATTTTCCAGCTTTCCGATCAGGGCATCGATGATCAGGGAATGTGCCAGCTGGTGCTCTATGGCTTCTTCCACTGCACATCTTTCCTTTCGGCTCCTGGAGAAATGCCTGAAACATACATTACCATATTGGCGGTCTTCGTTTGGAAGATCTATATCTGCCCTCCGGAATTGCTGCAGGAATTCGATGTCGGTGTGTTGCATGGCTTGAAGATTTGTTTGAAGATAATCAGGCGCGCCGGGGGGAAATGATGATCAGGGTCAGTTAAGTACATGATTAATTGCTGTCGGGTCCCTGATCAGGACCGGTAGTTTATATACCTGCGGGTTTCTGCCTTAGGCAGGATCAATTCCCGGTTATCGCTCGGCGCCCATCCGGCGCATCCTGTCCTTGATGCTCATCACCGGAACGGGACAGTGCAGCACAATATTTTTCGAAAGACTTTTGTGGAAATGAAAAATGCCTCCTTTTTTTGGAAAGATCACCAGCCAGTCGATGGGGTGATGCTCCAGGTATTCATTGACCCCTTCTTCGACCGTGGGGGCGCTGATAAAATGGATCTCCGGAAACTGCGCCATCAGCGTTGCCCTCCATTCCCGGAAGGAAATGGTCGCGCTTTCCTCGCGGCCGGTCGCCACATGAAGCACATCGAAATGGGCACGCAGCAGATCGCGTAATTCCCGCAGGAATTCGAAGGGCACCGGCATCCCGTTGTCGATATCTTCCGCGTCACAGGCGATGACAACGTTGCGCACCTGGCGGAATGTCACATCCCGGGGAATGATCAGCAGGGGGTAAGGCAATTGACCGATCGAGGGCGTTTCTCCCTCCGAAGCGCCGCGAACCACCAGAAAGGGCTTTTTCCACCAGCTGAAGTCCCGGACCCGCCGTTCGACGGTACCGGTTTCCAGGTCGGTGGCGATATTGATCTTTTGTCCGGTCCTCGCCTTCAGCTCGGCGGCCAGGGTCTCCAGGCCGTTGAATCCTGCGTTGCGGACTTCGTCAAGCACATAGTCGGGAACGGGCACCTCCGGGTGAATAGCATGAAAATCCAGGACGTGGACGAGATGCAGTTCGGCGCCGACTGCGGCGGCCAGATCCGCGGCATAACGCGCGGCGTTGTTCGAACTTTCGCTGAAATCTACGGCAGCGACAATATTTTTCATATCTGTGATTTTTATTTATTGCGCCGGTTATCCGCCATCGAATGACTTTTCCCCACCCTTTTTATTGGTGAATAAAGTTACTCCGGCGTGAAAAGAGCACGCCTGAGCGGGGTCATCGGGCCGGGTGATCGTTGTCAGGATCCCTTAACTATACCGGCGGATACCCGCTCAACGAGACTGTTCATATAACTATTTTTTCTTTTTCCGGAAGAAACCGCGCAGCAGGAAGTTGTGCTGGAGGGCCAGCAGGTCCTCATCCAGTTTCTCGCTGCTGGTACGTAAGTGGCTGGCCGTCGCCCGCAGGTCGGCTGCTACCGTGTCATTGGCCAGCAGGGCGCCTGCCGGGGTCCGCGGATCGGTGAGTGCGCCGGCGCCGGTACGGACATTAACCGCCGCGGCGCCGATCTCGACACTGGCGGCGCGTAATTCGGCGATTGTCTCCTGCAACTCCCGCGATAATGTTGTATCGGTAGTCAGCTGACGGACGAGGCCCTGGCCGGTGTCGAGGCGGCCGGCAAAAGCATCGAGCCGTTGTGTCAGCTCCCGGGTATGGTCTGTCGCTTTTTGCAGTCCGCCGACCGACCGGCGCAAGCGGGCCGCCATTTCCTGATCGTTGATCAGCAGACCGATCGTCCCCTTTCCTTCATTGATCCTGGCGGCGATCCCTTTAACCTGGCTGGTGATGGCAAGAAGATTCTTGTTATTCTCCTGTAAGGTTGCCAGTATTTCCTCCGTCCGCAGGGTCCGTTCGCTTCGGATCATGTCATTCTCTGCAAGCCGGCCTGTGGCGGGGGTGCCGCCGCTGAGTAAAATGATCCGGTTGCCGATCAGCCCGTCCGAGCCGACCTTTCCGCTCGCATCTTTGTACAGATGGAAGAACTGTGCCCGTTCGACATCAAATACAACTTCCACCTGGTTGTCCGCATCGAGTCCTACCCGCCTGACCGTCCCCACTTTGACACCCGACAGCCATATGTTGTCTCCCCGGCGAAGCCCTTCCGCGTCGTCAAGGATCATCCGGGCCCGGATGGTCCGGGCAAAGACATTTTGGCGGCTTCCCACGGTAAGCACAGCCAGGATGAACAGCCCGACACCGATCACGACGAACAGGCCCAGCAGGGCGGAGTGTTTGAGTTTACGCATGTTTTATTCTTTTACCGCATAGAATTGACCACCTGTACGATCAGGATCTCTTCAACGAAAACCATGAACATCGACACGACCACAGCCGAATTCGCGGCTTTGCCCACGCCCACCGTTCCCTGCACGGCATTGAAGCCCATATAGCAGCCCGTGATACCAATCGTAAAGCCATATAACAGGGACTTGAAGGCGGATGAAAAGAGGTCGAGGAACGAAATTTGTCCAAAGGCATCCGCCAGGAAAGCCGGCAAGCTCGTCTGCTCATTTTGATTGATATTCAGGAATGATCCGGCCAGGCCGAGGAACGCCATATAGGTCACCAGCAGCGGCAGGACGATACTGATCGCGATGACCCGGGTGACGACCAGGAATTTGAAGGGGTTGGCCGAACAAACTTCCATCGCATCGATTTGCTCCGTGACGCGCATGGAGCCCAGCTCTGCGCCGATATTGGAGCCGATCTTACCGGCAATAACGAGGGAGGTGATCAGCGGCGCCAGCGCCCGGATGAGCGCCAGGGAAACCAGGCTCGGCAGCCATGACGTCGCGCCGAAGTCAGCCAGGGAAGGACGTGACTGTTTGGTAAATACAATTCCGGTAATAAAACCGGTGAGCGTTACGATCCCGATGGACTTTAATCCCATCACCCGGCATTGCCGGATGATCTCCCGCCATTCGAAAGGCGGGCGGAACGCCTCATGAAAGAAGCGGCCGATAAAGACCCAGACATTATATACCTCCGTCAGGTCATAATCCGCCCGGCTTTCCGGCCGTTTTGGAATTTGGTTATCCATGGCGGTATAAAGGTAGGGTCGGGCCCGGTTGCCGGTTGTGACGGTTGGGCGCGCGGGGCCTGATTAAACACACCGGGAGGGATGAGTTACATCATGCCGGGAGTATTCCGCCGCAGGTAGTTTTATCCGATGGACACGAGATCCGCATCAGGGCGCTCCGCTTTTGTCAGGGACATCATCATCGGCATGTCCGATGGTATTACCGTCCCCTTCGCTCTTACGGCCGGGATAAGCGGCGTCGTATCCGGCAACGCCGTCATCCTCATCGCAGGGATCTCCGAGATCTGCGCCGGTTCAATTTCCATGGGTCTCGGCGGTTTCCTTTCGGCCCGAACGGAGATCGACCGGTATTATGCCCAGCAGCGGGATGAGTACCGGCAGGTGAAAGAAGGCAGAGAGGGCGAAAAGCAGGAAGTCAGGGATGCGCTGGCGTCCTACGGCTTGTCACAGCAGGCTCAGAACATGGTGGCCGACGAGCTCTCGGGCAATGAGGAACAATGGGTACAGTTCATGATGCGGAATGAACTCGGCCTTGAAGCGCCGGATGACAAGCGGGCAGCGAAAAGCGCCTTCAATATCGGCGCTTCCTATATCATCGGCGGGCTGATCCCGCTGACAGGCTATATGGCCACTGACAGTCCCCGTTATGGACTGATCCTGTCCTCAGCGATCACCCTTGCCGTTCTGCTCGTCTTCGGCTATCTCAAAAGCCGGTACACCAGGGAGAAGGCAATCCGCGGGGCCCTGAAGACCGCCCTTATCGGCGTGGCGGCAGCCGGGGCTGCTTTCACGTTTGCAAGGCTCCTCAATTCGGCTGCCTGATCTCAATCGCCTCACCGAGACTCATTACCGGTATGGCGCTGCGCCTCACGATCCGTATCGAATGGCTCCGGTGAAAATCCAGGAATCCATGTTGCCGGGGGAAAACAATGAGCCAGTCCACCGCATGGCAGTTCAGGTAGTTCATAATCCCTTCTTCCACGCTCGCGGCTTTGACGAAGGTGATCTCCGGCATGGGCAGGTGTGCGAAGGCCTTCCATTCGCCCGGTTCAACAGGTCCGGATCCCTTGCCCGTTGGCGGCTTGACGCTGATGATCTCCAACCGGGCGGCAAATAGATTCCGCAGCTCCTCCAGGAAGTCCAGTGAGGCCGGCATGCCCTCACGCAGCTCTTCGGGATTGCAGGCAAGCGCAATCTTCCGGATCGCATAGAACCGGATGTCCGCAGGAATGGCAAGTAACGGAAAACCGAGATGCCTGACGGCGTTCATCGTGTCGCTGCCGTGCAGGTCCCGCAGTTGCGGCTCCTGCTGGATCCCCATCACGACCACGAACGGCTTTAACCGGTCGCAGACTTCCTGCAGCTTGAATTGCAGATTCCCCGTCTCGAGGATGGTTGTCACGGCTATTTGATGCCGGGTAAGGCCGGTAAGTTCGGCTGCCAGCTCCGCCAGGGAGGCTTCCGCGCTCTTTTGTAGCTGTTGAAAGAAAAAACCCGCGGGCACCTCCGCCGGGGACATCGGGATGCGCTCTACGTGGAGCAAATGAATATCAGCCTCCAGCGCCAGCGCCATTTCGGCTGCATAGCGCGCCCCGTTGCGGGAATGGGCGGTGAAATTGACGGGAACAACGATCGATTTCATACTGGTTCTATTTTCGATCTCAAGATACAGCGGTCATTTACCCGTCCTTATGATGAAGCTTAACCGGCGACCTGAGAACCGTCATAGGCCGCCGGTAAGGCAGGCCACCGTCAGGCCGGCTGTTTTTTCTTTTCGTCCGCGCTGGCCGCGGGCACTGCCGCGGCGTTTTCCGGGGTAATGATCACTTTGATGGCTTTTTCCGCGCCGGCATTCCCAAATACCTTATAGGCTTCGAGGATGTCGCCCAATCCAAAGTGATGAGTGATCAGCTTTTGGGGCTCCAGTTTGCCCGAAAGCACATTTTTCAGCAGCATCGGCGTGGTGAACGTGCTGACCAGTCCTGTCGTCAGGGTGATATTCCGGGTCCACAGGTTCTCCAGCTGAAGGTCGACGCTATGCCCATGTACGCCTACTACGGCGATATGGCCGGTCGGGCGGACGATCCGCTGGCAGATATCGAATGTCGCCGGTATCCCCACGGCTTCGATGGCCACATCTACCCCGTCCTTTGTTTCGGCCATGATCTTTTGGACGGCGTCGGTCACACCCGAATGAATCGTGTCGGTTGCCCCGAATTTTTTGGCCGTTTCCAGCCGGTTCGTGTCCAGGTCGATCATATAAATGCGGGCAGGGGAGTAAAACTGCGCAGTCAACAGCGCAGACATCCCGATAGGGCCGGATCCGACGATGGCGATCGTATCGCCCGGTTTCACCTGTCCGTTCAGGACGCCGATCTCAAAACCGGTCGGCAGGATATCGCTTAGCATGACCAGCGCTTCTTCATCCGCGCCCGCCGGGATAGGATGCAGGCTGTTGTCGGCATGGGGAATACGGACGTATTCCGCCTGGGTGCCGTTGATCAGGTGACCCAGGATCCAGCCGCCGTCCTCGCAATGGGCATAGACGCCTTTTCTGCAGTATTCACAGGTACCGTCCGATGTGATGCAGGAGATCAGGACGTGATCGCCTTTCTTATAGTTCCGGACGGCAGTCCCTACTTCTTCCACAACACCTACACCTTCGTGACCCAGGGTCGTGCCGGCTTTGGTGTCGGGCACTTTCCCTTTGATAATGCCGAGGTCTGTCCCGCAGATGGTTGTCCGGGTGACCCTGATCAGTGCGTCGGTTGGCTTGGAGATGCGGGGTGTCGGGATCTCTTTCAGCTCGATCTTGCCCGGGCCGCCATAGACGAGCGCGTTCATTTTGGATTTCATAATAAAAAATTTGCAACAAATTACGCCGGCATTTGCCGCGGAAAAATGACGGTGGTCAGCCCTGTCTGTAATTGTCATCACTTTTGGTCCGGCGATCAGGATCAATGTTCAGCAAATGCACAAGCGCGCCGGCAATAATGTCGTGTTCGTCTGATCCGGTTAGCCCGGATCGAATTGTCCGGTATAGAGCTCATAATACCGCGTCTTTTTCTGCAGCAGCCCGGCATGGGTTCCGCGCTCGACGATCTGCCCTTTTTCCAGCACGATGATCTCATCCGCATTCCGGACGGTCGACAACCGGTGTGCGATCACAAAACTCGTCCGGCCTTTCATCAGCTGGTCCATTCCCGCCTGGATGATGATCTCCGTCCGGGTGTCGATCGAGCTCGTGGCTTCATCGAGGATCAGGATCATCGGCGCAGCGACGGCAGCCCGGGCGATGCTCAATAACTGCCGCTGGCCCTGGCTAAGATTGCCGCCGTCCCCCTCGAGTGCGGTCTGATATCCTTGCGGCAATCTTTTAATAAAGGAATGAGCGCCGGCCAACGTTGCGGCGGCCGTCACTTCCTCATCCGACGCCTCCAGCCGGCCGTACCGGATGTTATCCGCTACGGTGCCTGTGAACAGGTGCGTATCCTGTAATACGATCGCCATGGAATGCCGGAGGTCCCGCCTTTTGACCTTCCGGATGTCGAGGCCGTCGACGCTAATCGTTCCGGACTGGATGTCATAGAACCGGGGCAGCAGGTTCATGATCGTGGTTTTGCCTGCTCCCGTCGAGCCCACCAGCGCGATCTTTTGGCCGGGCGGGGCCTCCAGGGAGATATCTTCCAGAACAGGCTTGCCCTCTTCATAGGCAAAACAGGCGTGGTCGAACGTTACGCTACCTTCCGGGTGTTCGAGCCTCAACGCATCCGGCTCATCCGGATTTTCCGGCGCCACATCCATGATCTGGAAGATCCGCTCTGCGCCTGCCAGCGCAGCCTGCAGCAGGTTGAACTGACTGGAAATTTCATTGACCGGCCGCGCAAATTGACGTGAATATTGCAGGAATGCCGCGAGCCCGCCCAGGTCGAGGCCCCTCAAAACCGCCAGCCAGCCGCCGACGGCAGCCGTCAGGGCAAAGTTGATCGTATTCAGGTTGGTCATCACCGGCATCATAATGCCGGAATACAGCTGCGCGTGCATAGATTTATCCTCCAGGTCCTTGTTCAGCCGGTCGAATTCCGCCTGCGCTTCCGGTTCGTGACAAAAGACCTTCACTACTTTGAGCCCGCCGATCATTTCTTCGATGTAGCCGTCTGCTGCTCCAAGGGAGTCCTGTTGCTCGAGAAAATATCTCTTGCTCCTCGCGACGATCCGGCTGCCCAGCCACAACATGCAGGGCACCACCACCAGCGTCACCAGCGTAAGCAGCGGACTGATATACACCATCAGCACGAGCGTCCCCACCAGCGCGATCGAGCTCGAACAGAGCTGCGTCAGGCTCTCGTCCAGCGACTCGCTGATATTGTCGATGTCGTTGGTAAACCTGCTCATCAGGTCCCCGTGATATTGGGTGTCGAAGAACCGCAGCGGCAGTTTCTGTATGTGGTTGAAGAGATCCGACCGCAGATTGGCCACGATCCGCTGCGAGACGACGACCATCAGTCTCGCCTGCAGGAAGCCTGCCAGGGCGCCCATGAGGTAGATCCCCAGCAGCAGGGCCGTCATTTTGCCCAGGCCTTTCCAGTCGTGCGGCAGGATATACCGGTCGATGATCGGCCGGAGGAGGTAAGAGCCAGCCAGTGTGGCCGTCGTGTTGATGAGCACAAGGCCCAGAATGAACATCAGCCTGACCTTATAGGGCCCAAAATATCGCCATAGCCGCCGGATCACTCCTGAAGCCGCCGCCGGTCTTTCGGCCGATAGTGCCCGCCGCCGTCCGGGCAGCCCGCCCGGCGTCAATCTTCCCGTACCTGATGCCTGCGGTCCGCGATGTTCACTGGTGCTCATAACAGTACCTCCGCATTTTGCAGTTGGGAATGACAGATCTCCTGGTATATCGGACTGGATCTCAGCAGCTCGTCATGGCTCCCCATGGCGGCGACGGCCCCGTCATCGAGGATCAGGATCATGTCCGCGGTCATCACGGAGCTGATCCGCTGGGAGATGATCAGCGTGGTAATATCCGGCAGTTCGGCGTCCATCGCTTTACGGATCCGCGCTTCGGTGTCCGTGTCCACCGCGCTTGTGCTGTCGTCCAGGATCAGCACGCGCGGCTTTTTCAGCAGGGCTCGGGCCAGGCAAAGGCGCTGTTTCTGGCCGCCCGAGACGTTGACGCCGCCCTGACCCAGAACGGTATCGTAGCCTGCGGGAAACGACCGGATGAACTCGTCGGCACACGCGATCTTCGCGGCGGCGGTGATCTCTTCCGCGGTAGCGGCGGGGTTGCCCCACTTCAGGTTGTCCCGGATCGTGCCGGAAAATAATTCGTTTTTTTGAAGCACTATTCCCACGCTGTCCCGCAGACTTCGCAGTGTATAGTCCCGGACGTCCCTGCCGTCCACCAGCACCCGTCCCGCCGTTACGTCATACAGCCGCGGGATCAGCTGCATCAGGGTGCTCTTGGCCGACCCCGTCGCGCCGATGACCGCCACCCGCTGGCCGGGCTCCACGGAGAAATCGATATCCTTCAGTACATATTCACTGCTATCGGAATGGTATTTGAAGAAAACGTGATCGAACCGGATCCTGCCGGCGGTAACCGGCGGGTTATCGCGGATGGCGGCCGGGGTATCGGCAATACCGGCTTCACTGTGGAGCACCTCGAGTATCCGCCGTGAAGAGGCCCCTGCCCTGCTGAAGGTCATTACCGTCATGGAAAACATCATCAGCGACATCAGGATCTGCGTCATATAGCTGATAAAAGAGATCAGCTGCCCCGCCTGCATGCCGCCGGTCATCATCTTCGCCCCGCCCATCGCCACGATCGCCACGATCGAAAGGTTCATCACCAGCTGCATGACGGGCGTGACCAGCACGACGATACCGCTCGCCCTGACCGAGATCGTCCGGAGCTCTTCGTTCGACAAAGCAAATTTTTTCATTTCGAAGTCTTCCCGAACGAAGGATTTGACGACCCGCACATTCATCAGGTTCTCCTGCACCGCGCCGTTCACCTTGTCCATTTTCCCCTGCATTTGCACGAACCAGGGCAACCCTTCACGGAGCAGGACAAAGATGCTTCCGCCCAATACGGGAATGGCTACGGCTATGATGTTTGCGAGGCCGGCATTGATCCGGATGGCCATGATGACGGCAAATATCATCATCAGCGGGGACTTGATCAGCATCCGCAGGGACATCATCACGACCTGCTGCAGGATATTCACGTCGTTGGTCAGTCGTGTGATCAGCGACGCGGGGCGCAGGCGGTCGATATCGGCGAAAGAAAAGGTCTGGATCTTGCCGAACAGCCCGCGGCGGAGGGACGCGGCAAACCCGACCGATGCTTTGGAGGAATACCAGATATTACCGACGTTGGCGGCTATGGCCACGACGCAGAGGATCAGCATCAGCCCGCCCGTGCGGGTGATATAGGAGAGGTCCCGGTGTTGTATACCCCGGTCCACGATAGCCGACATCAGGGCGGGCTGCACGATCTCGCAGCAGGCGTCGGCAATGACCAGCAGCGGGGCCAGCAGGAAGGCCTGCCGGGATGTGCGGATAAAAGACAGATAAGATCTCATAGCGTTCCTCAGCGATTCGGCGTTGACAGGCCGGACGAGTTCCATGGCTCGAAGATTTGCCTTAAGGTAATAGCCGCCGGCGGGAAAAAAGGGTGACCGGGATCAGCAGGGAGTATGATTAACGCCCTCCTCCGATTACGGCTGCGAGCCGTTCCGCGGAAGATGCACGATGAGTGTACAGCCCCGGCCGGGGGCGGTCTCCAGCTGGACTTCGCCGGCGTAAAGTCTTGTCCGTTTGTAGATATTCGATAAGCCCAGTCCGCGGCGCGTGGCAGCGGGGTCGAAGCCGCGGCCGTCGTCGGCGATCTCCAGCCGGACATGATTTGCATCGGCGTGCAGGTCAATCACCACATGCTTTGCGCGGGCATATTTGATAATATTCTTGATCTGCTCCTGAACAATGCGGAACAAGGTGATCTTCCGGTGCTCATCCAGCGATTCGATCGATCGTTGGTTGTCATAAAGGAACCGGATATCGAATGGTTTGCAATATTGCAGGTCTTCTGCCAGGCGGCGGATGCTTCCCGTCAGGCCCATCTCTTTGAAGTCGGGCATGACCATATCGCGGGACAGGTGCCGGATCTCTTCGATCGCCAGGGTAAGGATCTCCGCCGTTCTTGTCTTCACCTGGGTAAATTCGCGGTTGGCCGGGTCCAGCTGACCCAGGAACAGCTGTGCGCTGGCCAGGATCTGGTTAACGTTGTCATGCAGCTCATGTCCCAGCCTTGCCCTTTCTTCCTCTTGCGCCCGGATGATCGCCTCGGCGTTGCCGTTACTCCCGACGTCCTGCGGCATGGCTTGCAGGGCCTCACCGAATACGTCTTCGCCCAGGCAAAGCAGCCGTCCGTTCTCGCTCCGCGGGAAGAGGCTGATCTGCCATTGGACCCATTGATACGGGTTGTTCTTCACGCGGGCCGCCACGGTGACCGCGGCCTGCTGTTCCCGGCAGTCGCCGATCGCTTTTTTTATCCGTTCCTGGTCGGCGGCATGGATCAGGCTTGTGAATTCCGCCCTGGCAATAGCTACTTTGGCACACCGGAAGGTGTGGAGGAAGGGGGCATTCACAAATGTTATCCGGCTGTCGGCATCGAGCGTGGCCATATAGAAAGCCCTGTGCTGCTTGCGGGAATCGGCCCATTGGTCCAGATGGATCGGGGAGTTCATTTTGGAAGGTCGGTTGTTTAGGGGGGTTTTTTCAGCAGGCTACGGCCAGCGCTTCGGGTATCCGTTCGAAATCCATCGACTTGTCGAAGAAGCGGCTGGCGCCCAGCTGCCGGCAGATCTTACGGTGATGTTCGGTAGCCTGATTGGTCATCATAAAGACGATGATATGATCATATTTCTCTTTAACCACCTGCAGCAGTTCGAGGCCGCTTTGATCCGGCAGCTGGATATCCAGCAGGATATAGTCCGGCTTAAGCTCATCCAGTACGGCGAGGGCTTCCCTGTACGTTCCGGCGTGGATGACAAAATCAATGTTCTGACTGTCTTGCAGCATGGGGATCATCCGCTCCAGCACCACCAGCGAGTCGTCGACTACCAGTACTACTTTTTTTGTGTTATTGTTTTTCATGTTCCCGATCGTTTAAGTGATACCACAAAGAAAGGATAGCGTCAGATGCGATAAAATAGACCGGACTGTCATTTCCTCCGTACGGAGAGGCAAGCCGGACGTAGAATATGCTCTACAAGGGAAAAATCATGGGGTCATGGCTGAAGGAAGGAACTGACAACGGAGCGGATCTGGCCGAACTCGGTGGATTTGTCGATAAAATGGGCTGCTCCCAGCTCTCGGCAAATCGCGCGATGGCGGGGGGATGATTGATTGCTGATCATGATCACGGTCACGGTGGGATAGTGTCCGCGGATGTACTGGAGCAAATCGATCCCGCTGCGGCTGCCCAGGTTGATGTCGAGCAGGACGAGGTCGGGGGTTTGTTCAGCCAGCAAGCTCACTGCCGACTCATAGCTGCCGGCGGACCGGATCTCGCCGATAAGGTCAAGGCCCTGCAGTATGGACCGGAGCCGGCTGACGATCAAAGGCGAATCATCGATAAGGTATATTATTTTGGGCTGCGTTTCGATAAAGCAAAGGTAGACACGCCTTCGTACCGGAATGGTAGACCCAGTTCGTTCTTGCCTGTCATAAACGAGGCAATCATCTTGTAGTTCAAAGACTACGCCTAAAGGTTAGTGTTTCTCCAGCAGGTTATTCTCGACCGCATATAAGGTCAGATCGGCATTCGTCTTCATATTCATTTTGGTCAGCACCCGGGAGCGGTAGGTACTGATCGTAGTGGAGCTGAGGGATAGCTTGTCGCCGATCTCGGACACCGATCGTCCCGCCGCCAGGAGCTTGAAAACTTCGTATTCCCGGTCCGAGAGGAATTCATGCGGGAGTTTATCCGTCCCCTGGTCGAGCGATTCCGCCAACTTCTCCGCCAATGACGGGGTGATGTACTTTTTACCCATCAGGATCTTATGCACCGCTTTCACCACCTCGCCCTGTGCCGAATCCTTGGACAGGTAGCCGGAAGCGCCGGCTTTCAGTACACGGATGGCATACTGGTCCTCCGGATGAACGCTGAGGATCAGCACCGGCAGCCTGGGGAATTGCTGACGGATCTGCTGGAGTACCTCCAGGCCGCCGCGTCCGGGCATCGAAATATCGGAGATCACTACGTCCCATTGCTCCCGCATCACCCGGTTCAGCAGGTCGTCAGAGTCGCCGGTTTCCGCGATCTCGGCGCCCGGGAATTCCTCCTGCAACAGAAGCCTCAGACCTTTGCGGAGGATGGCGTGGTCGTCGGCAATAATCATTCTCATACTCTATCCTTGGGATTAGTTGTTTTCGCTAGCGCTGATCGGCACGCAAACGGTCAGGGTCATTCCTTTCCCGGATTCGCTGCTGATCTCCAATGTACCGTCCATCATCATCGCGCGTTCTTTCATGCCCAGCAGCCCCAGTGTCTTTCGCTCCTTGTTCCGTTCGGGGTCCAGTCCGCGGCCGTCATCCGAGATGCGGAGCACGATCCGGTCCTCTTCGTATCCCAGAAAAATATCCACAGCCTTCGCCCCCGAATGACGCGCGACGTTGGTTAGCGATTCCTGGCAAATGCGGAACAACCCGATCGACATTGGCGACGGATAGCGCCGCCCGGGTATGCCCGCCCGAAACCGCGTTTTTATTCCAGATCGTTTTTCGAACTCTTCCGCTTGCCATTCCAGGGCTGCAACGAGACCGAGGTCATCCAGGATACCGGGCCTCAGCTCCGCGGCGATCTTCCGCACCGTCATGATCGTATGATCCAGCAGCTGTAAAGAATCGGTTATTCGCCGCCGCAAGGCCTCATTGCCTTCCGCCGCCAATTCCTCCTCTGTCCATGCCAGATCCATTTTCAGACCCGTCAGCTGCTGACCCAGCTCGTCATGGATCTCCCGCGCCAT
>DATJMG010000213.1:0-10366 GCA_035508835.1 Puia sp.
ACCGAAGCCATGCCGGATGGCAGCGATGCGGTTGCCGACTGGCCTATCTTAAATGCGCTTATCAATACTGCCGGCGGCGCCAGTTGGGTGAGCCTGCATCATGGGGGTGGGGTAGGGATGGGCTATAGCATCCATGCGGGGATGGTTATTGTGGCGGACGGGACGCCGGAAGCGGGTTTGCGGCTTGGTCGGGTATTGCGCAATGACCCCGGAACGGGGGTTATCCGCCACGCGGATGCCGGTTATGAGCTGGCTAAGGAAACGGCGCGGGCGCATGGTTTGGACCTGGATAGCTGGTTGTAAACGGGGTGTGGTACTTTTGGGTGACACGGTTATCGGCTACTTTAACACGCCGATTGGTCAAATCGACGCGAGTACCAAATGTGGTAAAAAGGGATGGAAAAATGAATTATGTTTGGCCGGTTACATTTCATGATGGTCTTGCGGATCGATGTCAATGGACGGGATTTTTCAAGGGAATGTCATAAGGGCTTATTCCACAGCCTTTAATAAATAATCTAAACCATTTACCTTTTTCTGGCTGAGAGAGCTCCGGTTACGGAGCTTTTTTTTGCATTTTCTGCACGGTTATCGGCAAAATCGACACGGTTATCGGTTTGTGTCGGGCGCCGGAGATATTCTCGGTATCTTTACATATTCCTACCTCAATCCCATAGGAATACCGATTTAAACCGTAAAAATTATGAGACCCAGGACCCTTGTTTTCTTTTTCTATGCCCTTGGCGCATTTCTGTTGGGGGCTTGTACCAAAAATAGCAGTCCTAAAACCATTTATGACACGGTAACAGTTACCAAAACGGATACGGTGCAGCTTCCACCGCCGGATGACACTCCCAATCTCACCGGCGGCCTGATCCTGTATCTGCCGTTTACGAACGGAAGCTTTGCAGATTCCAGCGGCCTGGGAAGTGCAGTGACGGCATTCGGCGGCGCGGCGCTGGGCTATGATATGCATGGCTATGCTCAAAGCGCATTTAATTCCGCCGGCAACGGTGCAGCCCTATTGGTGGCGAATAACGGCACCGACTTTTTCGTAGATACCGCCTTTTCTATTTCATTCGACTTCATGATCCGGTCTACCCCCTTCTATAGCGGCGGGGGAAACTTCAACGGGCTGCAAACTCTCTTAAGTATAGTGAATTTTAGCAATGGGAATAGTCCAACGTTTGACGTAGGTTTTGTGGATCCCTCTGCTCCAACGTCACTCGCGTTTGATGTCAATCCTTCTACCAATAGTTGTGGGACAAGCGGGCAAAACCCCAATAACATTTGGGATACTACGTCCTTCACTCCACAGTTGGGGGCCTGGTATAATGTGATCTGTATTTTCACCAATGGTACCGGAAGCGTTTATATCAACGGTACCCTGGTCAGTTCCAAGACGGTCTCCCTGTCGGCTTCGGTGCTTTCGTGCCCGGACGCTCAGTTTGTTGTGGGTAGTTGGTGGGGTGGTACGGAAAGCACAAATGGGGAGATCGATGAGGTTAGAATGTATAACAGATCACTGACCCTCAAGCAGATTGCGTGGCTGGCGCGAAACTTCCAGATCAATTCGAACAGTCAGCGGCCCGGGTTTATGACCGGAAAGGCTGCGACGGTCAACTGAGCGCTGGAAGAGCCGAAATATTTTGTTAAAAGAGCCCCTCCCGGGGTTCTTTTTTTTATCCCTATTCTGGCCCTATTGTTGAATAGAAAGAGGCAATTCCCTAATAAAACGGATTCTCTATCGTATGGGCCGATTAATCATCATATCCAGCCGCCTGCCTTTTTCCCTGGACAGGGAAGGTGATAAGATCAGCCTTCGGCAGAGTTCGGGGGGGCTGGTATCCGCTATAAAAAGCTATTTCGAGAATCCAGCCGCCCAACGAAGCGATCTGACCGGGAAAATGTGGATGGGTGTGGCGGATTTTCCACAGGAAGATTGGGATCAGGTCAAGGATCTGCCGGCGGAGAAACCGGACTTTGATGTTGTGCCGGTTTTTGTGGACAAGGACCTGTATGAGAATTTTTATAACGGATTCGCCAATTCGGTCCTTTGGCCGCTCTTCCATTATTTTTCCTCGCTGGCGACCTATGAAAGCCAGTATTTCGATGCTTATGTGGAGGTCAATCAGCTCTTCGCCGAGAAGATCGTGCCGTTGATGGAGGCGGGCGATCAGGTCTGGATACACGATTATCAGCTCATGCTCCTGCCGCATCTTATCCGGAGTAAAAAGCCGGATGCCACGATCGGGTTCTTCCTGCATATCCCCTTCCCGTCTTACGAGATCTTCCGGCTGATGCCGACGGATTGGAAGAAAATGTTGCTGCACGGGGTAATGGGGGCTGACCTGATCGGGTTTCATACGTATGATTATGTTCAGCATTTTTTGCAGTCGGTGAAGATGATCCTCGGGGTTGAAAATTATTTTCATAACCTTCAATACCAGGACCGGCTGACCCGGATCGATCTGTTCCCTATCGGGATCGACTATGGCAAGTTCCATTCTGCGGCTACCGACCCGGAGGTGGAAGAGATCCGGGACAAAGCCCGGAGTAATCTCGAGGACAAAAAGATCATTTTTTCGGTTGACCGGCTCGACTATACCAAGGGGTTGATGCAGCGGCTCGCCGGGTTCGAGTATTTTCTCGACCGGTATCCGGAATGGCGCGAAAAGGTCGTGTTCATTCTCAATATCGTTCCGTCGCGGAGCACGATCCCTGCCTATAGCGAGCGAAAAAAACAGATCGAAGAAAAGATCGGAACGATCAATGGCCGGTTTTCGAGCATCGGGTGGCAGCCGGTCCTGTACCGCTATACGCATCTCAGCTTTCCGGAACTGGTGGCGTTATACCAGGCGGCTGACGTGGCCCTGATCACGCCGCTGCGGGACGGCATGAACCTCGTAGCCAAGGAATATGTCGCCAGCAGCACCGGCAAGGGGGTGTTGATCCTGAGCGAGTTTGCGGGCGCCGCCAGTGAGCTCAGCGAGGCGATCCTGGTCAACCCGACGGATGTGTTCGATGTGGCGTCGTCGATCACCCGGGCGTTGGCCATGCCCATCTATGAGCAACGGAACCGGATCACGCTGATGCAGCGGCGGCTCCAGGAGTACGATGTCTTCAAGTGGGTCAATGATTTTTTGGACCAGCTGGCGCAGGTCAAGCAGGAGCAGCAGAAACAGAAAGTAAAATTGCTGGATGACAAGGCGTTTGCCGGGATCTACCGGCATTATCATGGCGCGAAAAACCGTTGTCTGTTACTCGACTATGACGGCACGCTGGTACCGTTCACGCGCATCCCATCGGAGGCGGCGCCGGACGCCATGGTGCGGGATCTATTGACACGGCTTTCGACAGACCCCAAGAATCATGTCGTCATTATCAGCGGGCGGGATGTCGGTTCCCTCGAACGTTTTCTCGGCAATCTTTCTGTCTCGCTCGTGGCCGAGCATGGGGCAAGCTTCAAGATGCGGGGCGGGGCCTGGCAGCAGATGGTCTCGGTATCCGATCTTTGGAAGGAGGAGATCCGCCGCGTCATGCAGCTCTTTGTATTGCGCACGGCAGGCTCTTTTGTTGAGGAGAAGACCAATACGATCGCCTGGCACTACCGCAATACGCAGACGGGGCTGGGTTTTTCCCGGTCACGGGAGTTGCTCAATACCCTCTCGCAGCTGATCCAGAACACGACATTGCAGGTGATCGACGGAAATAAGGTCGTGGAGGTGCGCGTCGCCGGATTCGATAAGGGGGCTACTGCGCTCAAGATCATTGGTGAGCAGGACCCCGACTTCGTGCTCTGCATGGGGGACGATACGACGGACGAGGATATGTTCAAGGCCCTGGCGGGAGAAGCTTATACGATCAAGATCAATGCCGGCGCTTCCGCCGCTCAGTATACGATCCTGTCGCAGCACCGGGTGGTGCCGTTGCTCAATTCGCTGCTGCAGCCGCAAACGCCAAGCGGAGCAGAAAAGGCGAAGATTGTTCAAACACACGAATAGCATGGCGGTTCACAAATACAACATGGGTGTCGTCGGCAACTGCACCTATCTGGCCTATATCGATCTCCGGGCGGATGTCCGGTGGATGTGTATGCCGCGGTTCGACAGCAGCTTCCTGTTTGGCTCGTTACTCGATGAGGACAAGGGAGGTCATTTCTGTGTCCGGCCGACGGGCGAGGACTATCGGGTCCGGCAGTATTATCTTCCCAATACCAATGTGCTTTGTACAGAATTCACCTGCCGGGACGGACGGTTTGTGGTCAAGGACTTCGCGCCGCGCATCCGCATCTATGAAAGACAGTTCAGGCCGCTGATGCTTGTCAGGAAGGTAGAGCTGCTCGAAGGTGAGCCGGCCATTACGGTCAACTGTCAGCCAAGGGGGGATTATGGCAAGGTCCTTCCGGATGCGGTGATCGGCAGCAACCATATCCGGTATTTGAATTTGGACCAGCAGGTGCGGTTGACGACGGATATTCCGTTGACGTATATCCTGAAGGAAAAGTCTTTTGTCCTCGACCAGGACCGGTATCTTGTCCTGACCTATGGGGAACCCCTGGAGGCGCCGCTCAAAGAGACGGCGGAGGAGTTCCTGCGCAAAACTACCGAAGACTGGCAGTCCTGGGTCAAGAGCTCTTATCTTCCCGATCTGTACCAGGAGGAGGTCATCCGATCCGCGCTGGTGCTGAAGCTGCATCAGTTCGAAGATACAGGCGGGATCATCGCATCCGGCTCCACCAGCCTGCCGGAGTTCCATGACAGTACGCGAAACTGGGACTATCGGTACTGCTGGTTCCGTGATACGCACTATACGCTCCGGGCTTTTAACCAGATCGGGCATTTCGAGGAGCTCGAGAAGTACTTCGATTTCCTCTACAATATCCTGCATAACGCTACCGATTCCCTCCAACCCTTGTATTCGATCTCGGGAGAGAAGAAATTGTTCGAGGTAACGGTCGATCTGGCAGGCTATATGGGCAATCAGCCGGTCCGCATCGGCAATAAGGCGTATATCCAGTCCCAGCATGACGTGTATGGTCAGCTGCTGGTCAGCCTCCTGCCCTTGTATACGGATAAGCGGCTCATCTTCGGCAGGAAGAACAGCTATCATAAGATCGTTCCGTGGCTATTGGATCAGATCGGCCGGACCTTGTCGCTCCCCGATTCCGGGCTATGGGAGTTCCGCAAAGAGGTCCAGGTGCATACCTATACGCTGTTGTTCCATTGGGCGGGGTCGAAGGCGGCGTTGAAGATCGCGGGACGTTTTGGGGATGTGGGAATGATGAATAAGGCCCGGCAGCTTTCCGCGGCTGCCGGCGAGTTGATCGAGCGGGCCTATGATCCTGCGCGCAAGTTGTACACGCAGGCGATCGGGTCGGTCAATCTCGATGCCAGCACGCTCACGATGATCACCATGGATTACCTGGATCATCGGTCGGAGAAGGCCAGGGACCATATTGCCGCGCTGGAGAAAGAACTGTTGACGGACAAGGGGCTGTTTTACCGGTATAAGCATTATGATGATTTTGGGTTTCCCGAGAGTACGTTCCTGGTCTGTGCCTTTTGGTATGTCGATGCGCTGGCTTGTGTGGGTCGGATCGACGATGCGATCCGTCACCTGGATCAGCTGCTGACCTTTGGCAATCATCTGGGCATTTTTAGTGAGGATGCGACGACGGATGGGTCGCAGTGGGGAAATTTTCCGCAAACCTATAGTCATGTCGGGCTGATCAATGCGGCCTGCCGGATCGGGCGCAAGCTCGACAAGGCGGATTTTTTGTAGGGGGGCGGGCCGGGGAAGTTGGGGGTCGAATGCCGGAAATGAGTATCTTGGGGCATGGCTTCTTCGAGGCTGATCTACAACATCAAACAATTGGTCAATGTTCGTCGCGAGACGCGGCTGCTGCGGGGTCGCGAGCTGGCGGAGCTCCCGTGTATCGGTAATGCCTGGGTGCTGGTCGAGGGGGGCCGGATTGCGGGGTATGGGGTGATGGCGGCGGTACCGCGGGGAGCGATGAATGACGAGGCGGTCGATGCTGCGGGGCGGCTGGTGCTGCCCGCCTGGTGTGACAGCCACACGCACCTGGTATATGCCGGCAGCCGGGAAGGGGAGTTCGTGGACAGGATAAGAGGACTTGGTTACGCGGAGATCGCCGCGCGGGGCGGCGGGATACTGAATTCGGCGCGGCTGGTGGCCGCGGCTTCGGAGGAGGAGTTATTCGTGACGGCATGGCAGCGGCTGCAGGAGCTGATGCGGCAGGGGACGGGGGCGATCGAGATCAAGAGCGGGTATGGATTAACGGTAGAGGGCGAGCTAAAGATGCTGCGGGTCATTAAACGGTTGAAGGAAAGGGCTCCGATACCGGTGAAGGCCACGTTCCTCGGCGCGCATACTTATCCGGTGGAATACCGGGAGGATCATGACGGCTATATACGATCGATCATAGAGGAAATGCTGCCGGTCATTGCGCGCGAGGGGTTGGCGGACTATATAGACGTATTTTGCGAGCGCGGTTTTTTTTCGGTCGAAGAGACGGAGAGGATTGTGCGGGCGGGGATTGGTTTTGGCCTGCGGCCGAAGGTCCATGCCAACCAACTGCATCTCTCCGGCGGGGTGGAAACGGGGGTCAGGCTGGGTGCCTTGTCGGTGGATCACCTCGAGACGATGGATACAGCGGCCATTGCTGCGCTTGCGGGGTCGCAAACGATCGGGACGCTGTTGCCCACGGCCGCCTTTTTCCTGCGGATGCCATCCCAGCCGGCAAGGGAGTTACTGGATGCAGGGTGTGCGATTGCGATCGCGTCGGATTTCAATCCCGGGTCGTCGCCCAGCGGGAATATGAACCTGGTGGTAGCTTTCAGCTGTATCCAGATGCGGATGCTGCCGGAGGAGGCGATCAATGCCGCTACCCTTAACGGCGCCTATGCGATGTCGCTGGGTGATGAGGTCGGGAGTGTCACTGTCGGGAAAAGGGCAAATCTGCTGATCACCCGGCCCGTGTCGTCGCCTGCTTTTCTTCCTTATGCGTTCGGGTCCAACCTTATCGAGCGGGTGATGATCGGGGGGGAATTTTTATGAAAAAAGACAACGCTGACTTTAGACTTCCCGGTCGGGTTGTTTGGCGTGGTCCGGCGTGAGGTGGAATGGAATAATCTGTACATTGCAGCCCTATGTCACCCATTATTGAATGCGTTCCCAATTTCAGCGAAGGACAGAACAGGGAGATCATCCGACAGATCACGGACCAGATCGAGAGCGTCGCCGGCGTTCGACTTCTCAATGTCGATCCGGGGAAAGCCACCAACCGAACCGTGGTCACATTTGTCGGATCGCCGGAGGCGGTGGTCGAGGCGGCGTACAGGGCTATCAAAAAGGCCGGCGACCTGATCGACATGCGTACGCACCGGGGTGAACATCCGCGGCTGGGTGCTACGGACGTTTGTCCGCTCATCCCGATTGCGGGGATCAGCATGGAGGAAACGGCGGTTTGGGCCACGCGGCTGGCGGAACGGGTGGGCGGCGAATTGCAGATCCCGGTATACCTCTACGAAGCAGCGCAGCCCGACAAGCGCCGGAGCAATCTATCCGTTATCCGGGCAGGCGAGTACGAAGGGTTTTTCAAGAAGATAAAGCTTCCGGAATGGGCGCCGGATTACGGGCCGGTTGAATTCGATAGCCGGCGCGGCGGCACCGTCATCGGGGCGCGGGATTTCCTGGTGGCCTATAACGTCAACCTGAATACCACGTCTACGCGTCGCGCCAATGCGATCGCCTTCGATGTGCGCGAGGCAGGCCGCGTGATAAAGGAAGGCGAAAGGTCCGTCCAGGTGCCGGGGACGTTGAAGGCCGTCAAGGCGATCGGGTGGTATATCGAGGAGTATGGAGTTGCGCAGATCTCGATGAACCTGACCAATATCGGGATAACGCCGGTCCATATGGCGTTCGACGAAGTATGCCGGGCGGCGGAGGAGCGCGGGATCCGGGTTACGGGCAGTGAGCTGGTGGGGTTGATCCCGTTGCAAGCGATGCTGGATGCGGGTAAATATTTTTTGAAAAAGCAGCAACGGTCTACCGGCGTATCGGAAAAGGAATTGATCCGGATCGCCATCCTTTCGATGGGGCTGGATGAATTGGGACCATTCAAGCCGGAGGAGCGCATCATCGAATACCTGCTGCACGATGCTACGGCTGATCGGCTGGTGAGGATGAGTTTGACCGATTTCGCGGATGAGACGGCCAGTGAAAGCCCGGCGCCGGGCGGCGGGTCGATCTCCGCATATGCAGGCGCTCTTGGCGCGGCGCTGGGGACGATGGTCGCCAACCTGTCTTCGCATAAAAAGGGGTGGGACGATCGCTGGGAAGTATTCAGTAACTGGGCGGACAAGGGGCAGCGTCATAAAGATGAGCTGCTGCGGCTGGTGGATGCCGATACGCGGGCCTTCAACGGGATCATGGCCGCGTTTGCATTGCCGAAGGGTAGTGAGGCTGAGAAAAGGGTGCGTCATGAAGCTAGCCAACGGGCGACCCGGACAGCCATTGAAGTGCCTTTAAGTGTCATGGAGACGGCATTTGCCAGCCTCGAGGTCATAGGGGCGATGGCGGCGGAGGGCAATCCGAATTCCGTTTCGGACGCGGGTGTCGGGGCGTTGTGTGCGCGGACGGCGGTGCTTGGAGCATTCCTCAATGTCCGGATCAATGCCGCAGGCTGCGACGATAAGAGCTATGTAGCGCAGGTACTGGAAAAAGGCGCTGCCATCGAGGCCGCGACGATTCGCAAGGAGGCGGCGATCTTACAGGTGGTGAAGGAAAAGATCGGGGGGATGACTGGCGAAAAGATCGGGGGATGACAGGCGAAAAGATCGGGGTATAAAAATAAAAGGTCGGGGCTTAAAAAAGATATTTATGCAACATCTCAACGTCTACCGCAAGCAGGATATCCTGGGCCTTACGCGGCTCCGGCAGTTCGAGACCAAGGTGGGGGAACGGGTGCTGGTGGCAGCCGATCCCGCCAATGTGGCTGCCAGTGTTGAACATACCGAAGCCGAGTACGTACTGGTAGGCATCCCGGAAGATATCGGCGTCCGGGCAAATGAGGGCCGGGGCGGGTCCGGCACGGCGTGGCCTTTCTTTCTGAAGAACTTTCTCAATCAGCAGAGTAATGACTTCCTCACCGGCGACAGCGTGCTGGCGCTGGGGTATTTCGATTTCAGCGAACTGGACCGGCTGATCGAAGCCAATGCCTTTGGCCGGGAAGAAAAGCTGGTGGCCTACCGGCATGCGGTCCATACGATCGACGAAGCGGTCGAGCCGCTGATCAAGATGATCACTGCCGCGGGAAAGATCCCGATCGTTATCGGCGGCGGTCATAACAATGCCTATCCGTTGATCAAAGGGGCGGCAAAGGGGCTGCAAAAGGCGGGGCTGATCCCGCTGCCGCAGATCAATGCGGTCAACCTGGATGCACATTCCGGCTTCCGGCCGGTGGAGGGCCGGCATTCGGGGAATGCGTTCCGGTATGCGGAAGAGGATGGGTACCTGGAAAAGTACTGCGCGATCGGCGTTCATGAGAATGACCTGCCGCAAAATGTCTGGCTGGATGTCATCAACAATCCTTTTGTGGACCTGATCACTTTCGAGGACATCCTGGTGCTGGAGAAAAGGAGTTTTACCCAGGCGGTGGCACATGCGACAGGTTTTACGGAAGACAACTATATCGGGCTGGAACTGGATCTCGATGTGTTCGGGCCGACGGGGGCGGGGATGCCTGCGGCGGGGTTGGGATCGTTGCACGCGCGGCAGTATGTGACGTTTGCGGCGAGTGATTCGCGGATCGCCTATTTTCATGTCTGTGAGGGGATCTACTCGCTTTCGCATGGGCAGAATGAAGCAGCGGGGCAGCTGATGGCGACGATCGTGAGCGATTTTCTGAAGGCGCGGGAGTAAATGGGAGAGAGGTTGGCAGTATTAATAGGGGGTATTCCATAATATATTTAGTACCAAATCATTAAAAGATCCTTGCGGTGAATCCCCTCTAAATTAGCTCTATTTTATGCCTATTTACCAGCAAATAATTCTTTGATTTATTTTGTTATTTTAGTAACTTTGTCGAGTCCTTAATTAGTTGGGTAACGTCAGCGGAATTGGACTGCTGTTTGCCTAACCAGTTGAGGAATTTTTCTTTATGGACATACTCAGCCAAATTGTAAACTGAATGCCATTGTAGAATATCTTTAATATTGTCTTTCGGATATAGGCTGCGGATGCTGTTGGCATTAATTCTTCCACAAAATTTATTCAATTCAATAGCTACAACAAAATTCACCCCGTTTTCCTCCATATCAGTGAGGATTACCTTACTATTAAC
>DATJMG010000214.1:0-14748 GCA_035508835.1 Puia sp.
TCGGCGAGGGTGCCGACCGACTCGAGCAATTTCCTGGAAAGGTGTTCCGCGGCCGGTTATCTGGGTTATCAGGGCACGATCTCGTATCATACGCGTGCGGGGAGCCTCTATTCATCGGGGAGGAAGCAGAAAGCCTATCAGCTGATGGACAGTCTGTATGCCAAGGTGCGTCATGGGGACTTCAAGCCGGGGTATGAGCCCTGTCCGGAATACAAGGAGGCGGAAGGATCGAGCTGGGATGATTTCCGCAAAGATGTCGCCGAGGGGTATGAGATCGCGAGTCACTCGATCACCCATGCGACGATGCCCGGCCTGAATGAAGCGAATATCCGGTATGAGCTGGAGAAAAGTAAGGAGGAGATCCGGGACCAGCTGGGGGAGAAGTATACTTTTTCGACCGAGGTGCCCTATGGGTATGAGGATGACCGCGTGATGCAGATCGCGTACGGGATCTATCCGGCATTGCGCAACCGGATGCCGGAACCTTTTTTGAAAGAGATCGACCGGGCCAGCCGGGTGCTCCCGCATCCGACCGATAAGGACTATGTGCAATGGCAGCGCGGGCCGCTGCATGCGACGCCGTTGTCGCTGATGGAATCGTGGGTGGATACGACCTGCGCCAACAAGGATATGTGGCTGGTGCTGGTATTCCATGGGATCGACAGTCTGGGCTGGGAGTGGACCCCTATCCCGAAACTGCAGGAATACTTCAACTATATTGTAGCGCGGAAAAACCAGGTGTGGATAGCGACATTTGGGGATGCGACGAGGTATATGCGCGAGCGTGAGGCCGCACGGGTGAATGTGGAGAGGAAGGATGGGAAGATCAGTGTAAAGGTCAGCTGCCCGCTTGATCCGGGGATGTATGATCTCCCGCTGACGCTGAAGACTTATATTCCTGGGGGCTGGAGCAAAGTGACGGTGACCGGCAAACCGGTCGAAGTTCAGCATGATGCGAATGGCGCCTATGTCCTGTATCAACTCAAACCAAATACTGCCACTGCGGTACTCCAACCATGAAACGCGACTACTACATCGTAGCATTGATCATGCTCACCTTCTTCGTGATCTCGTTCCTGACGAATGTGATCGGTGCGCTTAACCCGGATTTTATCAGCGGATTTAATTTGAGCCTGACGATGGCGGGTATCCTGCCGTTTGCGTTCTTTATTGCTTACGGCCTTGTGTCGATCCCGACGGGGATGCTGCTGGAAAAATACAAGGAAAAGAAGATCATGATCGCCGGGTTCGTGGTTGGATTTATCGGGTCGCTCCTGCTGGCGGTGGTCCACAACTATCTGAGTGCGATCATCTCGTTGTTCCTGATCGGCAGCGGGATGGCCATGCTGCAGGTGGTGATCAATCCGCTGTTGAGGACGTCGGGCGGGGAGGAGCATTATGCTTTCAATTCCGTCCTGGCGCAACTAATCTTCGGGGCCGCGTCGTTTATCAGCCCGTTGGTTTATTCGGCGCTGGTGAAAAATCCGGGGGTATTCAGCAAGATCGTACCGCCGGAGCTGCCGTGGGTATCGTTGTATTGGATCTTTGCGGTGATCTCGCTGGTGATGATCGTCATCATCCGCGTCTCGCGCTTTCCGGTGGTCGAGCTCAAGGCCGATGAGGAGGCAGGACCGATACAAACGCATCTGATGTTGTTCAGGAAGCGGGTAGTGGTGCTTTTTTTTATTGCGATGATCTGTTATGTCGGGACCGAGCAGGGGATCGCCAACTGGATCTCGAAATTCCTGGAGACGTATCATCATTATGATCCGCAGAAGAAGGGGGCCGACACGGTGGCCTACTTTTGGGGTTTGATGACGGCAGGCGGGGTGGTCGGGCTGGGGTTATTGAAGATCATGGATAGCCGGAAAGTGCTGATCGGGTTTACGGTGGCGGCGCTCGGCTGTTTGAGCGCCGCGTTGTTTGGCAGCGGGCCGGTGGCGCTCATCGCCTTCCCGGCGGTAGGGTTCTTTGCTTCGGTGATGTATCCCATCATTTTCTCGCTTGCGCTTAATTCGGTCGATGAGCATCACGGATCGTTCGCCGGCATCATGGTAACGGGAATCATCGGCGGGGCGATCGTTCCGCTCATCATCGGCGGGTTGGGGGATGCGCTCGGGCTGCGGACGGGGATGTTCTTTTTGTATGGGACGATGGGGTATATTCTGACGATCGGTTTCTGGGCGAAGCCGTTGATCACGAATCAAACGGTGTTTAATAAAACGGAAAAGGTATGACCGGGGGCAAGGTGATCGGGATCGATCTGGGTGCTACGAATATCCGCGGGGCGGTGGAGAGCGGCGGTGCCGCGGATGGGGGGTTGGAGGCGGGGGATGGCTCGCTGGGCCAGATCGTCGCGGTGCGGATCCATAGTGATGGGTCGGTGGAAGATGTGTTGGGGGATATTTACCAGGTCATCGACGGGTTGATCGGTGAGGATATTGCGGGTATCGGGATCGGGGTGCCGAGTGTGGTGGATGTGGAGGCCGGGATCGTTTATGATGTGCAATATATTCCTTCGTGGGTGGAGGTGCCGTTGAAGCGGTTGCTGGAGGCGCGGTATCTTCGGCCGGTGTTTGTGAACAATGACGCGAATTGTTTTGCGCTCGGCGAATATTATTTTGGGAAGGGGCGGGGTGTCGCTTCCATGATCGGGCTGACGATCGGGACGGGTCTTGGGGGTGGGGTGATCGTAAACAGGAAATTGTATGCGGGGTATAATTGCGGGGCGGGTGAGATCGGGTTGTTGCCGTATGAGGGCCGGGTGCTCGAGTATTATTGCAGCGGGTCATTCTTTAAAAATGTGTATGGCCTGGATGGGGTGAAGGTCTTTGAGGCGGCTTTGGCGGGGGATGCGCGTTCGTTGCAACTCTATGCCGAGTTAGGCGTGCATGTGGGGCAGGCCGTCAAGGCGGTATTGTACACGTATGATCCGGAGTTGATCGTGCTCGGCGGGTCGGTCAGCCAGGCGTATGATCTTTTCCGTGAGGCGATGTGGAGCGAGATCAGGACGCTGGTATATGCCAAGACGCTCGAGCGGTTGCGGGTTGAAGTTTCTGACCTAAAAAATAGCGGTATCCTCGGGGCTGCCGCGCTTTATTATGATGCAAAATAAGATTTTACCTCGGGTTGCGCTGGCTGCGGCGGTTTTGCTGGCGGCCGGGCGGGGTCTTGCGCAGGAGAGCATGATCCTCAAAGATGGCTGGGAGATGCAGTCCGCGACGGTCGTTCCGGCTTCGGGAGATGTCCTTTCACGGGCCGGGTATTCCGCGGCAGGTTGGTATAAGGTCAGCGTCCCGACGACGATCATTGGCGGGCTCCTGGCGAACAAGGTGTATGATTTTGATCCGTTCTATGACATGAATTTCGAGAAGCTCAAGGATCCGAAGCTGGATGCGCCGTGGTGGTTCCGGCGCGAATTCTCGTTGCCGGCGGCGGCGAAGGGTAAGGATGTGGTGCTGAGGTTGCATGGGGTCAACTATAAAGCGAATGTCTGGCTAAACGGGGTGTTGATCGCTGATTCCAACCGGATCATGAATCCGTTCCGGATCATCGAGCTCAATGTTACCGGCGTTGTCCGGCCGGGGGCGCCGAATGTACTGGCGCTGGAGGTCAGGCGGCCGATCAATCCGAATAAGCGGGGCGGCGATCTGGCGATCGACTATGCCGACTGGATACACTATCCGCCGGATTATAATGGCGGCATTGTAAACGACATCGAGATCCGGACCTATGACCGGGTGGGGATCGAGTATCCGCTGGTCACCACGCATTTCGACCTGCCGTCGCTGGAGGTCGCGCATTTGACGGTGGATGCGTTCGTGACGAATTACCTGGATGAACCGCAGGATGTGGTGGTGGAAGGAAAGATAAATGATGATATCCGCTTTGCGAAGAAGGTGCATCTCGAGGGTAAGGGGATCCAGGATGTGGTGTTCACTCCCGCTGATTTTCCGCAATTGAATGTGGAGCATCCGCGAATCTGGTGGCCCTGGCAGTATGGGAAGCCCGCGCTCAACCGGCTCGAGATGTCGGTGATCAATGGTAACACAGTTGGCAACACGATTACCGGGAACTTCGGGATACGCGAGATCAGGACGTCGTTTATCGATACTGCTTCGCGGGTGTTCGTGGTTAACGGCAAACGGATCCTCCTGCGCGGGGCGGCCTGGTCCCCGGATATCTTCCAGCGCCGGTCGGCCCGGCGGCAGGAGCAGGAGATCCGGCTGTACCGGGATATGAATATGAATATCATTCGGTCGGAGGGCAAGCTGGAAGACGACAACTTCTATGCGTTGTGTGATAAATACGGGATGCTCGTGATGACGGGATGGATGTGTTGCGGCGCGTGGCAGTACCCCGAGAACTGGGATGCGGCCAAGCGGGCGTCGGCCATGGCTTCGGACAGCAGCGTGATGTTGTGGCTGCGGGACAAACCGAGCGTGATGGTCTGGTTGAACGGCAGCGATATGCCGCCGCGGGACACCAGTGTCGAGCGGGGTTACCTGGATATCGAAGCGGCGCTGAAATGGCCGAATCCGATCATCTCCACGGCCAATGCGAGCAAGTCGAAGGTATCGGGTTATAGCGGCGTGAAGATGGCCGGACCTTATGAGTGGGTGCCGCCGATCTATTGGGAGACGGATTCGGCAAATAAAGTCGGCGGGATGTGGAGTTTTGCGACGGAGATCTCGCCGGGGCCGTCGATCCCCCCGTATGAGAGCCTGATCAAATTCATCCCGAAGGATTCGATGTGGTTTACGACGGCCAGTTGGAAGTATCATTGCGGAACGATGAATTTCGGCAATACGAACGTGTTCAATGCGGCGCTGGAGGGACGGTATGGGAAAGCGAAGGATATTTACGATTATCTTGCGAAGGCGCAGGCCCAAAACTATGAGGCGCATCGGGCGATGATGGAGGCGTACGGGCTGCATAAGTACCATACAGCTACGGGCGTCGTGCAATGGATGGGGAGTAATCCGTGGCCGGGCCTGATCTGGCATACGTTTGACTACTATCTGTACCCGGCGGGCACGTATTTCGGAATGAAGAAGGCGTTGGAGCCGCTGCACATTATGTATTCGTATGCGGGCAAGGAGGTGGATGTGACCAATTCTTTACGGGAGCGATTTACGGGGTTGATGGTCGAAGCTGCGGTGTATGATCTGGACGGAAGCCGTAAATGGTCCTGGAAGATGGCGGTTGAGGTAGGGGCGGATAGCGTTTGGCGCGGGTTGGCGGTTCCGGCGATTGCCGGGTTGTCTTCGCCGTATTTTCTGCGACTTCAACTGACGGATGGGAACGGTGTGGTCAGGGACATCAACTGGTATTGGCTTTCGGCGAAGGAGGATGAGTTGGATTTCAGTAAATCAAAATGGTTTGTGACGCCCGAAACAGCGTATGCGGATTATACGGGATTGGAGACATTGGGGAAGACGGTGGTGAAGATGGCAGTAGGCGCGGCGGAGAGGCGCGGGGACAGTACGGTGCATGAGGTAACGCTTACGAATACGGGCCGGGTGGTGGCCTTCCAGGTGCATTTGCGGGCGTTGAAGGGTAGGACGGGAGATGATATTTTGCCGGTGATCTTCAGTGATAACTATATCGAACTGGCGCCGGGGGAGAGCAGGGTTATCACGTGCAAGTATGCGGATGAGGATGCGGGTGGTGCGGCGGCGCATTTTGTAGTCGAGGGGTGGAATGTAGAAGTGGAAAAATAGCTTTATATGAATAAATCACTCGGATGGGTGGGTTTCGCCGCTGCATTGGCGCTGGCAGCGTGTTCGCCGGCAGCAAATAAAAACAATGTCCTGACCGATCAGGAGGTCAGGGATGGTTGGAAATTGTTGTTTGACGGTCAAACGACGGATGGGTGGCATCTGTACAATCGGGGAAAGGTTCCGTCGGCGTGGGTCGTGGTGAACGGTGAATTGTACTGCAAGCCGGATGGCAGGCTCGAGCATGGGGACCTGGTCTCGGATTCATCGTATCAGAATTTCGATCTGCGATTTGAGTGGAAGCTCATCAAATACGGGAACAGCGGGGTTTTCATCGATGTGGTGGAAGATACGGCTATCCGGACGGCATGGGCGTCAGGGCCCGAGTATCAGTTGCTGGATGTGTCCAACCCGGACTATTCGGATCCGGATAAGCGGTCGGGGTGTCTTTTCGGGTTCTTTCCGCAATTGAATGCTGCGGAGACCAAGCCGGCCGGTGAATGGAATCAGTCGAGGATCGTGCAGACGAATGGGAAGGTGGAATTCTATCTCAATGGCGTATTGACGATGAGGCAGGATCTTACTTCGCAGGCCTGGGCGGATACGGTGGCGAGGAGCCATTTCAGCAAGTTCCCGGAATTCGGGAAGCATACGAAAGGGGAGATCGGGTTGCAGGACTGGAGCAAGGGGGTTTCGTTCCGGAATGTGAAGATAAAGGAGTTGTAAAATTATGCGGGGTTTCATAGGCCGGTAAAAGATTTTTTTGTCTGGACGGACGCGAGTCGATACTTTTATGTTCAGACATTCGAACATAATATGATCAAATGGAAACCATTTTTCGGCGCACTGATATTCCTGGCGTTTTCCCTGGAGACCGCGGGGGCGGAGGCTCAGATCATCCGGGTAATCTCTCCGGCGTATGGGGCGGATGTCAGGGGAACGGTGAAGATCCGGGTGACGGCGCCGGGGCGGACGGATTTGCGGGCGAGGTGCTGGCATCAGCCTGATGGCGGGAACGGCAACCCCCTCGGGTATGAAGCCTTACTGCCGGATTGCAGGATCGATGCGGAGGGCAATGGCGTGGTGACTTTCCGGGCCGATGAATACCCGCATGGGCCGGTCACGATAATTCTCTCGGTGCGCGGTGACAGCTGTTTCCTGCAACTATACAATACCGGGGGAGTGAGCTGGATGGAGGGGCTTGCTGCTGCGCCCGCGCCGCCGGCTGCAAAGGGGATGAAGGTCGTCTTCGCGGATGATTTTAGCCGGATGCCTTCGATCTCTCATTCCGGGGCGGGTGCTGTCTATGCTTCCCGCAAGCCGGATGACACGGAATTCGGCGATGCCATTTTTGCGGACCGGGAGGGGCCGTATAACCCCTTTTCGCAGCGGGATACCTACCTGGAGATCACGACTATGAGGCGGCCGGGCATAACCGATCCGGAGGGATGGCACCGTACTTATACTACGGGCTTCCTTTCATCCGAAAGGACTGACGGGACGGGTTTTCACACCACGGGCGGGCATGCGCAATATTTCGAGTGCCGGTTTGCGGTGGCCGGCAATCCGGGGTTATGGCCGGCCTTCTGGACGCTGAGCTCCAAAGGCTATAAAGGCCACACGACCGACTCCTGTGACGAGCTGGATATCATTGAAGCCTATCCGCCCTGGTGTAACCTTTACCATGTCTCGCGTCATGAATGGAATTATGGGAAGCTGCATACGGATTACCGCGTCGATCCGGGCGTATTGGCGGTCGCCGGCGCGACAGTCTGTGCCTTTCATACCTATGGCTGCCTGATCGAGCGGGATACAACGCGGTATTATTTTGACAATGTCGAGATTGCGGGTCCGAAACATGCTACCTTGCCGAGGACGTGGGAAGATGGAAGCTATTTTATGATCAATGATGGGTTGAGGAACGATTTTATCCATCAGGGGGGTGGGTTTACGCGGTATGGCAATAGGGGGGAAATGTATGTGGATTGGGTGAGGGTATATGAGGCGGGGGGTTACAGGTGAAGGGTGTGGGAGGGGCCGGGGTGTGGGAGGCGAATGGTTACCGGATCGGGAAATAGAGTTCAATGCTGATGATCGAGCTATCGTTGACGGGCAGCCGATTATCGGTATATTGTTCGTAAGGATCGGCGACAAGCGAGAGGTGGTGATCGGCGCGGTAGCGCTGCATGCTTTTGTAGAGGGCTTGCCGGCCCGCGAAGCTGCCCCGGTAGCGGCCCACGAGCATCCGGCCTTTTGGCATCTGCATACAGACGATCCGGCCTTCTCCGGTCACTGTCCTGTTTACCGGGATACCGGCCATTACGGAAAGGGAGTCCTGGCGTGCCGGTTCGAAGGAAACGGATCTGTCGTTAACGATCCGGAGGTCTTTATCACGGATAAACTGTCCGAGCTGTGAGAACAAACCGGGGAGTTTTTCGAACAGATCTTTCTTTTTCAGGACGGATCGTATTGTCAGGTAAACGGTGTCGGTCACCTGTTGTATCGCAATAGGAAAGCCGTAGAAGGCATTGGGGTCCTCCAGGTAGGACTTGAGGGCGGTGATGGCGGTGATGCCGGGTGAGGGGTGATGGTCAAACGGGAGCAACCGGTATAGCAACCTGGTCTTCGACCCCACTACAATTTCCACCTGGTCGGGAAAGCGGGTGGGCAGCAATGCGAAGGAGAAGGTCGCCGGGCGGCTGCCGGTTGTGGTCTCCACCTGCCAGGACAGGGGGGTTCGTTGTTCGGCGTGGTAGTCTATGCCGGCGGGGTACCAGTTCTTCCAGTTGCCGGGATGGACCACTTGTGCAAGCGTATTATTGAAGCTGGCGTCGATGGTCAGCCGGGAGGTCAGGGATACCGGGATGAGGTAAGCCAGCAGGCAGAAGAGGAGGAGGGCAAGGACGATTGAAAATATTTTCATGCTGAAAGTTAAATTTTTAATTTTGCCAGGGATAACTTCTTTGTATGAATCTGACCATTGACCACGGCAGCAAGGTTCCGCTGCATGTACAGGTGGAAGAGTTGCTCCGCAATCTTATCGAGCAGCCAAAGTATAAGGGCGGCACTTTTCTTCCGCGTGAAGTAGAATTGGCCAACCGGCTCGGTGTGTCCCGGAATACGGTCAGGCAAGCCACCAACAAGCTGGAATACGAGGGGCTGCTTATCCGGAAGAAGGGGGTAGGGACGCGGGTTGCGCCGCCGCAGACCATGTCCACGAGCCTGAACAACTGGCAAAGCTTTACCAAGGAGATGCAAAGCCGGGGTATCCATGTGGTCAATCTTTCCATCAAGACAGAAAAGGTGAAAGCGGACAGTAAAATGGCCGTCTTCTTCAATATCAAACCGGGTACGTGGATCATCAAGCTCAGTAAATTAAAGGGGGTCGGCGATGACCCCATCGTTTATTTTGAAAGTTATTTCCATCCCAAGATCATGTTGGGCAGCGAGGATGATCTCAACAAGCCTTTGTACGATCTGCTGGAAGAGAAATACGGGATTACGGTGCAAACTTCAAAAGAGCATATCAGCGCCTGCATGGCGGGCGAGCATGCGAGGAGGCTCAAGGTAAGCAAGCAGGCCCCGATCCTCTTCCGGGAACGTTTCGTCTACGACCTGGGCAGCCGGCCGGTGGAATATGGGCTGGCTTATTATCGTTCGGACAAGTTCACTTATTCCATCGAGATCCGGAGCGCGGAGTGAGCGATCCGGACTGGGGGGTGAGCGATCCGGACTGGGGGGTGATTGACCCGGAGGGCGGAGTGAGCGATCCTGTCAACTGGCTTTCGATCTGTTCGAGCGAGCGGTTTTTTGTCTCGGGTACTCTCGTTCTCACAAAGAAAAAATAGATCAGGCAAATGGCGGCGTGGATGCTGAATGTCGCCGGCAGGCCCAGGCGCAGCTGCATCACGGGGAACAGGGCGGTGGTGAAGAAGTTTGCTACCCAGAGCGACAAGGTGGCCATACTCATCGCATAGCCGCGGACCCGGTTGGGAAAGATCTCCGAGAGGATAACCCAGGTCACGGGGCCGAGGGTAGCCGCATAGATGCCGATAAAAGCCAGGACAAAGCTCAAAATAAACATCCCCGACAGATGCCGGTAAAAGGCGCCTGCGAGAAAGGCCGCGTCGAGGGCCAGCAGGGCGGCGCCGTAGAGCAGCAATCGCTTTCTTCCCGTTCGGTCGATGGCGCCGATAGCCACAAAAGTGAGTAGAAGATTGATCACCCCCACGAGCACCGACTGGAGAAAGGCGGAATTCTCGGCGACGCCGGCCTGCTTAAAGATCTCGGGGGCATAGGATAGCAGCGAGTTTTGGCCTCCGGCCTGGGAGAAGATGGCGATGAGGATACCGATAACGAGGATATAGCGTGTCCTCCCCCGGAACAGTTCGCGCCAGTCCGCTTTGGTTTCGAGGGCGAAGCTGGCAGTGATGGCAGCGGATTCTGTTGCGGCATAAGCCGGACCGCCGATACGGGTCAGCACCCGCAAGGCTTCGGGTGTCCGGTGCTTTCTGATCAGCCACCGCGGGCTTTCCGAGATGAAGAGCAGGCCAAAAAAGAAGAAAAGTGCGGGAAAGGACTGTGAGGTAAACATCCAGCGCCAGTTGTTCACCCCGGTGTTCAGCAGCAGGTAATTGGAGAGATAGGCAATCAAAATGCCGCTGGTGATCGCCAGCTGGTAGAATGTCACCAGTCTTCCCCGCAGGGAAGCGGGAGCTATTTCCGCGATGTACACCGGGCACGCCAGGGCTGCGGCGCCGATGGCTACGCCGCTCATCATGCGGAACAGGATGAAGAGAGGGTAGAGGGTGGACCAGCCGGTGCCTGCGCCCGAGACGGCGAACAAGACAGCGCAGAGAAGCAGGGTCCGCCGTCTTCCCAGCCGGTCGGCAAGCCTGCCGGCGGCGAGTGCGCCAAGAGCGGCGCCCAGGTTGATACAGCCTACCGACCAGCCGGTGGCCACCGCATCGAGGGAAAAATATTGCCGGAAATAATGGACGGTCCCGGAGATAATGGAGAGATCGAATCCAAACAGGACGCCGCCCAGGGCGACCACGACGGTGATCACGGAGACATACCGGTTGTTGAAGGTCACGCCGGTTGCGGTGGGGATGTCTTTGTCGATGAGAATGGCTGGCATGTTCAATCCGAAGGGTTGGCGTGGTCGAGTGAGGTTGGGGGGATAACTATGACAGGCTTTTGTCCGTCGCTTTACTCAGGAATACCGTGTCTGCTGCGATCCCTGTCCCGGCGGCTTCGAGCAAGGCGCTGTCGGGCACCGCCTCGAGAGGGATGATTGCCGAAGGTGATTTGCCGGTGAAGGGGATATTGGATTGGCGGTTATATACGGAGATCAGTGACCATCTTGAATGGTCGGACAGGTTGGCTTCGGACCGGTGCAGGAGATTACTGTGAAAGATCAGCGCATCTCCCGGTTGCAGTTCGACGTAGACCAGTTCCATGATCTGCAAGGCAAGGCCGACATAATGCCGGGAGGCGCCAACCTGCTCGCCGGCGAGGCCGTGCTCTACTCTTCCCATCTTGTGGGATCCTTTGATCACCTGCAGGCAGCCGTTCTCCCGGGTTGCTTCGGTGATAGCCACCATGACCGAGAGCATCTGGTCGGGGAAAAGGAACTCGTCCTTATACCAGTAACCGTAATCCTGGTGCCATTCCCATGCGCCGCCGACGCGCGGTTCTTTCTGCATCAGCTTGGAGTGGAAATGGCAGACGGGGGTGTTGCCGTCCATGAGCTGATGGGCGGCATGAACGACACGTTCGCTTTTGGACAGCAGGCCATAGATATCGTCGCCCGGCGTGAACCACAGGGCCAGCCTTGTCTTTTTGCCCGACTGGTCGTTGAGGTCATAGGAGTTCCGGCTGATCGCCGCATCTTGCAGCGCGACGGCATACAGCCGTTCGATCTCGGGCGTGGAAAAAAAGCTGCGCAGGATCAGGAATCCGTCGCGGTGAAAGGCTGCGGTCTGTTCTTCGGTCAATTGCTTGTTCATGCCCGGATGATTTGATGTCAGTGAGATCAAAACTACTATTCGAGGACGTTCCCGCGCAATATCCTGTTTGCAAAATCTAATACTATCTTTTCAAACAGCCGAATATTAGTTATCTTTAAATAAGAAAGTGTAATGCAAGCTCCCATATGACGAACCCTATTTTGGAACATTTGCCGGTAGAAGGCGACGAGTCCTTTTTCGTGAAGGAATTCGACCTGCCTTATTTCGATACTCCATGGCACTATCACCCGGAATTCGAGTTGGTGTTGGTGGTCCGGGGGAGGGGGAAGCGGTTCATCGGGAATACTATTTCCGAGTTCGGGGATGGGGATTTGTCGTTTTTTGGGCCCAATCTGCCGCATTTATATCGCAATCCCCCGGAATATTATGAGGAGGGTAGTTCTCCGAGAGTACGTTCGATCGTCGTTCATTTCCTGGAGCGATCGATCGGCCGCGATCTGCTTGCCCTTCCGCAATCGAAGAATATCCTGAAGCTGCTGGAGCGTTGCCGGCAGGGCATCGATATCGGCGGCGAGACAAAGGAGGTGGTGATCGGGAAAATGCATCAGCTGCCGGATAAAAGAGGCATGGGCCGGCTGCTGGGATTGCTGGACATTTTGCATATCCTCAGCGAGACGTCGGAATACCGGTTCATCACCGATTATAGGGTAGAGGGGAATAATCCATCGGATGCGGACCGGCTTGAGAAGGTCTTTGGCTTTGTTGCCCGGAATTTCCACAAGGAGATCTTGCTGGATGAAGTTGCGAGGTTGACGCATATGACGAGGACGTCGTTCTGTCGCTTCTTTCTGGAGCGCACCAAACGGACATTTTCGAATTACCTGATCGAGGTGCGGCTGAATCATGCTTCCCGGCTGCTGATCGAGCAAAACATCAGTATTATGGAGGTGGCCTATTGCTGCGGCTATAACAATCTTTCCAATTTCAACCGGCAGTTCAAGGAGAAATTTGCGCTCAGTCCGCGGGCTTACCGGCAGACCTATCTCTCGAACCTGGGGGCGACGGCGAGGGCGGTGTGATGGAGGGCGGCGGCGCGATCGGTGTGACGGAGGGCGGCGGTCAAGCCGGTGTGATGGAGGGCGGGGGCGAGCAGATACGACGGAGGGCGGCGGTGAGCCGCAGGGAGCATGGTTGGCGATCAGGGAAAAATAATACCATTATTTGGTAACTCACTGGTAGGAACACTTGGGCAGGATGCCTAAAATTGCCGGATGAAAGGGCTTCAAAAACACGTTGTATTTCTCGCATTTATGGTGATGGGGTGGGGGCCTTTGCGGGCTCAGGGGGGCGGGTCGGGGCCGGCGGGTACGATTGCTGCCGACAGGTGGCTGGAGGTCGATCTGTATTGGTTTGATAAAGATCGTATCCATGGGTCTGCAGAGGAGTTTTGGGCCCGGATGGCGCCATTCTTTGAAGGCATCGAAGGTTGGAAGGGGGTAATTCTGAATGTCGGCTGGCTGATGGATTATGTGCTTGACTGGCGGGGTAACCTGGATGATCCGATTGCCTTTCCCCGGCAGATGCACCAGGAGAATTGGTTTGTGGTGGAGGGGACGCTGGAGGGTGATCTTCATCAAAAGCAAGAGCAGTTTCGGGAGCGGTTCTCGCATCCGGCTACTAATCTGCGGAAATATTATCAAAACTGGACCTATCGGGATCTACGGGAACTGGCGGCGACGCTGCGGCAGATCGCGGCGGATAAGTATGGGTTCCGTGACATGAAGGTCGGCAGTTTCGTCCTGGCGTGGAAGTCCATCTATGGCGGCAGTCCATCCAACTGGTCGGTGAGGCAACCGCAGGCATACCGGACGATGGAGAATTTCGGGACAAGGATGGCCAATTTCGATCCGACTGCCTTGCTCAATGCCGACAGTACGCATTATGGGGCGTATCCGCACGGGATTGCTGCGGGGATGCATAGTTATACATTTTTCGGTGCGCAGTGGGGTGATCTGTCGCGGAAGGTCGGGCTGGATGCCATCGTGCTGCGGGATGGCATGGTCGGGCCGGCGGTATACAGCAGGGGTGGACCTTATGGGGCTGCGGCGTCTTCGGATGCGGCGATCGACGATGCCTGGAGCCATGCTACGGCCGAGCTGGTGAAGTCGGTAAAGATGGCCAACCCGAAGGACCTGGTCATCGGGTATTCGAGCGCCGTCAGCGCAGTGTCGGACTGGCGCATCAACTGCTTCGACCTGGAAAAGATCGCGGAGGAGGGATACCTGGATGCGTATATCGATCAGACCTGGGCCGGCGCCTGGAATGAGCCGGGGGTGCGGGAGTTCGAATACTGGAACCGGCCGGTCAGCGGCTGGACCTACCAGATGGCCTATATGCTCCTTCATGGCGCGGTGCTGGCGAAATCCAGGGTACATCATTATCAGCTGACCGAAACTTTCGACGCATGGGAATGCTGGGATGTCCTGCATACCGTTCCGGAGAAACTGAAATGGGGGATATGGGCTTATTCGCATGCGGCTGTCAAGACGCCCGGGGGCATCAGGATGCCGGCAGGCGCGTATGTCTCCTGGTGCAACCAGGGCAAGCGGTTGTTGTCGGAAAGTGATGTGCGGCTGCTGAGCGAGACGCTCAATGCCGCTTATCGTGATGCCGCGAGGGTAAAGGATGTCGCGGGTCCCACGATAATCTACAACCGGGGCGCCATGGAGTGGCAGCAGGCGCATGACCCCGGCGGCGACATTAAGGAATGGATCGATGAATATGCCGGTACCCTCATGAAATGGTCGGTGCCCATCTTCTCCGCCGCGCGGATCGAAGACCTCCCGTTCATCCACACGGACCTCCCGGTGCTGCAAACCCCGGTGCATCTGAAGCCGGGGGTGAGTACTTATATTCAGGGCCTGATCCGGCGGGGCAAGCCGGTGGCGATCGTCGGGAGTCCGGCGGGCGGGGTCGATCCGGCGATTGCGGAGTTGGCGGGTATGGATAGCCGTGACCGTGAGGCCGGGGGGGTGGTGAGGATTGGAGCGGTGGGG
>DATJMG010000215.1:0-21058 GCA_035508835.1 Puia sp.
TTGCCTACATTTGGGGAACAACTCCAAGCTATGCCATCCTTTGATATCGTCAGCAAGGTAGACCAGCAGGTCCTCGACAATGCCGTCAACGTCACGCGAAAAGAGATCACCAACCGGTTCGACTTCAAGGATTCGCCGGTCAGGATCGACTTGAACAAAAAGGAGATGAAGATCGATCTGGAGGCGGAAAGCGATATGAAGCTGAAGCAGATCGTGGATGTGCTGATCAGCCGGTCGATGAAACAGGGGCTGGATCCGCTGGCTTTTGACCTTGGGAAGGAGCCTTATCAGAGCGGAAAGGTTACCCGGCAAGAGGTTCCGGTGCGGAATGGCCTGAAGCAGGAAGATGCAAAAAAGGTCACCAAGCTGATCAAGGATTCGGGGCTCAAGGTGCAATCGCAGATCATGGATGACCTGATCCGGGTCACGGGGAAAAAGATCGATGACCTACAGGCGGTGATCAAGTTGTGCAGCGGCGCCAACCTGGGGATTGCGCTTCAATATGTGAATATGCGGAGTTAGAAGTAAACCAGGCGGAGCCAGAAGCTCCGCGGGGTTGGGAGCGGAGGGAGGATCGGACAGACGAATTTTATTTGCGAAGACCGATTATAAACCCTACCTTTGCGAACTCTAAGTTTAAAAAAAAATCGTACGGCCAAATCCGTACAACCTTCAAACAGAATAGATTATGAAAAAAGATCTCCATCCTAAGGGGTACCGGTTAGTGGTCTTCAAGGATATGAGCAATGGTGTTACGTTCCTGAGCAAGTCTACTGCTCAATCGCGGGAGACGATCAAGTATGAAGACGGCAATGAATATCCCCTGATCAAATTGGAAATTTCGAATACTTCCCATCCTTTCTTTACGGGCAAGAATGTGCTGGTGGATACGGCGGGAAGGATCGACAAGTTCAAGAAGCGTTACGAGAAGAAGACGAAATAGTTTTTCCTGTTGACGGGTCTTATGACCTTCCTGCAGCCGTGACAAGTCACTGCCCTTCCGGATCGGAAGGGTTTTTTATTTCCTGTGAGGTGGGAAGGAGGGAATGTTTTAGTTTTGGCCATCATGCTGTTATTTGAGGATACTTCCTGCACCGGCGATCTATTACCATTCACGGCGGTGCGGTCGGTGCTCGATCTCCGGATGGGGATCCTGACCTTGAGGGAGAAATGGGAGCGGCTGCTGGGTGCAGGCACCTTTTCGGTTGGGCCGCTGTCATCCGGACCGGCATTAGCCGCTAACCTGCTGCCCACGCGGGCGCTGGCGGCGATGATCCATGAGGAGATGCGTCGGGGGCCGCTCACGCAGGACTCCATCGACCGGTTGGTGGTTCATGGCCGGCTTATTCGCTATCCCTGGGATCTGTTCCGGCACAATGGCGAAGCGTTGCTGGAGGACTTTGCGTTGCTGACAGCAGGCAGGCGCAGCGTGCCGGTCCCGCCGTCCGTACAAGCGGTGGCGCTGGAAAATATTTTTATCGAAGAAGGCGCCCGGCTTTCGTATTGTCTCCTGAATGCCGCTGCCGGGCCTATCTATATCGGGCGTGATGCCGAAATTATGGAGGGTGCGCTGATCCGCGGGCCTTTTGCTGCCTGTGAGGGGGCTACCGTCAAGATGGGAGCGAAGATCTACGGGGCAACGACGCTCGGGCCTTATAGTACGGCGGGCGGGGAGATCAAGAATGTCCTTTTCCTGGGCTATTCGAACAAAGGGCATGACGGTTATCTGGGGGATGCGGTTATCGGCGAGTGGTGTAACCTCGGGGCCGGCACTTCGGCGTCCAACGTCAGGAACAATGCGGGCACTGTTCGGGTCTATCATCCCGCTTCCGGGGGATATCTCCCGGCCGGGCAGAAATGCGGGCTGCTGATGGGAGACTATTCCCGCTGTGCCATCAATACCTCCTTTAATACCGGCACCGTGACCGGTATCTGCTGCAATATTTTTGGTGCGGGGTTTCCGCCTGATCATGTCCCTGATTTCAGCTGGGGCCAGGACGGGCGTATCCGGTATGAGTGGGACAAGGCCTTGCGGGACATCGGCAACTGGAAGAAAATGAAGGATAAGGCGTTGCACGAGAATGAAGTGAAAGCGTTAAAACATATTTTTGATCAAATCAACCATACATGAGACAACAAATTGCCGCCGCTAACTGGAAGATGAACCTGACGTATGAAAAGGGTCAGGAATTACTGGATACGATCCTCAACGAAAATATCCAGCTTTCGGCGCATCAGCGGGCGGTGTTCGCGGTTCCTTTTCCTTACCTGGTGATGGCGTACCACAAGGTGGCCGGCCGACGGAACTATTTTGCCGCCGCCCAGAACTGTTCGGATAAGAAGTCGGGCGCCTATACCGGTGAAGTATCGGCGGAAATGCTTCGGTCGATCGATATCAAATACTGTGTGATCGGGCATAGCGAACGAAGGGAATACTTCGGCGAGCAGGATCAAACGTTGGCGCGAAAGGCCGAACTGTGCCTGGAGAATGGGATCACGCCTATCTTCTGCTGCGGGGAGCCGCTGAGCATCCGGGAAGTCGGGGCACAAAACGGATTTGTCGAGACGCAGCTCCGCGAAGCGTTGTATCATCTCAGTGAGGCGCAATTTCGTCAGATCGTCGTAGCGTATGAACCTATATGGGCGATCGGCACGGGCAAAACAGCTACTTCCTCGCAGGCCCAGGAGATGCACGCGCATATCCGGGCGTTATTGTCCGTCAAATATGGCAAGGCAGCAGCTGAAGAGATCCCCATCCTGTATGGCGGCAGTGTCAAGGCCGGTAATGCCCGCGAACTGTTCCATTGCCCCGATGTCGATGGCGGCCTGGTAGGCGGCGCTTCGCTTCAGGCGGCCGAGTTCATGACGATCATCCGGTCGTTGAAATAATCTATTCGTGACCAGGGTAAATGAATCCGACCGGCGCCTTATTCGGCGGGGAACGTTAGAATCCTTCCTGATCCAGGGAGGCTCCGTTGCACTGGTATTTTCGGGCAATCTTTTCCTGGTACGGTCTTCCGATCCCGATTCTTACGGCCTGTATGTGCATGTGTTCAATTGGGTGAGTATCCTCAGCGTAGTGGTGATGTGGGGCAGGGATGACCTCGTGTTGGTGAAATTGCCGCGGTATGCGCATCAGCAGCATGAGCGGCTGGTGAGGTTCGTCCGGGGGGTCAATCGCCGGATACTCGCCGCGGGGGTGGTGGTGGGATTGGGTTGGGTCGCCCTGTTGCATTGGGTTCCCCTCGCGTCATTGAGCGATCATCAGCCGTTGTTCCGGGTGGCGATGATCGCGGTCTATCTGACGGCCGCGTTGGGCCTGAATCAGTTCGTTCTCCAGGCGTTGAACCATATCCGGCTAAGCCAGGTCGTCGAAAAACTGCTCAAGCCGCTGCTGCTGATCATCGGGGTGGGGTTGTTGCGGCTTTTGGCGGTTCCTTTCGATGCGCGGGTGTTGGTCATCTTATCCTGTGTCGTGCTGGGCATCTGCTGCGGAGTCGTCTTTTGGCTGGTTGTGTGCAAGACGCAGGATTATCGGGCGGCGGATGGGGAGAGCGGCCCGGCTGAGCGGCATGGCGTGAAAACGACCTGGTTCTTTCTGATCACCTTGTTTACGCTGCTGGCGACCAAGATCACGATGCTCATGCTGCCGCTATTTCATTTGCCGCCGAAGGACATAGGCATCTTCAATATCAGCTACCGGTTCGCGGACGTGCTCATTTTTCCCTTTTTCCTGATGCATACCGTGCTGCCGCAGCTGTTTGCCCGGCATGTGGGGACGGGCAGGGCTTATACGCAGTCGTTGTTCAGTGAGAGCAACAGGTTGATGACGTTGCTGAGTTTGCCGTTGCTGCTGGTTATTGTGGTGGGGGGACGGCTGCTGCTGGGATTTTTTGGGCCTGAATTTACGGTCGGCTATGCGGCGATGATCTATATCAGTCTGGGGCAGTTCCTGTTTTCTTTTTTTGGGCCCGCGAATACGATCCTGATGATGCAGGACCGCGAGAAATATTCGGCGGGTTGTCTGCTGTTTTATGTTGTGGTGCTTGCCGGGACCAGCTGGTGGCTGATCCCTGTGGGCGGGATCACGGGCGGGGCGCTGGCGATATTGATCAGCAGCGGGGCTTTTAATATTGTTCTGGCGATCGTGGCATACCGCCTCTGCGGCGTGCGGTCGCCTTTCCTCGCATGGCTGATGAGGCGGGATCCCCAAGCCAAAGCGGGACCACGCCAAGCAGGATCGTCCAATACGGAATGAGCATCAGCAAGAGATCGAATACAACAAACAGGATAGCCAGTGCGATCAGCAGCCGGTCGTAGCGGCGGGTGAAAAAACCCAGGATGAAAGAAGCTTCCAGCAGCACGCCGCCGATATAGAGCGCCTGGGCGGGCGCCGGGTGGGCGATCAGCCAGTTGTAGAGGCGGCAAGTGATAGTGGAGCAGGCTCCGGTCAGCAGGTCGGTATGATGAAGCAGCAGGATACGGCTCATTTCCTCGCTGTTGAAGACGGCGCCCCGGGCTATTTTCCAGATGGCGGCGCTCACGAAGAGATACAGAAAATAATAGCGGCAAATGGTCAGGACCTGGTAGAACCGGTCGGAGCGGGCCGTTGTCCAGACGAAGGCGAGCAGGAAAAAAAGGATATAAAGCTCGTGATGGGCCTGCCAGAAAATATCGGCCAGCAGAAGGTAGAGGGCAAGATAGACAAGGAACAGGATACCGGGCCAGGGGGTGAGGGGCCAGCCTGATGCGGAGGAGGGGTCCGGGATGAGGGACCGGCCTGATGTGGAGGAGGGGGTTGGTATGAGGGGCCGGTGTGATGCGGAGGAGGGGGTTGGGGCGAGGGACCGTGTTCGAAGATTTTGCCAGATGACCGGGAGTGGGACCAGAAAGGCGACGAGGTCGGCGATGGGAAAAGATCCGGGATGGGCGATCATCCAGCGGGGAAGGCCGGTGGCGCTCAGCGCTAATTCGGTCAGGTCGCGGTTATAGTTGAAAAAGATCGGCCGGTATTGAAAAAGGAGTCGGTCGTCGATAAAAAAACCGAGCAGGATGGCATAGTAGAGCCCGAAATAGATGAACAGCAGCCAATTCCGATCGCGGGTATAAGAGAGAGGGTTTGCCATTAGCGGGATATCATAGGGGGTGCGGTGATCGAAGGGGGTGCATTGATGGAAGGGGGTGCGTTGATGGCGGCGGCGGAGTTTATCCATGGGATTGAATGGAGGAGGACGAAACCGGATGGGGTATGCCGGTACCAGGACTTGTTGACCTGCAGCGAATGGATTGGTTGACCGATCAGGCGGCCCAGGTAGTTCCGGTACCAGTCGGGAAAGCTGGCCGGCAGGTCGGGGGAATTATCCAGGTTGGCGGCCACCAGGGAATAGATGCCGGGGAAGGCGGCCCGGAACTTCTGCTTGTCAAAGGCAAAATCTCCGGTTCGGGTCTGCTTGTCGAGTGCGGTCAGCGGTTGCTGGATCATGTCCCAGCGGTAGATGCGGAAGTCGGCGGCTTTCAGGGGCCGGCCATCGACGACAACTTCATATTGCAGCAGGCTGTCGGGTGCGGCAAACGATTCGGAGAACATTCCGTAATGGACGAAAGGGAAGGCCGTAACGGAGTGGCAAAGATCGAAGACGATCTGGAGCAAGAAGAAAGCGGCCGCGAGGGTGATGACGCCTGGTTTGTGTGCGATGACATGCGATTTGAGTGCGATGACACGCGATTTGAGTGCGATGACGCGCGATTTGAGTGCGATGACGCGCGATTTGTAGTTGGACCTCAATGAATTCCCATCGGCTGACATGCCCTGAATTTAAGGTATTTTGCGTACTTTTGCTGCGAATGAAAAATATACGGAATTTTTGTATCATTGCTCATATCGACCACGGGAAAAGTACACTGGCGGATCGGCTGCTGGAGATGACGAACACGATTTCCGCGCGGGATATGCAAGCCCAGGTGCTGGATGATATGGACCTGGAGCGGGAAAAGGGCATTACGATCAAAAGTCATGCGATCCAAATCAATTATTCCTATAAGGGTCAACCGGTTACGCTAAACCTCATCGATACTCCGGGGCACGTGGATTTCAGCTATGAGGTGAGCCGGGCGCTGGCGGCCTGCGAGGGCGCCTTGCTGTTGGTGGATGCCACCCAGGGTATCCAGGCTCAGACGATCTCCAACCTTTACCTGGCGATCGAGAACGATCTGGAGATCATCCCGGTCATCAATAAGATCGATATGGATGGCGCCATGATCGAGGAGGTCAGGGACCAGATCATCGAGCTGATCGGCTGTAAGGAAAGCGATATTTTATTGGCCAGTGCCAGGACCGGGTTGGGTGTTCAGGAGATCCTGGATGCGATCGTCGAGCGGATCCCGCCGCCGGAAGGTGATCCGGATCTGCCGTTACAGGCATTGATCTTCGACAGCGTTTTTAATTCTTTCCGCGGGATCATCGTTTATTACCGGATCCTGAACGGCAGTATAAAAAAGGGGGATATCGTCCAGTTTGTTTCCACCGGGCTGTCCTATGGAGCGGATGAGGTCGGCGTGCTCAAACTGGCGCTCGATCCGCGGGCGGAGGTAAAGACCGGGGATGTCGGCTATATCATTACCGGGATCAAAAACGCAAAAGAGGTCAAGGTCGGGGATACCATAACGCTGGCGTCGAATCCGAATCCTGCGATGATCCAGGGTTTTCAGGAAGTGAAGCCGATGGTTTTTGCGGGGATCTTCCCGGTCAATACGGATGATTTTGAAGAGCTGCGGGATTGTATGGACAAGTTGCAGCTGAATGATGCGTCGCTCACTTATGAGCTCGAAACTTCACAGGCGTTAGGCTTCGGCTTCCGCTGCGGGTTTCTCGGGATGCTGCACATGGAGATCATCCAGGAGCGGCTGGAGCGGGAATTCAACCAGACGGTGATCACGACGGTGCCAAACGTGAGTTTTGTCGCCTATACCAACAAACAGGAAGAGATCATTATCAACAACCCGGCGGAAATGCCCGATCCCACCAGGATCGACCGGATCGAGGAGCCTTATATCCGCGCCCAGATCATCTCAAAGCCGGAATATATCGGCAATATCATGACCCTTTGCCTGGGGAAACGGGGTATCCTGATCAATCAGAGTTATCTGACCACGACCCGGGTCGAGCTGATCTTCGAGATGCCGCTCACCGAGATCGTTTTCGACTTTTACGATAAGCTCAAAAGCCAGACCCGCGGTTATGCCTCCTTTGACTATCATCCGCTCGACCGGCGCGAAAGCGATATCGTCAAAATGGATATCCTGCTTAATGGGGACAAGGTCGATGCGTTGAGCGCGCTGATCCACCGGAGCCGGTCGCAGGATTTTGGGCGCAAGCTTTGCGAGAAGCTAAAGGAGCTATTGCCTCGTCAGCAGTTCCAGATTGCGATCCAGGCGGCCATCGGGGCCAAGGTGATTGCCCGGGAGACGATCAGCGCTTTGCGCAAGGATGTGACGGCGAAATGTTATGGCGGGGATATCAGCCGGAAGCGCAAGCTGCTCGAGAAACAGAAGGAAGGGAAGAAACGGATGCGGCAGATCGGCAATGTGGAAGTTCCGCAGGAAGCTTTTCTGGCGGTGCTGAAGCTGGATGAGTAGCGGCGGGTGGGCTGGCTTGCAGCGGGCATGAGATTCGCTGGGATCGGAACAAAATCATCAATCATGCGAACCCCTCTTCAGAAAAACGAAAAAATATTGTTGGTGACCTTTACCAGTTGGACGGCACTTGTCCTGCCGTTTTTGGTTGCATTGGCATTGGCGGTCGTCGGGGTGTCGGTTGTCATCCGGGTCCCGTCGGTATGGGGATGGCTGGGAGTCATATTGGGAGTGATCTACTGGTTGGTGCGGTATTCTGCCTGGAAGGTGAACATCTGGGTGGTGACGAATTTCCGCGTGATCGATGAAGCGGGTCTGCTGACCCATTATGCCAAGGAAAGCCCGCTCGACAAGATCAACAATGTCTCTTATGATCAATCGGTTTGGGGCCGGGTCTTCAATTATGGCCATGTGGAGATCCAGACGGCGGCGGAGGCAGGGGCTACGGATTATTACAACGTAAATCACCCCAAAAAATTAAAAGATACGATCACGGCGGCGCAGGCCGAGTACAAGAGCTGGCAGTTCGGCAACCAGGCCCAGCAGATGGCGGCGGCGATGGATGCGCGTCAGATGGGGCAGGTCGCGGCTGCGAGGACGGCTGAGGCGCCGGCGATTGCACAGGAGTTGGAGCGACTGTTCGAGCTAAAGATGAAAGGGGCGTTGTCGGAGGAGGAGTATAACCGGGCGAAGGCCAGATTGCTGAATCATTGATGGCGGGGGTGGTCCCGGGCGGGGTGATTGCGGTCCAGGGCGGGGAGTGCCGGCGGTTCGGGGTGATTGCGGTCCCGGCCTGCGGGTGCCGGCGGGGCGGGGGCGTGATGGTGCGGGATCAGTTATGGGTCGGAGGCGCTTTCGTTTTATTCTTTTCTGATTGTGCTTCCAGCGCTGCTTCATTTGCTTTACCCTGGTCGTTCAGAATTTCCGCGTCGTGAGGGAACTGACCGTCCTTTAATTTCTGTGTAAAGATCCCCTTTTGCATGTGGACCCATTTTCCATTCTTCCATTGGAAGGCTTCGAAATCCCCATCGGGCACATAGGTATCTTTTTTGTCCGGCTGATTGTTCTCGGAGATCAGCTCATCAAAGACGACGAGGTCCAGCGAGGGGTCATAGTTGAAGCGGGTGCCCGCTTCTTTTTTGTATTCGATGTTGAATCGATACTGGGTTGGTTTGCGAACGGAATCTTCCTGGAAGGAGAAAAAGGGGCCGCCGAAACGGGGTTCGCCTTCGGGGGTGAAGGTGAGGACCTCCATCCATTTCTTATTGCTTGTTTCGCTATAGTCGTCGAACCCCAGCAACGTATAATACTTCTTTCCCTGCCAGGTCTTCTCGATGATGCGGTAATAGATGGCGCCGATCCAGTTGAGCCGTGTCCGGACGGAGTCCAGGGGATTGTTCGTGAACATCGAAGCATCGAACAGGGGGAAAAGTTTCAGGGAGCCATCGGGCCGGTTCATCTGGATTGCGCCTTCCTGCAAATAGAGCAGGTTATCCTTTTTGAACTGCCAGGTGAAAATGCGGAAGCTGCTGTCAGGGGCGTAAAGCCGTGAGATCGTTTGCAGGGAGTCAAAGGGATAATAGAAGGAGTAAGGCATCTTCAGGACCCGCACCAGGGAGCGGATGAACTGGCTATCCGCGCGAAAACGGGCTTCGGCGGTTTCGGCATTGACGATGTCGTATGCGAACTGTTTGATGGTGTCTTCGCGTTGCTGAAAGACGGCTTCTGCCGCGGGGGAAAGGTGTGATCGTCCGGACTGGCGCGATTGGTCGGACGGTGATTGTGCAGACAGCCGCGACCCGAGGCCGATCAAAACTATGAGGAGGAACCGGTATTTAAAGGATAGCATTTCGGCGTAAAATTACTGATTGTTGGACGGGGCCGGAGATGGGCAAACGTTAAAGGCGGCCGAAAAATTTCATTCGTACTGCAAATGTTTCGCAAAATCGTATAGCGAATTGAATGCCAGATCGATGGCGGGATGGGGGAGGGGTTGATCGGGATGGGTTGTGCGAAGGTAGACGGTATACATTCCTGCATTTCGACCGAATTCCATATCGCTGAGGTTGTTACCCACCATCAGGGCGTGGTGGAAGTCGATCTCGGGAAAATCTTTTTGGGCGGCCAAGGCCATGCCGGGGTTGGGTTTCCGCTGGGGGTGGTTATCGTCCAAAGAGTCGGAATAATAGATGCGGTCGATCCGGCCGCCTGCCAGTACGACCTCCGCCACCATTTTGTCGTGGATGATGGCCAATTCTTCGGCGGTCATCAGCCCCTTCCCGACGCCCCGCTGGTTGGTCACGACGACGATTCGACCGAATACGGATGCAAAGATGCGGAGCGCTTCCTTCACCTGATCGTAGAAGCGGAATTCGCCATAGTGAAAGATGTAGCTATTCGTTTTCTCCTGGTTGATAACCCCGTCCCGGTCGAGGAAGAGGGTCCAACGGTGATCGATCCCCTTCAGGTCTTGCTGTTGCATAGTTCGATGATATTGGATAAAAGGCGGCTCCAGGAGTATTTGGATTTTTCCTGGCGGAGCGCGGGAATAAAATAAGAATCGCCGAGGGCAAAGAAGCGGATGATAGCCGCTGCCATGGCTGTGGGTTCCGGCTCAGCCACCAGGCCGACCTGTTCGTGCGGCACGAGTGCGGCCAGACCGCCCACGTTGGAAACGATCATCGGCTTTTCAAAGTGATAGGCCAGCGGTGTAACGCCGCTTTGGGTGGCGCTGCGGTAGGGTTGGATCACGGCATCTGCCGCGCACAGGTATTGACGGACCTCGCTGTCGGGGATAAAGTCGGTGGAAAGTAAAAGGGAACGCCGGATATTCAGCCGGGCGATCAGTTCGTGATAGGGGGCGGCATCTTCATAAAATTCGCCGGCAACGAGCAGCTTGACCCCCAGATCGCGAACGCGTTGGTCGGCCATGGCCTCAAGGGCGATCTCAAGACCCTTATACTTCCGGATGAAGCCGAAGAAGAGGAGAACCTTATCGTTGTCGCCGATGAGCATGCCTTTTTCGCGTAGAAGCGCGCGGGCCTGATTGCGCGGGATCGGAGCCCCGAAATTATCATACAGCGGGTGGACGGTATAGCGTGCCGGCCGGGTAGGTTGGAACTGGCGGAGATCGGCCAGGACCTTTTCGCTCATGGTGATGAATGCGTCGCAGGCGTTCAGGAAATAGCGGGTGAACGGGCGGTCGCCGGGTCTTTTCTCGTGCGGAATGATATTATCCGTAATGGCGACGATCCGCGTATGGCGGTTCTTCCGGACGCGCCGGAGGATCGTGCCCAGCGCGGGTCCCATGAAAGGCAGCCAGTAGCGGACGATGATGATATCGGGGCGTATTTTTCGCAGTTCGCGGCCTACGCTTAACCAATTGAACGGATTGATCGAGTTGATCCGGGGGAGAATGGTCAGGCCTTCGGGCGGCGGGTCGGTGGAATATTGGGTGGTACCCGGGAAAAGGAAGCCGGGGTATTGGAGGGAAAACGAATAGATCATGCAATCATAGTCTTCGCTGATAAATTCCCGCGCCAGGCGCTGGTCGAATGTCGCGAGGCCGCCGCGCAGCGGGTAGCCGGGTCCTATGATGATGACGGATCGTTTGCCGGATGGCGCTGCTTTGCGGGAGCCGGAGGATGGGTGCGTTGCTGGGTCCTGCCGGTTCATGGGTTGTCCAGTCCGAGTTTTTGTTCGATGAGGTAAGAATTGCGGCCGGGTGAATTGCGGGAGATAAGCTCTGCCACAAAGCCGGTCAGGAACAGCTGGCTGCCCAGTACCATACAGGTCAGTGCAATATAAAAGGAGGGTTTGTTGGTCAGGGCAAAGGACGACATGTTATTGAACTTCTGGATGACAAAGGAGGTGGTTTCGCCAAAGCCGATGAGAAAGAAGAGGACGCCCAGCGGGCCGAAGAAATGCATGGGGCGCTTGCCGTATTTCCCGACGAAGGTGATGGAGGCCAGATCCAGCAACCCTTTCAGGCCGCGGCCCATGCCGCCGAATTTCGTAGACCCGTATTTCCGGGCGCGGTGCTGGACGACTTTTTCGCCGATGCGCCGGAATCCCGACCATTTGGCGATCACGGGGATATAGCGGTGCATTTCGCCGTAGACCTCGATGCTTTTGACTAATTTGTTTCGATAGGCTTTGAGGCCGCAGTTAAAATCATGCAGGGGGATCTTGCTCACGCGGGCCGTGGTCCAGTTGAAGAACTTCGATGGCAGCGTTTTGGAGATGGGGTCATGCCGGACCTTTTTCCAGCCGCTGACCATATCGTACTTGTCTTCGAGGATCATCTTGCGCAGGGCCGGGATCTCGTCGGGGCTGTCCTGCATATCGGCGTCCATGGTGATGACGACTTCGCCTCTGGCGGCTTTGAAGCCTTCGTTAAGCGCAGCGGATTTACCATAGTTCCGCTGGAAGCGGATACCCTTGATATTCGGATCGGACCGCCGAAGTTCCCCGATCACTTCCCAGGAACGGTCGGTACTGCCGTCGTCGACGAAGATGATCTCGTAGGAGAGCTGATTTTCGCAGACGACCTTTTCGATCCAGACGCAAAGCTCGGGTAGTGATTCTTCTTCGTTGTAGACGGGTATGACGAGTGAGATGTCCATGTTTGTTGTTTAGCTTTCCGGTTTTGGGGTGGGGGGCGCGGTCGGGTGCACGGTCGGTGGGGGTGGCGGAGTTGAGGACGGCGTGGTTGGCGCGGTCGGAGGGGTCGAGGATGGCGGGGTTGGTGACGTCGGGGGCGTCGAGGTCGGGCCTTTTTTTGATCGTACCGTGGCGGCGATCAGAATGGCGATGATCCCCAGCATAAGGAGTTGGGGTGCTGTCCACAGGATCACCCGGCCGAGGGAGTATTGATTATGGGTACGGATGTCGTCCAGCCCTGGTTGGATCTGATCTTCCGGTACGCCGAATTTGTGATAGTCACGTTCGTAATTCTCCAGCATGACCGGCACCATCCGTTGGTTAAAATGGGGGTCGATCACGGTCGGGATCAGCCAGGTGAAGAGGCATTGCGCGATGAGGGCCAACACCATCACGCCGAAGGCCACTCTAAGGGCGGACCGGAAATCGAGGATGCCGCCCTTCGCCCTCTTTTCAACCGCGGCGGCAATCGCGCCAATGAGGATGACAATCGAATTGCTCAGCCAGACAGGCCGTTCGGCGAATGCTTTGGGGCCGGCCAGCCATGAGCCCAAAATGAAAAGGATCATGATACCGGTCGCAATCAGACCAAATAACAGGGGTATAGAGATCTTTTTGGCGCGCATGGGTGCTGGCTAATTTAAAATGAATTGATCTCCCTTCACGATGCCGATCACCTGACCTTTGAGGGCCTTTCCAAAGAAGGGGCTGTTTTTTGATTTGGAGCGGGTGGTTTCGGCGTTGAGCCGGGTTTCGCCTTCAGGGTTGAAAAGGCTGAGGGATGCCATCCGGCCTTCGGCTATCGCCGGCTGATCGAGACCGAACAGTTCCCGGGCGTTGCGGCTCAGCAGGTCGATCGTTCGTTCGGCGGATAGTTCCGGCAGTTGGGTCCGCAGTGCGGCGTATGTTGTCTCCAGGCCGGTCATTCCCGGTCGTGCATATTCGAACTCGACGATCTTGCTGTCAAGTTCGTGCGGGAAATGATGGGCGGCGATACAGTCTATTACGCCCTCCAGCACGGCCTGGCGCAGGGATATGACCGCAGCGTTGTCGCGGAGGGGCGGAAAGACTTTCAGGTTGGTGTCATAGCCAGCGAGCTCGGCGTCGGTAAAGAAAAGATGGTAGGGTGTTACGGAGCAGCTGACGGCCAGGCCCGCGTCCTTGGCGCGCCGGATATAGTCCAGCGAGCGGGGGGAGGTGATCCCGGTAAAATGGAGGCGGGAGCCGGTATAAGTCAGCAGCTTGATATCGCGGTCGACCATCAGTTCTTCGGCCATCATCGGCTTGCCGGGCAGGCCCAGGCGGGTGGAGACGACACCTTCGTTCATAAGCCCGTTCGCGCCCACCGTTCTATCGTCCGGCACCTGGATGATGATGCCGTCGAATGCTTTGACATACTGCAATCCTTTCAGCAGCAAGCCGGCGGATTGGACGGGTAAGGTCCCGTCGCTGAAGGCGACGGCGCCGCTGTGGCGCATGTCGTACATTTCGGCGAGGTCTTTTCCTTCCAGCCCCCGGGTGACGGCGCCGATGGGATGGATCCCGACAGGCAGGGAAGCGGAGATCCTTCGGATATATTCCACCTGAGATTTGCTGTCGATGGCCGGGCGGGTATTGGGGATGACGAAGACGTCGGTATAGCCGCCGGCGGCGGCGGCGGCGGCGCCTGTTTCGAGTGTTTCCTTATGTTCGTAGCCCGGGTCGCAGAAGTGAGAAAAGATGTCCACCCATCCAGGGCTAACGTGCAAACCGTGGTGCCCGATGACCGTATCGGCCGGCAGGTCGAGTGAATCCGCGATGGCCGCGATGCGGCCTTTGTCAATTAAGATATCCCGGATTGCGCCGTTGTGGGGAGAAGATCGGTCGATGATACGAGCCTGTCGAATAAGTATCTTCATTTCCAAAGAATATGTGCCGGAGAGGAGGCCGGCAGGCCTCTCGTGGGCGCAAAAATAGCGGATGTTCGGCAATTCCGGTTATACTTCGGCCAGATATTTATGTACGAAGCTGATGGCCATCGAGCCTTCCCCGACGGCGGAGGCGACCCGGTTCATGGCGCCGGCGCGGACGTCACCGGCGGCAAAGACTCCCGGGCAGCTGGTTTCGAGCAGATAGGGGTCGCGGTCGTGCTTCCAGATCTTCCCAAAGCCATCATGGGACTTCAGCTCGCGGCCGGTCTCGAGAAACCCCTTATCATCTTTGATGATATCCATGGCGATCCAGTCGGTGAAGGGTTTGGCGCCGATGAAAATGAACAGCGCGTCCGCTTTCCGGACCAGCGGCTCGTTTTTGTTGAGTTGCGCGATCGTCAACTCTTCGAGTCGGCCGGTTCCTCTTGCTTCCGTGATCTCGCAACCGCAAAGGATGTGAATATTTTCGCGGGTACCGATCTGATCGATCAGGTAGGCGGACATGGAGCTGGTCAGGCTTTCTTTGCGGATGACGATATTGACGTTGCGGGCGAATTTCGAGAGGTGCATGGCGGCCTGGCCCGCGGAGTTGCCGCCGCCGACGACATAGACATCACAATCGCGGAATGCGGTTGCTTCGGTCATGGCCGCGCCGTAGTAGATACCGGCGCCCGTGAAATCGGGTATCCCTTTCGTCTCGAGTTTCCGGTAGTCGACACCGGTAGTGATCACGATCGCGTGGCTGTTGATCTCTTCCCCGTTCTCCAGCATCACTTTTTTGTAGCCGTCCTTCTGACAGATCTCACGCACCTGGCAGGGCACCAGCACTTCCGCGCCGAGGCGGGTGGCCTGGGTGATGGCGCGGCGGGTCAGTTCGGAGCCGCTGACGCCATTGGGAAACCCGAGGTAGTTTTCGATCCGGGAGCTGGTCCCGGCCTGGCCGCCGGGGGAGCGGCGTTCGACCAGCAGGGTTTTCAGGCCTTCCGATGCGCCATAGACCGAGGCCGCCAGTCCCGCCGGGCCGGCGCCGATGATCACGACGTCATAGATGGTATTCTTGACATTGGGGTTGAGCCCGACGGTCGCTGCGACGGCAGAGATCGACGGATTAGAGAGGAAGCGGCCGTCTTCGAGGAAAAGGACAGGGAGATCCTTGTTGGTAATGTTGTTCAGTTTAAGGAGATCGGCTGCCTCCGGGCTGTTGGTAACATCCAGCCATTGGTAGGGGACGAGGTTCCCGGAGAGGAATTCCTTGATCTCATGGGATTGCGGTGAGAATTGATACCCGATCACTTTCAGTCCTTTGAATGGCGGCCGCCAGGTTTCCTGCCAGTCATCGAGCAGGTCGGCCACAACCGGGAACAGTTTTTCTTCCGGCGGATCCCAGGGTTTCATGAGATAGTAGTCCAACTGGACGTCATTGATGGCTTTGATGGCGGCTTCGGTATCCGAATAGGCCGTCAGCAGCACCCGTTTGGCATCGGGGAAGAATTCGCGGGCCTTTTGGAGGAATTCCACGCCTTCCATCTCGGGCATTCGCTGGTCGGAGATGAAGAGGGCGATGGCTTCAGATTTGTTCTTCAGCTCCAGCAGGCTGTCCAGCGCTTCCCTGGCGGAGGTGGTGCTCAGGATGCGATAGTCGTTACGAAAATTCGACCGCAGGTCCCGGGTGATGGCCCGCAAGACCTGGGGATCGTCATCAATGGAAAATATGATGGGAAGGTTCATACTCTTTCGTGTTGATAAATCATTTGTTGGCAAGCCCCCCGTTGATGGAGGGGTCATTGATCGGGAAGCAAACGACAAACGTTGTTTCGCCCGGTTTCGACTGGACCCGGATGGATCCATGATGTTGCTTGACGATCCGGCAGACGACATCCAGCCCGAGACCGGTCCCTTTTCCGATCTCTTTGGTTGTAAAGAAGGGATCGAAGATCCGGGATTGGATCTCCATGGGAATCCCCGGTCCATTGTCGGTAATGGATGTTTTTACCGAGTCGTGATCTTTTTCGGTACGGATCGTCAGCCGGCCGCGGCCCGCGGGTTCCATGGCATCCAGCGCATTGTCGATCAGGTTTGTCCATACCTGGTTCAGCTCACCGACCATCGCGCAGATCCGGGGCAGAGTCTCGTCATACTCTTCGATGAGGGTCACATTCCCTTTTCTGAAGCGGTAGTGCAGCATCGTCAGCGTGTTACGGATTCCGTCCCGGATATCGGTGAACTCCTTGCCTTTCCCCTGGTCCATATGGGTAAAGTTTTTCACCGAGCGGACGAGGTCGGAGATTCGCCGGGAGGCTTCATTGATATCGGCCACCATTTTCCGGGTGACGAGGTTAGAGTTGATCCAGTTGAATACGGGTGAGAGATAGGGGACGGGGATGTGGGCTTTGAAGTCGCGGAGGTCATCGCAGGTAAAGCCATCCTCCAGGAAATTCTCAGCTATTTCGGCGGAACGCTCCACCTGGTGGTCTTCCAGCCATCGGGTGATCTGGTCCTCCAATTCGGTTCGTTCTATCAGCGTCAGCTTTGGCTTTTCGGGGCGGTCCAGCACTTCCCACAGCTTCCTGTTGACGGCATCAACTTCCTTTTCATCCATCCGGATGGCCATGATCGCCTTGAAATCGTCAGGTTCCAACCGCAGGTGTTCCAGCAGCGTATCAGAGCTTCTAACAATCGCGGCAGCGGGATTGTTCAGTTCGTGCGTCAGCCCGGCGGAAAGCTTCCCGAGGGCCATCATTTTTTCGCCCTGTTGCTGCAGGGACGTAAAGGTCCGGACGCGATTGGTCATGACGTGTACGAATGCCTGGGTCAGCTCGAAATGCTGACTGATCATCTCCCTGAATTTCTCTTTGGGGAGGAGCAGGATGGAGGAATCGGTTATCGCTTCGACGTAGACGTTGGAGACCGTACCACGGGAGAAGGGCAGGTAGCCGGAGATTGTCGCGGGCTCGAGGGTGGATACGTCGCGCATCTCCTGGTTGACCAGGTCGTAGATATGGAGACGGCCGCTGACCGTAATATAGGCGCCCACAGCAGGCATGCCCGGGCGGAAAAAAAGTTCGCCTTCCCTGATGGTCAGGATCTTGCTGTTGTCGATCAGCCATTGGAGCTGTGCTTCCGGCACGTCTGTCAGCTCGGCGACGCTCTTCAGCCATTCAACGGAAACGGTTTGCATGCCGGCAATGTAAGGTATTTTTGGAAAAAAACGGGGCGGGGCCGGCGGAGGTCGCCGGAATAAAAAAATCCGGCCCCGAAGGACCGGATCTGATGTGATATCGGAAGGCTGATCAGTAAGGGAGAATAAAGCTGTATGTTTTGCCGTTTGCAGCGGCGGTCCAGGACAGCTCGAAATAATAAGTCCCGCCATTGACCGGGCAGCTGGCAGCGGTACCGGCGGCATTCAGGCCATAGGTCACTGTCGTGGTACCCGCGGCATTCGCGATAGCCACTTCCCCGGCAGTCATCTGCCAGTCGCATGCTTCGGTGATCACACGCGGCTGGACGATATCTATGGTGAAGGAGTTGCCGAAACGGTCGGTGCCCCATTCGGAGATACCGCTGGTCGATCCGCTCGTATGGAGGCCGCCGGTTGTGATGACATAACCGCCGCTATAGGTAAAGACGCGCTGACGGTCAACGTTCCAGGTACGCTGAGTCCCGTTGTCGAACGTGATCTGCATGTTATTGCTGGTGATCGTATGAGTAATGGCGGAGCCGGCAGGTTCGTTGGGCAGGTCGATCAGGCTACCGCCACTGACATTCGTGTAGGTATGGGTACCGTTGAGGGTGATCGTCTTGTTGTCGAGGAGGCGGGTTATGGCGAGGCTGTTGAAAGTAACCGTTACGACGGCGCCGGAATCGCGCCAGAGCTGGCCAATGGGCCAGGTGATCGTGATGGAACCTGTACGGGTGCGGTCAAGCGCGCAGTTGGTACCGTTGTACGTGATGGTGATCTGGCGGTTGCCGTTGGCGGTATCGAGGGTGATCACGGCATCACAGATCGCGGTGGAATCCGCGTTGCCCGGGCCATCGAGAACCCGTTGCATAAGCTCACGACCGAGGGCCGCGCCGGTAACACTATAGTTGGTGACCATGGCCGTGTTTACATCGTCAAATGCTGCATCGGTCTCTGTGGAAACGCGGGTCGCATCATCCGAGGTGGTTTGAAGATCGGTGTTGGAGGATCCGTTGTTGCTGTTGGCGGAGTTGTTTTTGTTACAGGAGGCCAAAATGCCGGTGAAGGCAATTACAAACAAAAAACGGTAGAGTGTTGCGGTTTTCATAACGAATTAGATCATTTTTTAGTTTTCAATAAGACGAGGCACTTTTGACTAGATTCAGGTTCTGAAGTTTAACGGGTTAATTGAATATATTATTTTTGTTTTATTCAAAAGAAAGGGTATGTTTTGGCGATATTAACAAAATACCCCATTAACCCTGAATGATGTGTCTCAATCCGCATGCATCTTAAAATCAACGTTATTCCATGGAGCAATATATTCTTCCGGTACAGACAAGGATCGGACATGTTCATTTAAAGGTCGGCGACCTGGAGCGGTCATTGAGTTTTGATTGCGGCTGCCGGGCTTCGAACTGATGGTCCGATATGGTATGGAGGCGCGACCTTGCGGTGGCATTGCGGCGCTTGCCGGATATTCCGGGCCTCTTGCCGGAGATCAGTACGGGAGATTAAATATGGGCAGGGCAATCTTATTCGCCTTTATGCGTTATACCCGATACCTGTTGCACTGTCATTGTAGCGATCTGATACGCCTTTAGACCCCAGAACCCGTAACCTGTATGCGTTTTGCCCCAAAGATTGCGTTCCAGCGCAAGATAGCATGGCTTTTATTCTTTTCGTTCTCATCCCTCTGTTTGGTGGGATGGGTTATTTATTTTAACCTCTCGGACCGGAGGCTGGCGTTTTTGCTGATCGGGGGTAATATTCTCACTTTTATTTTCATTTTTATCCTGCTCGTGCGCCTGAATGAGGATATCCTTCTCCGTAAGCAGGCGGAAAGGCGGTTGAAGGAGAGTCAGGCATGGCTTCAGTCGATCCTGGACAACAGCACATCTTTAATGTATATCAAGGATCCGCAAGGTCGTTATATCATGGTAAATCTGCGGTTCAGGGAAATGCTGAACCTGGGTGACAGGGAAATTATCGGCAGGACGGATCACGAGTTCACCGATCAGGATGCAGCCGACCACTATAAGATGTTGGATGATGAGGTCATGCGGACGGGGAAATCGCTCGAGATCGAAGAAGTCATCGAGCACGAAGGCAGGCGGGTGCATTTGCTTTCGATCAAGTTCCCGCTGCTGGACAATAACGGGCGCCAGATCGGCATCGGCGGGATTGCCACGGATATCACCGAACGGGTCAACTATCAGCAACAACTGATTGCCGCCACGCGGGAAGCGCACAAGGCCAAGGAGATGCAGGAACTGTTCCTGGCCAATATGAGTCATGAGATCCGTACTCCGATGAACGGGATCCAGGGGATGACCGACCTCCTGCTGGATACTTCGCTGACCGATCAGCAAAAGGAGTTTGCGCGGATCATCAAACGTTCGGTGAATAACCTGCTGGTCATTATCAATGACATCCTGGATTTTTCGAAGATAAAGGCCGGCAAGCTGACGATCGAAAAGATCGACTTCCGGCTGACAGATGTGTTGGACAATGTGAAAGGGATTTTCGATCACCGGGTAAAGAAAAAAGGGCTTTTGTTGCAGGTAACTGCCGATCCGGCGATCCCCGACACGCTGCGCGGCGACCCTTACCGATTGAACCAGGTCCTGATCAATCTGATCGGCAATGCGGTCAAGTTTACCGAAAAGGGGTCGGTCAAAGTCGATGTGGCGTTACAGGAAAAAAAGGAAGGTATGGTCAGGCTGCAATTTTCGGTTACAGATACGGGTATTGGCATCCCGGAAAGCAGTCTTCCCTACATCTTCGATCATTTCTCGCAGGGAGGCGTGGATATCTCGCGGCGTTATGGCGGTACCGGTCTGGGGCTGGCTATCAGCCAGCGGCTGTTACAGCTGCAAGGCGGGAGTATTTCGGTGAAGAGCAGGGAGGGGATGGGGTCGGAGTTTAGCTGCGGGATATCATACGAATATGATACGACGGAAGCGATCGCTCCTGTCGTTCCGGTAACGACCGTTCTGGCCGATTACAGTCAATGTCTTGCCGGGAAGCGGTTTCTCGTGGCCGAGGATAACGAAATCAACCAGCAGCTCGTCGAGCACGTGCTTCGAAGGGGTGGGGGTGAGGTGCAAGTGGCGGCTAATGGAGAACTGGCGATCCGGCATCTCCGGCAGGGAGGCCGGTATGACCTGATCATTATGGATTTGCAGATGCCGGTTATGGACGGGTATGCAGCCACTCAGTATATCCGCAATGAACTTCGGCTAACCATTCCCATTATTGCCATGACGGCGACGGCGCTCATCGGGGAGCAGCTGCGTTGTTTCGAGGTGGGCATGAATGATTATATGACCAAACCTTTTGAGTTCACCGAGCTCTACAAGCGGATCGTCTCGCTCCTTGAAAAACCCCTGTCCTTTCCGGATTACCGTAGTCTTGCCCGGTCGGGGCCGATCTCATGAATTTCAATGGCGGAGCCCGGAATTCTGCATGAGCGCAAGCAGGCGGTCGGCCAGGTGCAATTTTTATTCCTGCTCTGCGATTCGCGGGTCGCTCAACCATTCGTTGTTACTCGTTCCGCAGGGCGAGGATCGGATTGGCGGTGGCTGCGCGGATAGTGGTATAGCTTACAGCTTGTTGCGGCGGAGGTTGCGGAAGGCGGTTTTGAAATAATTGGTCAGCATCAGGCGAATATAAC
>DATJMG010000216.1:0-5502 GCA_035508835.1 Puia sp.
AGCTCGCCTTCCGGCAGGCCGGCGGGATGGTCGGCCATGGTGGTAAGCCGGGCGCGATAGCGGCCCCGGCCGCTTTTATAGACGCGGGCGAATACGGCGGGGATATCCCCGGTGCGGGAGCCTCTTTCCGCTCCACGGATAAAGGCGGTAGGGTGCCCAAAAAGGTTCAGCCAGTAAGAGTTCTCCGGTCCACCCGGCGCCTGGTCGGCGACCAGGGCCAGCGCGTAGACGGTATTCCGGTAAGGGAGGATCGCCCGCTGCATCCCGGTAGCGGGTAAAAGGACCGTGCCGGTGCGGCCTCGCAGGCGGATGAAGAGCCGTTCGAAGACCTTGTTCGCGAATGGCATATAGACCACGATGAATTTGAAACGGGTCAACCGGGGCATGGCGACATTGGCAACTTCCCAGCCGAATAAGTGGCCCAGAAAGAGTTGGATCTTGCGGCCTTCCCGGGCGAAGTCTTCCATGACCTCCGGGTTGTCGATCACGAAGTGTCGTTCGAGCCAGGCCGGGCTTGCCGACAGCAGCTTGACCGTTTCCATAAAGCTATCGGTAAAATTCCGGTAGAACTTCCGGGCGATCTGCAAGCGTTCGCGTTCCGGCTTTTCGGGGAAGGCGTTCCGGAGGTTATTCAGCACGACACGGCGCCGGTAGCGGATCACGGAATACAGCAAAAACGCGATGCCGTCGGAGATGCCGTAAAGGACCCGCGTCGGCAGCAGGGACATCCCGTAAGTCAGACCATAGACGAGGTAGTACATAATGGATAATGCTAGTTCACCCAATTCTTCGCTTCCTGCTCGACATGGTGCAGGTCGATCTTTACACGATATTTGTTTCGAAGGTGCCTGGCCAGCGCGTCGGCGGCGTAGACGCTCCGATGCTGGCCGCCGGTGCAGCCAAAGCTTACACAGAGGCTGGAAAACTCTCTTTTGATATAGTCTTCCACGGAGATATCTACGATGTTATAAATGCCGTTGAGAAACTCCGGCATCCGGGTTTGTTGTTCGAGAAAGTCCTTGACAGGCTTGTCGCGGCCCGTCTGGTTCCGGAACTCTTCGATCCGTCCGGGGTTTAGGATGCCGCGGCAGTCGAAGACAAATCCGCCGCCGTTGCCGCTGTCATCGGCGGGAATGGCATTCCGGTAGGAAAAGCTTCGGATATGCACGACGAGGGGAGTGTACTGATCGGCCTGAATGGGCTCGAAACGATGGATCAGCTCATCTTCCACGATCAACCCCAGCAGGCGGTCGAACTCGGGCAGCGCAATCCCGGTATGCCGGTTGCCCGCGAACCATTTCAAATTCCGCAGCGCGAGCGGGATGCTGATCAGGAAATGGGCTTTTCGTTCGAAGAGGCCGCGGAATCCGTAGGCGCCCAGTACCTGCAGCAAGCGGATCAGCACGTAGCCGTTGTATTGTCCGACGAAGGAAACGCGGTCGATCTTCTTTCCCAGGAGCTCATCGACGCAATCCATATAATAATCCAGCAGCGAATCTTTCCATGAATCCGACAATTCGGCCTTTGCCTGCCAAAGCAGGGAGGCGACATCGTATTGCAGCGCACCTTTCATTCCGCCCTGGAAGTCGATGAAGTGGACTTTGCCGTCCTTAAGCAGGATATTGCGGCTTTGGAAATCGCGGTAAAGAAAATATTTATGATCGGCCTGACTGAGGTAGGCGCTCAGCTGCTCGAAGTCATCGATCAGCCGCTCCTTGTCATAAGGGATCTGCAAGGTATCCAGGAAATAGTATTTGAAGTAGAGCAAGTCGCTGAGGATGGCCTGTTTTCCGAATTCGCGCGACGTGATCGTCTTGTCATAGTCCAATCCTTCGTCCCCGCGGATCTGTAGTTTCGAGAGTTCACGCAGGCTTTGCCGGAAGAGGGCATGGACGGCGTCATTGTGCCCCTGCTTCTCCAGCTCTGCCAACAGGGACCGGTCCCCGAAGTCTTCCTGGAAATAGATCGTGCAGGCTTCGTTGACGAAATAAATCTCGGGCACCGGGCATCCGCGTGCCCGGAAATGCCGGCTGAAATAGATAAACGTCCGGTTCTCGCGAACGTTATCGTTGTACGTGGCAATGCAGGAGCTTTCATCTGTCCGGATGCGGAAATAGATGCGGTTGCTGCCCGATTGGGGAATAACATCCAACCCGGTGAGCGGGTATTGGCTATAGGTCAAAAAATCCCGTCTGATCTCTTCGATGATAGCTTGCATAAGGATTGAACGGACGGATTGTTGGTCCGCCGCGAGCCGGTAAAGGTAAGAAGAACCGGGTAAACAAGGGTAAACTATGGCGTGGCGGCGTCGACCCGTTTGATCTCGTCCTCTGCGCCGGTCTGATGGCTGCGGGCGGCCTTGACCTGGCTGTTGCCAAAGCGCCAGGTAAAGCCCAATTTCAGCTGCCGGGTTTCGGTCATGCCGGCGTTATAGAGCGACTGACCGGAGAAGTTGCTGGTCAGGGCCCAATGGAAGGTATAAAAGATATCGCTGACAGAGGCCTTGAAAGTCGCCCGGCCGTTGAACAAGGTCTTTTGGATCCCCGCGTCCAGGCTCCACATCGGATGAGCCCGAAGTGTGCCCTGCCAGATATTCCGCGAGGTATAATATTGAGAGAGGTTAGCCGACCACCCTTTACCCAGTTGAAAATTGTGTTGCGAAACGATGGTGGTGTTGAAGACGTTGAGATCGATCACTTTTCCGACGCCGAAATTGGCTTTATACAAAGCATAGAATCCGTTGACATTTACGAAAGCGCTGTACCATTTGTATTGAAAGGAATAGCTGATGTTGGCGCCGAGGATATCCTGGCTGGACAGATTGACTTCGGTATTGATGGTTTTGGAGCCGTCGGTCGTGTCCGGGACCGTAGTAAAGAGGTTACTGATATGGCTGTAGCTCAACGTAGCGGACAAGGCATATTTGCAGGTCCACGTCAGGTTGAGGTTATCGGCGTATTGCGGCAGCAGCTCCGTGTTGCCCCTGGAAGCGGTATAGTCGTCCAGCCTGAAGACAAATGGATTGAGGTTTTGGTAGTTGGGCCGGTCGATGCGGCGGCTGTAGCTAAAGGTCCATTGTCCCCAGCTCAGGGATGCGTTGGGGAAGAGGTTGGTATAGTGCCGGGGCCATGCTGAATCGTAAGGCGAATAGTCTGCCGAGACCTCTTGCCAGCCCGTCGAATTGCCTTTGCCATTGGTATTCTCTACCCGAACTCCGGCCTGCAGTGTCGGTCCATTCTTGAAGGTCCGGCTGTAGTTGAGATAGGCGGCGTTGATGTTCTCCCGGTAATTGAAATTGTCGCTGCTCAGGGAATCGAATACCCTTCCCGAGCTCTCCAGGTCATATTCCTGGAAGTTGTTGGCGCTGGTGACATAAGAGACTTTGGCACCGAGGCTCAGCCGGCCTTTCAGCCAATCGAGGGTGTAGTCAGCCTTGAAACTGTAGATGTGGATATCGGTTGGGGAGATGATATTATAGCTGTCGCCGTAGAGGAAATACTGACCGGTGGAATCGAAATAGTTGTTGGGTTGCAGCTGGTCCCTGCGGAGATGGTACAAGGCATAATCCGCATTCAGGTCAAGCTCCCGGCCGCTCGTGCCGGCATGGCGGTAGTTGAGGTTGAAGTTATAATCGTCCTGAATCTCACTGGTGCGGTTATCGGCTATCAGCAGCCGGTCGGTTGTGTTGGCGGGGCTGTAGACGATCCGGGTGCTGCTGTTGGCCCGGACGCTGTCGGTGGTGAGGGAGCCGCCGATCAGGATGCCGATGGTGCTGCGCTTGCTGAGAAAGTAATCCAGTCCCAGGTGAAAGGTGTGGCTGACGGTCTGGGTTACGAAATCGCTTTGCTGAAGCAAGGCCGAATCCGGCAGGGTGCGGTTATAGATGCTATGTAGAAGTCTCGTGCCGTTGTAATACGTGTAGTCACCGAAGAAATTGAGATCCCGGTCGCGGTGATTAAAGTTCAGGTTGGCGTTGTATTTACTATAGGTGCCGAGATTGTATCCGGCGCCCGCGGTGAGGTTGGTGCCCAGTGATTTGTCCTTTCTGAGGCGGATATTGATGATCCCGGCGCTTCCCGCCGCTTCATACCGGGATGAAGGATTGGTGATGATCTCGATGGATTCGATGGCGGAGGATTGGAGGTTCTCCAGGTATTGGGCGAGGCTGCTGCCCGAGAGATAAGTGGGGCGGCCGTCCACATAAACCTGGACGCCGTTCTTTCCGCTAAGGCTGATGGAATTGGTATTGTCGACGGTAATGCCGGGTGATTTGCGGAGGAGGTCGAGGGCATTCCCGCCGATGTCGTTGATGGTATTCTCGATGTTCAGGATGATCTTGTCCGGCCTGACCTCTACCGGTGGTCTGATGGCGGTGACCCGGGCTGACTGCAATTCAAGGGATGTTCGGGTTAATTCGATCGGGGGGATCTGGTTGTTGCCATTGGCGGTGACAGCGAACAACGAAGAATTTGCCGGTTGGTAAGCCACATGCGAGACGGTAATGAAATAACTTCCAGCCGGGATGGAAGAGAAGCTATACTGACCGGTATTATCGGATAGACTTAGTTTGACAAGAGCCGAATCTGCTGCTTTTTTCAAGGCGACCGATGCACCGGCCAGGATTTTGCCCTGATCATCCCTGACAAAACCACTTATTTCCTGCGCTCGAAGTAATCCATAGGAAAGGAGGGTATATAGGAATAAAGCAATTTTTCTCATGTTAGGTTTTGACCGACACAAGATAATTTACAAAAGTTATGGCGTAAAAATTTGTTTGGGCTAATTTGGCGGTATTTTCACTTAGTAAATGGATTATGTCCGGGAATATAAGCGTTTTATAAACAGCCATTATTTGAACGGGGCGATACGTATCACCGCAGGTATAACCTTACCTGCCATCCTGCTTGGCTACTTCCACAACCTGTCTACCGGCATTGTCGTCTCCATCGGCGCCATGTGCGTGGCCAATACGGATAACCCCGGCCCCATCCATCATCGGCGTAATGGGATGATTGCCTGTATATTATTTATTTTTTTCGTTTCACTTGTCACGGGATGGGTAAATGGTTCTCCGCTATGGACGGGATTGATCGTACTCGTGTTCTGTTTCGTTTTCTCGCTGATGAGCATTTATGGGAACCGGGCCGGCTCGATCGGGCTTAATTCCTTGCTGGTGATGGTGTTGATGATCGATTACCGGCGGCATGGGTGGGATGTCCTGTACAATGCGTTATTCATAGCAGCGGGGGGATTGTGGTATACTGTCCTGAGCCTGTTGTTGTATAGTTTTCGTCCGTACAAGCTGGTTCAGCAGGCGTTGGGTGACTGCGTGCAGGCTACAGCGGAGTATCTGCGTATCAAGGCTTCCTTTTATTCGCGTCATGTAGACTATGACAAGAGTTACCGGCAGCTGCTGGACAGTCAGGTTGGCATCCAGGCGAAGCAGGATCTGTTGCGCGAGTTGATCTTCAAAAGCCGGAAGATCGTCAGGGAGTCCACGCA
>DATJMG010000217.1:0-31678 GCA_035508835.1 Puia sp.
TGACCGGGTGGCAGTCGTTCCCCAACTGCTGTTGGGCCAAGGCCAGCTTATGCGGATCGCGGCCGATAATGATTGTCCGGATGCCTGCCTTTGCAAAGCGGTCGGCGATAGCCAAGCCGATGCCGGAGCCGCCGCCGGTGATGATCGCTGTTCTTCTTGATTCCATTGAGTCTATGCTTATTTCAAATTTATACCCGTTGATTGAGTTCCGGGCGCAAAATATAACTGAATTTTTTCGTAGTAATCCAATGAGTGGTCCGGGGTTTCGCGGTTCGGCGGCAGCGGCAGCCGGGAGAATGTCTGAAAATATAACAGGCAGGCATTCCGCCACCAGACCGCGTCGTGTTGCTGGATATCGAGGAGCATGTTGACTTCGGACCAGCGCTCCGAATCGATATAAGGGCGAAGCTTCTCCCAGGTATGCTGCATCCAGCGGACGGAGTCAACGCCGGTGTAGTACTTGTAGCAAAGCTCTTCCCAAAGCGTGCGGCCTGAATGCATCGGCCAGTTCCAGGGTACATGATGGAACCAAAGGAGCCAGCGGTCGGGGCAGTTCCGGGCGTCTTCCCATTGGGCGCGGGCGCCGGGGGCATATTGCTCCAGTGCGTTCGAGCCGGTGGCGGTACGGTCGAACCCGATGCCGGCCGTGTCTGCCTTATGGAAATAAACCGGGTTCCAGTCAGCGCGCGGCGCTTTGTCATACCAGGGGGCGGGTCCATAGTGGTGGCCGTAACCCATGATATGGTGCAGGCCCAGCGGGGTCATATAATCGACGGCAATTTCGCGGGAGGCAAGCATCATTTGCTTGACAGGCGTGAGGAAGGCCGGGTCATTGGTGAAAGTCTGGCGAATCCAGTCATCTGCAATATCGGCCGGGGATCCGGCGGGGTTCCAGGCCAGGCGGCCGAAGGCATACCAGTTGGCTGCTGCGAACGGATGACCGCACCAGTTGATATCGTTGCCGATGTTGGCCACGCCGGCGATGCCGGAGACGGTGGCAGCTACTATGGGGCCCTTACCGTCTGTATGGGTATCGGAATTCAGGCATTCGGCAAACAGGGGTGCCAGGTAGACCAGGTGATTGGAAAACCCCAGGTATTCCTGTGTCAGCTGCACTTCCAGCACCAGGGAAGTATGGGGCATCGCGCCGAACAGCGGGTGGAATGGTTCGCGGGGTTGGAAATCGATCGGGCCGTTCTTGATCTGGACCAGCACATTCGATTTGAATTGTCCGTCGAGGGGTTTGAATTCGTCGTAGGATTGTTTGGCCCTGTCTTCGTTTGATGCGCTGTAGACGAAGGCGCGCCAGATGACGATCCCGTGGTAGGGCGCCAATGCGTCGGCGAGCATATTAGCGCCGTCTGCGTGGGTTCTACCGTAGTTCTGCGGCCCCGGTTGGCCTTCCGAGTTGGCTTTTACCAGGAAGCCGCCGAAGTCCGGGATATACCGGTAGATCTCTGCCGCTTTATCCTTCCACCATCGTTGCACGGCGGTGTCGAGCGGATCGGCCGTTTTGAGTTGGCCGATCTCGATGGGGGAGCTCCACTTGACCGACAGGTAGACGCGGATGCCAAAGGGGCGGAAGATATCTGCCAGTGCTGCCGCCTTGGCTAACCAGTCGGGTGTCAGGATCACCGCGCTGGCGTTTACGTTATTCAGAACGGCGCCGTTGATGCCAACGGAAGCGTTTGCCCGGGCATAATCGGTATAACGGGGATCTTTATAGGTGGGGAGGGTGAACCAATCCCAGAGCGAAAGGCCGGCATAGCCACGTTCGACGAAGCGGTTCAAGTTATCCCAGTGGTCAAGGATACGGTAATGGTAAGCGGGGATTTCGGTGATATCAAGCGCCCGGAGCGGGCGATGGGTTTGCAGGAGGCGCAGGAAGGAAAAGACACCGTAGAGGATGCCTTTGTCTGTGGCGGCGGCGATGATGATGCCGTTCTTACCATCCAGGGTAATGTTACGGATGATGAACCCTTCTTCGCCGAGGCGGGATAGGGTGTCATGGCCAGGCAGCCGTGCGATGACCCGGGAGCTCGAAGGTGTGCCGACGATGAGGCAGCCCTCATTGAATCGGCCGGATCCGCTGTAGACTTCGACCGGCATCGATCCTAACAGGCCCTGCAGGCCCATGGACAGCTCTTGCTTTGCGACATAGGGGCCATTGAACTGGAACGAAGTGATTGCTCTATGGTATTCCTGTGACAGCTGCGGGTCCCGGATGTGGTCGTAGCGAAGCCAGAGCCGGTACCCATCTTCCCCCTGAGACACGTTCAGTCTGCTGAGAAAGAGCAGGATCAAAGCGACTTTTTTCATGACGCCGGGGGTTTTTTGCCGGCGGAAGAGTCCCGGATGACCAACTCCGAGCGAAGGAGGATGGTATTGGTGGAATGGATGCTGGAGGTTCCGTTCAGGTGGTCGATGAGGCTGCGGGCCGCCAACTGACCCATCTCGTAGCCGGGATAATTAATAGTGGTGAGGTTCGGTTCTACGACGGTGGAGACGGGGTCATTATTAAAGCCGACGAAGGCGATCTCTTTGGGGATCTGGATACCCATCTGGCGGATCGCCACCATACACCCTACGGCGCAGTTATCATTGGCGACGAACACGGCATCCGGCAAGGGGGACATCGAGCGGATGAGCGTGGCTGCGTCTGCGCCCGCTTCCTGGCTGAGGTTACCGGTGACAACATAATTCTCCCGGTAGGGGATATGGTTATCCTCCAGGGCTTCTTTGTACCCTTTCAACCGGTCGGTGTAAACGTTCATCTTCGAAGGAGCGGTGATATGGACGATACGCTGGCGGCCCAGGCTGATGAGGTGGGTGGTAGCGTCGTAAGCCGCCCTTTGGTTATCGATGAGGATGCAGGTACAATCCTTGTGTTCGGCCACGCGGTCAAAGAAAATGAGGGGGATCTTCTTTGAGAAGAAGGGTTCAAAATGGGTAAGGGAGGTGGTATCAAAGGCCAGGGAGACCAGCAGGCCGTCCACGCGGTTGTTAAAAAGGGTGGTCGCGTTGGCGCGTTCTTTGTGAACCGATTCGGACGATTGGCTTATAATAAGATTGTAGCCTTCGTGATTGGCGACATTTTCCATGCCGGCGATTACCGCGGACATGAAGTAGCTATTGATACGCGGGATGATCACGCCGATAGTCATGGTACGGCGGGTACGCAGGTTACGGGCAAAATGATTACTGCGGTATCCGAGTTCCTGAGCAAGATCTGCGATACGTTTCTTGGTCTTTTTGCTGACGACAGGGTCGTCCTTCAGTGCCCGGCTGACGGTGGCGATAGATAGGTCGAGCTTGCGGGCAAGATCGTAAATAGTAACTTCTTTCTGGTCACTCATGGCAATCGTTTACATCCCTTAGACAGGGATAAATGTACTTTATTTTTTGAAAAAAAATGTAATCGGTTACATTTTATCCAAAATTTTCCTACTTTAGTCTCGCCAAACAGAACACTGCATACTTGCCATGCTAAAAAATACGATTGATCTTATGCAGCCAAAACGACATCGGGCAGAGGGTTTTATCTTCTGCAATCCCGGCAATGTTGCTCCTGGCCGGGTTTTCCCTTCCTTATGCTGCTATTTATCCATCTTATGGCGGATGCCGGCGACGCGCGGTGATCTCGCTGCACTCTGGTTTTTTATTATTTATTACCAAAGCTTCAAACATTAAAACCGATCACTTATGAGAGTTTCGTTCGAGCACAGGGTCCCCGGGAGGCTTCCACTAACCGGGTGGCTTTTGAAAAGTTCAATTTTCATTGCCTGCTGCGGGCTGTTTCTGATGGCTTCGCCCAGGGTGCAGGCACAGAACATCATCCATGTCGTCGGACATATTGTCTCCGACAGCGGGCAGGCGATCGCCAGGGCGACTGTCACGGTCAAGGGCACGCGGCAAGGTGTCACCAGCGATGATAACGGCAATTTTGAGATTGCTGTTCCGGCCAATGGTACATTGGTCATCTCCTCGGTGGGGTATGTCAGCGCCACTATAAAGGTGGCGGATCGGCGTTCGATCCAGGTTATACTGGCGTCGTCGAGCAGTTCCCTGGACCAGGTAATTGTCGTGGGATATGGGACTCAGAAGGTGAGTGACGTTACGGGCTCTGTCGCCAGGGTTACCGCGACGACCCTGGCTGAAGTCCCTGAGCCCAATTTCATCAATGAACTACAGGGGCGAACGGCGGGCGTGGACATCGTCAACAACAGTGCTACGCCGGGGGGCGGCGGGCAGATCCGCATCCGTGGGAACAGGTCAATGGCGACTTCATCGGTTACAAATTCCGTAACCGGCGTCGGCAATGCGAATACGATCAGCGATAACCTGGACCAGCCGCTGGTCGTGCTGGATGGTATTCCTTTCGCCGGCAGCGTGAATGACATCGATCCGGACAATATCGCGAGCCTTGATATATTAAAGGACGCTTCTGCGACGGCCATTTATGGTAGCAGAGCTTCGGGCGGGGTTATCCTTATTACGACCAGGCGAGGCAGGGTGGGTAAATCGCAGATGACCTATAACGGATATTATGGCACTTCCAGCGTGCTGGGCGATATGAAGGTATTTGATGGAAAAGAATATGCGCAATTTAAAGCCGATGCTGCGACGTATAACACATCTTCTCCCGGGACGACTGCCTACCCGCTGACGACGGCCGAGCAGGCCGGGCTCGCTGCGGGGACCAATACCAACTGGCAGAAGCTGATCTACCGGAATGCCATGACAACCAGCAATAACCTGAGCCTTTCCGGTGGTACGGAGACCACGCAGTTCGGCATAGGGGGGTCTTACTATGATCAGCAGGGCATCATTCCCAATCAGAATTTCGAACGGTTCTCGTTGCGGACCACTATCGACCATAAGATCAGCAAGCATTTGAAGATCGGCATCAATACGATCAATTCCCTGGCTTATACCAATACGCCGGGAGGCTCGGGTGTTCCGGGCACGCTGATGCGGTTGAGCCCGCTGGTCTCTCCTTATAATCCCAATGGTACGGTCAACCTATACCCGCTGGCCGGTTCTATCGATGCCTCCGTGTATGTGAACCCGCTGACGTTGAAAACGGCCGCCGGCGCCATCCTGGCGAGGGTGCGGAGGTTGCAGACCTTCAACAGCCTGTACGGGGAATGGTACATCCTTCCCGGTCTGAAGTACAGGATCAACCTTGGTCTGAACTACTCGCAGAACCAATCGGACAACTATAGCGGTCCCGAGACTTTTGTAAATTCGAACACCTCTCTGGCGGCTGCGACCGCGGAGGTGGGAAATGCGGAAGCCTATTCTTATGTGCTGGAGAATGTGGTGACCTATGACAAGACGTTTGCCGGGTTACACCACCTGACTTTCACGGGACTTTACAGTGCCGAGAAGGACCATAATCAGAGCAGCAATTTTATAGGCATCGGATTTCCCGCCAACTATGTACAGGACGCCAATCTGAATCTGGCTGAGACAGTGGAAACGGACGCCAATAATCCCGGCAGTTTTGCGGAAAGGGGGCTGATATCTTATATGGCGCGCGTGAACTATTCGTTTAACGAGCGTTATTTATTAACGGCTACCGTCAGGAGGGACGGATCTTCCGTGCTGTCGCCGGGTAACCAGTACTTTACTTACCCGGCCCTTGCGGTGGGCTGGAATATCATGAACGAGAACTTTATGAAGTCCGTCGGCTGGATCGACAACCTTAAATTGAGAGGGGGATGGGGGCTTACTTCCAACCAGGGCGTTGCACCATACAGCACGTTGGGAGGACTTACTACCAGCACCTATAATTTCGGACAGGCGACAGCGGGCGAAGTGAATACCTATCTGATCACTTCCCTGGCCAACACCCACCTGCACTGGGAACAGACGGCGGAGACCAATTTAGGCGTGGACTACGGGTTCCTTCAGAACCGGATCTACGGTACGGTGGATGTGTACGAGCAAAAGACCAGCGACATTCTATTGCAGCAGACATTGGTGCCAAGCGATGGCGCCAGCAGCATTGAGAACAATCTGGGCAAGACGACAGACAAGGGGGTAGAGATCAACCTGAGCACGGTCGATATCCGATCGGCGTCTCCCGGCGGGTTTACCTGGACGACAGATTTCAATTTCTACCTGAACAGGGAGAAGATCACGCAACTGGTGCCAGGGGAGAAGGAGGACATCAACGACGGGTGGTTTGTCGGCCAGCCTTTGACGGTGATCTACGATGTGAAGAAGCTCGGTATCTGGCAGACTGCGGATTCGCTGGACGGGAAGCTCCAGGCGCAGACTTCGCCCGCGCAATTGCCGGGCAATATCAAGGTCCAGGATATCAGCGGACCCAACGGCAAACCGGATGGGAAGATCGATGCCAACGACCGGCAGATCATCGGCAATTTCCAGCCCAAATGGGAGGGAGGTTTCAGCAGCAGGATGACGTACAAAAATTTCGATTTTAATTTCGTCGCCTTCGCGCGCATGGGGATGAAAGTGCTGGTGCCTTACCTGACGACCGATGGTACTGCGAATGGGTATGACTTTTTCATGCAGAGCCGGATCAACCAGCTGAAGGTGAACTATTGGACGCGTTCCAACCCTACCAATGCATTTCCCCGGCCGGATGCCAGCCTTCAATCCTTCCCGTTTGCTTCGACATTGGGCTACCAGAATGGTTCTTTCATCAAAATGAGGAGCATCAACCTCGGCTATACGATCCCTGCGAGGGGGTTGAACAGGGCCGGGATCACGTCCTTGCGGGTCTATGTCACGGCGTTGAATCCTTTTATCATCTATTCTCCTTTCGTGAAGGCCGGCTATGGACCTGACCCGGAAGGCAATGGGTATGGCGGCGCGGTTGCATCTACGGCTGCGGGCGGCAGCACGGGGCCTGGTGGTGTCAACGGACAGTGGCGGCAGATAAGTGTCAATGCCAACAATCCTTCCACGCGTGAATTCAATCTTGGTTTGAGCCTGAAATTCTAACATTCAAAATATTGATTGTATGAAATCGATCATTAAAATATCTAACATACAGGGGTCCCGACCGGGAGATTCCGTTCGTCCATTTAAAAGACATTATTCCCGGCCGAAATCGATTAAGAAAATTTGTTTTGCGAGCCTGATGGTAATGGTGCTGATGAACCTCAGCTGTAAAAAACTATTGGAGGAGCATCCTGAGTCGATCATCGTGCCCAGTATCTTCACCACGGAGGGTGGCCTGGAGGGCGGGATTGGCGGCGTATACAATGATCTGCGCAGCCTGTGGGGGACGGAGGGGTTCACCATGCAGTGCCTTGGCGGCACGGATGAGATATTGGAGGGGGCGAGCGCGTCGAGCACGGACTTCTTTACCTATAACCCGATGACCAGCGCGGATGAAGCCAACGGGTGGTGGGACAACGCGTACACGGATATCAATACGCTGAACGCTGTCATGCAGTACGCCAAACAGCTCCCTGCCGACACCATTGTGGACCAATGCGTCGCCCAGGCGCATTTCCTGCGGGCTTTCTGGTATTACTACCTCGTCACCAACTTTGGCGATGTGCCGCTGCACACGACCTATGTCACAACGCCGAGCCTCGCGGATTCCCGGCAGCCCATGGCCCAGGTATATGATACGATCATCTCCGACCTGAACTATGCGGCCGCGAATCTGCAAGTCGTCTCACCCGTGTCTGCCACTACACAGGCCCCATTCGGCGGCAAGGCGGCGGCACAAGGGGTGGCCCTCTATCTGCTGGGAAAGACCTATCTGACCCGGGGATGGTCCAGCGCGGCGCAGCCGAATGATTTTCAGCAGGCCGTTGCCGTCTTCACCAACCTGATCACCAATCAGACGACGTATGGCTTTGGCCTGTGGGCGGATTATGCAGATGAATTCGGCGAAAATGTCAATCCCATCACAGCCTCCCGGGCGGCTTACGATTATGGGAAAGAGAATATGTTCGTCAGCGACCATACCAACAATGCCCAATATGGACAATACGTGACGGGAGGCGGCGCAGCCGGCGGGGCGTCGCAGAACCTTCTGCCCTGGTTCCAGCGCTGGAACTACCCGACGAACAGCACGATCAATGCTTATAAGAACGCCTCGGGTGCGTTGACGAATTCCGGGCCCAGCATGATGACGCGGGACGTGATCAACGGGCGGCCGTTCATCCGGGCCATGCCGAATACTACATATATCCTGGGTGAGGCATTCAGTCCTGCGGACCTGGTCTATGACACCCGGTTCAACAAGACGTTCCAGACCGTATTTATCGCCAATACTGCGAATATTTCCAATACGGCCGGCGAGGCCAACAACTCCCGCGGTATCAGCTATACGATGAATGTAGGCGTGGATACGGCAGTATGGTTTCCGCCATATGAAGTCGCCGGAGCCCCGCAGTTCAATGGATCGACGCCATTCCATGGGATCATCATTCCACCGAGCCTCTGGACGAACAATTATTATCCTGCCAACAGGAAATTCGACGATCCCAGCAGGCCTGCAGCGGATTTCAACGATCCCAGCACGCGACCGGTGGTCCTCTATCGGTTTGCCGATGTCTATCTGCTGCTGGCAGAAGCGGAGTTCAAACTTGGCGATCTCACCGATGCCGCCGCGAATATCAATGTGATCAGGGAAAGGGCGGCGTATCTCAATACCAATACACCCACGCAGAATGCAGCTGCGGCGGCAGCCATGGACATCACCCCCAACCAGGTGACGCTGGATTTCATCCTGGATGAGCGCACCCGGGAATTCTACGGTGAAGGTATCCGATGGTTTGACCTGGTGCGTACGCAATCCTTGCAGGAGAGGATCGCGGCATGGAATCCTGTCCAGGCGGGAGCCCATTTCCAGTCATATATGTCCTTGCGGCCGATCCCGCAGAATGAGATCGATGCGGTGACCCAGGGTCCTCCCTTTCCGCAGAATCCCGGCTATTAACGAATGCCTTAAAGAAATATATTTGCAGAGCGGCCCCGAAGGGGCCGCTCTTAAATTTTATGGTCATGCATGGCAGACAATTTTTCAGCTGGATAGGGTTCCTGTTGTTATCAGGCTGGGGTGCGCAGGGGCAGGTATGGGTGCCGCGGCTGGTGAGTGACGGAATGGTCCTGCAGCGCGAAATCCCTATCCGGATCTGGGGCTATGCCTCACCGGGCGAGGCGATAACGGTTAAATTCGATGGAGAGACGGCGAGTGCTGTTACGGATGACAAAGGGAAATGGCTCGTGATCTTTTCGCCCAAAAAAGCCGGCGGCCCCTATACGATGGATATCGATGGCATCAATCACATCTGGCTCAGGAATATCATGGTGGGCGAGGTCTGGTTTTGTTCCGGCGGGGCGGGGATGCAGCTGACCATGGAAAAGGTCAAAGAGCGCTATGCCGATCTGATAACCCGGGCGGACCAGGCGCCGATCCGGCAGTACCGAATCGCTACGCGTTACGATTTCAAGGGGCCGCGACAAAATGTTTCTGCGGGTGGCTGGGAGCCTGCAACTCCGACCTCGGTACTTGATTTTTCTGCATTGGCTTATCTTTTTGCCTTGCAGCTGTATGATCACTATCATGTGGCGGTCGGATTGATCAATGCAAGCGTTGCGGATGCACCGGCTGAAGCCTGGCTAAGCCCCGAAGCACTCTCATCCTTTCCGGCTTATGCTGCGCTGGCGGACCGGTATAAGGACAGCAGCTATGCGGAGGGGGCAGGTCCTGCCGATCGGATGGCGACCGGCGGGCTGTTCAACGGCATGATTGCGCCGGCTGACACGTATACCGTGCGGGGGGTATTGTGGTGCGAGGGGGAAGCAGATGTCAGCAAGCCGGTGGAATACCAGGGAATCTTCGCCAGTGTGATCGGTGACTGGCGTCTGCACTGGGGGCAGACCAGTCTGCCCTGGATCTATGTGCAGACCGGGGCTCATGGGGCTGCAGGGCAGCAGTCAGAGGAAAGCCGTTGGGCGCCGCTGCGCGAAGCGCAGCGGTTAGTGCTCGCCGTTCCCAAGACGGGGATGGCGGTGGCGGCGGACCTTGGCGAAGAAAAGGGCGGAGAGTTTCCAAATGAGCAGGAGTTGGCAAAGCGGTTGGCCCTCTCGGCGGAAGGGGTCGCTTATGAAGTACCCGATATGATCTATACCGGTCCTTTATTCCATTCGGTGCGGATCCGGCACAACAAGGTCAGCATCCGGTTCGATGAGGTCGAAAGCGGGTTGATCGTAAAGGGGGGTGGGGAACTGCATGGTTTTGCGCTCGCGGGGGCGGATAATCATTTTTATCCGGCGAAGGCGGTCATCGAAGGGAAAAAAGTGGTGGTGACGTGCGATCAGGTCCCCAACCCGGTTGCCGTGCGATATGGGTGGGCTGACAATCCGGAGGGTATTAATCTTATAAACCGGGACCATCTGTTCCAGGATGGCTTGCCGGCGCCACCCTTTGAGGGGAGGAGGGTGGTGAAATAGGGGATAAGATGAGGCTGCAATCGGTTGCAATTCTATTCATTTTTTGGCTACATTAGTGTCTCCAAATGTTGTCAATATGAAAAAATTGTTCTTTCTGCCGGCGATTGCCTGTTGTTTTCTTTTTATCCGGACCGAGGCCCAAAATGATCCCTGGACCAATCCGGCGCTACCGCTCGAAGTACGCGTGCATGATCTGATCTCGCGGCTCACGCCGGAAGAGAAGGTTTATCAAATGATGAACAGCACGCCGGCCATACCCCGGCTACACATACCCGAATATGACTGGTGGAATGAGGCATTGCACGGCGTGGCGAGGTCGGGGATTGCGACGATCTTTCCCGAACCGATCGGCATGGCAGCGACGTTCGATGACAGCCTGGTGCATCAGGTGGCGGACGCCATATCGGATGAAGCCCGGGCCATGTACAATGCGTCAATAAAGAAGAATTACCGCAACCGGTTCAGCGGGTTGACTTTTTGGACGCCGAACATCAATATCTTCCGGGATCCACGGTGGGGGAGGGGGCAGGAGACCTATGGTGAGGACCCGTATCTCACGTCGCGGATGGGTGTGGCGTTGGTCCGGGGCTTGCAGGGGGATGATCCGCGGTATTTGAAAACGGCGGCTTGTGCCAAACATTATGCCGTGCATAGCGGGCCGGAGCGGCTACGGCATCGTTTTGACGCCGAAGTCTCGATGCATGATCTCTGGGATACCTATCTGCCGGCATTCCATGCGCTGGTTGTCCAGGCGAAAGTAGAGGCGGTGATGTGCGCCTACAACCGCACCAACGGGGAAGCCTGCTGCGGCAACACCTATTTGCTGGAGGATGTGCTCCGCGGGCAATGGGGATTCAAGGGGCATATCGTTTCGGACTGTGATGCGATAGCGGACATCTATGAAGGTCATAAACTGGTCAGCAGCAAAACAGAGGCTGCAGCACTTGCCTTGCAGCGCGGGGTGAACCTGAATTGCGGGGATACTTATCTTTCGCTGACGGATGCAGTCAAACAGGGGCTGGTAACCGAAACGCAGATCGACAGTTCACTTAGTATCCTGATGCGGACCCGATTTAAGCTCGGGCTGTTCGATCCACCCGGCAGCAATCCTTATGATCGGATACCCGAGTCTGTTATCAACAGTCCTGAGCATAGGGCGCTGGCGCGAAAGGTGGCGGAGAAATCCATTGTGCTGTTAAAGAATGACGGGGTTCTGCCGTTGTCGAACGGGCTCAAAAAATATTTTGTCACCGGCCCCAATGCTACGAGTGTCGATATCCTGCTGGGCAACTACTATGGGGTCAACGGCCGGTTGGTGACGATCCTGGAAGGGCTGGCAGCTCAGGTGCAGCCCGGCAGCCAGATGATCTATAATCAGGGAGTGCTCCTGGATAGACCGAATGTCAATCCTATTGACTGGGCGTCGGGGAATGCAAAGGGGGCCGATGCTACGATCTGTGTCATGGGGATCAGCGGGTTGCTGGAGGGTGAAGAAGGTGAGTCGCTGGCCTCACCCACTTTTGGTGACCGGTTGGATTACAACCTGCCTGCCGCGCAAATCGATTATCTGCGCAAGCTAAAGGCCGGCAACAAAAATCCGGTTATTGCAGTCGTTACCGGCGGCAGTCCCATGAACCTTGCCGAGGTGCAGCAGATAGCCGATGCTGTGCTGCTGGTTTGGTATCCGGGTGAGGAAGGAGGTAATGCCGTGGCGGATGTTCTTTACGGGAAGGTTTCGCCATCGGGCAAGCTCCCCGTGACCTTTCCGCGTTCCTATGATCAGCTGCCTCCTTTTGAGGATTATTCGATGAAGGGGAGGACCTACCGGTACATGAAGGCGGAGCCGTTATATCCTTTCGGGTTTGGGTTGAGCTATACGACTTTCGCTTATAGCGGGTTGACGGTGTCCAAGGCGAAGATCCGCCGCGGCGAACCGGTCACTGTGGAGGTGACTGTGACGAATACGGGCAGATATGCTTCTGACGAAGTGGCCGAGCTGTACGTGACCCATGAGAACGCGGGTGATTCAGCCGCATTATTTGCCTTGAAAGGGTTCCAGCGCGTATCTTTGGCGCCCGGTGATTCGATCCGGCTTCATTTCGTCCTCACGCCAGAGCAATTGTCGGTCGTGGATGCCAAGGGTCTGCGGGTCGAGCCCGCCGGAAAGATCCGGGTCAGTGTGGCGGGTTCGCTGCCGACGGCGCGCAGTGTCGAGTTGGGAGCGGCAAAGTGGGTGGAGACGGAGATCGAGGTAGCGGATGAAAAGGGGCATCGGCGGGTAAGAGGATAAAACAAAAATAGTATGGATAGGCCATTTTTGATGGAGGAAACGATGCGCTGGTATGGACCGAATGATCCGGTCAGTCTTTGGGATATCCGGCAGGCGGGTTGTACGGGCGTAGTAACGGCCTTGCATCATATTCCCGTAGGGGAGGTCTGGTCGCAGGAGGAGATTGCGCGGCGAGCGGCGGAAGTGGCGGCGGCGGGGATGCGCTGGAAGGTGATCGAAAGTCTGCCCGTGCATGAGGACATTAAAAAGCAGCGGGGAAATTACCAGCAATATATCCGGAATTACCAGCAGAGTCTACGAAACGTGGCGATGGGCGGGTTGGAAGTGGTGACGTATAATTTCATGCCGATCCTGGATTGGATGCGCACGGATATCGGTTATGAAATGCCGGACCATAGCAAGGCGCTGCGATTCGAAAAGCTGGCTTTTATCGCCTTCGACCTTTTCCTGTTAAAGCGACCTGGTGCGGAACAGGATTACACTGCCGCAGAGATCTCCGGTGCGGAGAGGAGGCTGGCTACGATGACCGCAGCAGAAAAAGAAACGCTCTATCGCAATGCCCTGTTGGGGCTGCCCGGCAGCGAGGAGAGGTTCACGGAGGAGCAGATCCTGACTGCGCTCCGGAGCTATGAAGGGATCGATGGGGCAAAGCTGAAGAAGCATTTATTTTATTTTCTGCAGCAGGTAGTGCCTGTGGCCGAGGAAGTGGGGTTGAAACTGGCCATACATCCCGATGACCCGCCCTACCCGATGCTGGGGCTACCGAGGGTCGTCAGCACGGAACAGGATGCCCGGGAATTGCTGGACTGTGCGTCGTCACCGGCCAATGGGCTTTGTTTCTGTACCGGGTCTTATGGAGTGCGGCCCGACAATGATCTCACGGGGATGGTCAGGCGGCTCGGCGATCATATCCATTTTATCCATTTGCGCAGCACCAAAAGGGATGAAGCGGGTAATTTCTTTGAGGCCGATCATCTGGGAGGGGATGTCGACATGGTAGCGGTCATCCGGGAACTGCTTGCGGTGCAGCAGCGAAGGAAGATCTCGCTGCCGATGCGGCCCGATCACGGCCATCAGATGCTGGATGATCTCCGGAAGACGACGTATCCCGGCTATAGTGCGATCGGGAGGTTGAGGGGATTGGCGGAATTACGGGGGGTGCAGCACGGGCTGATACGATTCCTCACCTGCTTGCTGCTGCTGTTTAGCGGGACTATTTATGGTCAAAGCGCGCGTCCGCCGGCGACCAGCCTGTTATTCGATCTGATGGATTCGTTCCGGGTGTCGAAAGTCACGGTGGACGGCGAGCCGGCTGAGTTCACGCATGAACGGCATGAGCTTCGGATCACAGCTGCACGGCCGTGGCCGGCGGGACCGGTGACGGTCAGGGTCGATTATGCGATGGCTCCGCATCAGTTGGAGCTGCTGGAGCGGTTTGCGCGGGTGAAGGAGAAATATTTTGGCGAGTATCCATGGGTGAAGGAGAAGATCGGCATCGTGGAGACTCCGCATCTGGGGATGGAGCATCAAACGATGAATGCCTATGGCAACCGGTTCCGCGTCTTCACAATGGCAAGCCCCTCGTGCCGGGCAAGGATATTACCGAAGAGGCAGCCTATCAGCCTGACATCTTCCGCGTGCGGCTGCTGAATATCGGGATGCCGCTGCCGCTGGATATTACTACGGGCAATGGTACGAGCAGGGTGGTCGTGGATAAGAAGGGGATTGTGGTGACGAGTAGTAATATGCCGATGATCGACACCCGGGATTTTTACGTGAAGAAGGTTATATATGATCTCTAAATTTGCCATATGTTCGATAAAAGCGTTTACGTATCCCGAAGGGGGAAATTAAAGCAGCAATTGCGTCAGGGGCTTGTGCTCCTGCTCGGTAATGAGGATAGCAGCATGAACTATAAGGATAACCTTTATCCTTTCCGGCAGGACAGCAGCTTTTTGTATTTTACCGGGCTGGACCGGCCGGGGCTTGCGGCGCTGATCGACATGGACCATGATCAGGAGGTTATCTTTGGTAATGATCTTACGCTGGATGATATCGTCTGGACGGGGCCACAGCCGTCACTGGCACAGCAGGCGGAACCGGCAGGCATAACGGACGTCCGGCCGTCGGCGGCATTGCCCGCTGAGCTGGCCGGCGCGCGCGGTGCGGGCAGGACGATCCATTTTCTTCCGCCCTATCGGCCCGAGAATATCCTCAAGCTCAGCGCATGGCTTGGATTTGCGCCAGGCGCGGTCAGGGGGCATGCGTCGGTGCCGTTGATAAAGGCCGTGGTCGAACAGCGTTCGATCAAGTCTGCGGAGGAAGTGGTGCAGATCGAGGAGGCGGTAGACATTACCGCAGCGATGCATCTGGCGGCTATCCGGGGCGCGCGGGACGGGATGACGGAAGCGCAGCTGGCGGGCGTGCTGCATGGCATTGCCATCAGCGCCGGAGGGAATTTGTCCTTCCCGACTATCCTGACGGTCCATGGCGAGGTTCTCCACAATCATTACGGCAAGACGGTGATGAAGAGCGGTCAGCTAGCGATCTGCGACAGTGGCGCCGAGAACGCGATGCATTATGCGGGCGATATGACCCGGACCTTCCCGATCGGAAAAAAGTTTACGGCTCTACAGCGGGAGATGTACGATGTTGTCTTGTGCGCACAGGAAGCGGCCGTGGCGGTGCTGAGGCCAGGGATACTTTTCAGGGACGTGCATGCCCTGGCTGCACAGAAGCTGGTCGAAGGGTTGGTTGCGGCAGGCGTGATGAAGGGTGATCCTGCCGAGGCGGTTGCGGCGGGAGCCCATACGATGGTCTTTCAGTGCGGATTGGGACATATGATGGGGCTTGACGTGCATGACATGGAAGATCTTGGAGAAGAGTATGTCGGATATACGGAAGAGCTCAGGAAGAGCAAGGAGTTTGGCTGGAAGTTTTTGAGACTGGCCCGCGCGTTGGAGCCGGGGTTTGTTGTGACGATCGAACCGGGGCTTTATTTTATTCCGGAGCTGATGGATCGATGGAGGGCGGAGAAAAAATATGCAGACTTTATTAACTATGAAAAGTTGGAGGCGTTGCGGTATTTCGGCGGCATCCGGATCGAAGAAGATTTGCTGATCACGCCGGAAGGAAGTAGATTGTTAGGGAAACCGCTGGCCAAGACCGCGGCGGCGGTGGAGGAGTTGAGGGGATAGGGATCGATTGCGCGCGGAAATGATCAGTACTCCATCTGCTTTGTTATTGGATTTCAGCTTCTTAAATTCTGAAATGGCCCGGCTGGCGCCTATTTAATTTTTCCTCGTAGATTTGGTAAACCGTCGTAATGAACAACACCAGCTTACGTCTAACCTTTTTTCTAAACTGCTGTCTATCGTTCCTGATAGTCGTTCCATCCGCTGCCCAGCAATCTGTACCTGTTCCTGCCGCCCCGATATCGGCTGCGCCTATAAAACAGCCGCCGCCGTTCTGGAATGAGATCGCCGAATTCAAGCATCAGGACAGCATTCAGCGACCGCCTACCGGAGCTATTCTGTTTGTGGGGAGTTCTTCCATTCGGAAATGGACGAATGTCCAAAGCTATTTTCCGGGATATACGATCATCAGCCGGGGCTTTGGCGGATCGACCCTCCCCGATGTGATCCGGTATGCGGGAGAGATCATTTTCCCTTACCATCCCAAACAGATCGTGATCTATTGTGGTGACAATGATCTTGCCAGTTCGGATTCCGTAACGGCCAAGATGGTCTTCAATCGATTTGTCCGGTTATATGATCTGATCCGCAGCCGGATGAAAGACGTAGACATTGTGTTTATTTCTATAAAGCCCAGTCCCAGCCGTGCACGATTGATGCCAAAAATGGAGGAGGCCAACGATATGATAAGAGATTTCATGGCGAAGTACAGCCATGCTACTTTTGTGGATGTATACCATTCGATGTTAACACCGCAGGGTCAGCCGATCGACAGCTTCTTTCTGGCGGACAAGCTGCATATGAATGAGAAAGGGTATCGGACATGGCAGCAAATCTTGCTTCCTTATCTGGATAAGTAGTGTATAATTCGGCCTCTGGAATAAACATAACTATTATTAGCAGATTATTTCAGGCATATTAAGGAATTGTGATTTCTGTGGGGGGGCCGAGACTGGTACAGGATATAACTTGAACTTTGATCGTATGTTGCGAGAAACTACGTCCCGAAGAAAGAAGATCCTCTTTATTGTGGGATCTCCCAATCAGACTAGCCAAATGCATCAGGTGGCTGCCCAGCTGCCGGAATACGATTGTTTCTTCAGCCAGCTTTACAGTAAAAATATCTTTATTCGTCATGCGGTCCGCATGGGGATCCTGGACACGACCATTATGGGCGGGGAGTTCAAGCGGAAATCGGATGCGTATCTCGACCGTCATGGACTGGCCAACGACTATGCCCGTTCTGTTTATGATAATCAATATGATATGGCGGTGCTTTGCTCGGATCTCTACGTGCCCCGGGATCTTCGGCGGTTAAAGACGGTTTGGGTGCAAGAAGGGATGACCGATCCGATCACCATCTGGGGCAAGTGGACGCGACGGCTGCATTTACCGACCTACTGGGCGATGAACACGGCTTACAATGGGTGCAGTAATATCTGTGATGTCTACTGTTCGGCATCGGAGGGGTACAGGCAGCAGTTTAGCCGTCTGGGTACGGATCAGAGCCGGATATTTGTCACGGGGATACCGAATTTTGATCATGCGGCTGTGCATCTGAATAACTCATTTCCTTACCGGGGGTATGTGCTGGTAGCCACTTCGGATATACGGGAGACGTTCAGAAAGGATGATCGTCCTGCTTTTATCCGCCGGTGTGTCGCGCTTGCCGCCGGGCGCCAGTTGGTCTTCAAACTGCACCCCAATGAGAACATGGAGCGTGGGGTACGTGAGATCCGGGAGATAGCGCCGCCGGAAACCTTGATCTTTACGGAGGGCAGTACGGAGCAGATGATTGCCAATTGCGATGAGCTTATCACCCAGTATTCGACTGTTGTTTATATCGGGATTGCGCTTGGGAAAAAAGTTCACTCGTATTTCGACGTGGAAAAATTAAAAGAACTGGCGCCGGTGCAGAATGGTGGCCAGTCGGCTGTTTTGATTGCCGATCTGTGCCGCCGGTATGTGGAATTCAAGGGTAACAGAGATGAATTTCTGCGGACGGCCCGGGTTATTACCAATAGCTTACATGAACGCGAAAGGACAGCACATCCTAGGTATTATGCAAACCAGGAGGGGGTCTACCCGACTGCCTGACAAGGTATTGATGCCTTTGCAGGGCAAGCCGTTATTCGTCCGTCAGGTGGAGCGGGTACAGGCGGCCCGGCTTTGCGGACGGGTGGTCGTTGCTACTACTGTTCAGCCGGAGGATGATGTAATCGTCGAGGTCTGCCGGCAGGAGGGTTTGGACTGTTATCGCGGCGATCCGGGTGATCTGCTGGACAGGCATTATCGGGCGGCATTGGAATTTGGCGGGGAGACGGTGATCAAGATCCCCAGTGACTGCCCACTGATCGATCCTGTCATTATCGATAAGGTGATCGGCTATTGGCTCCGGCATTCCGGTGAATTTGATTTTGTGAGTAATCTGCATCCGGCGACGTGGCCGGACGGAAATGATGTCGAGATCATGACGCTGCAAGCGTTAGAGCAGGCCTGGCGGGAAGCGGACCGGCCGATGGAACGGGAGCATACCACGCCGTTCATCTGGGAACGGCCGCAGCGGTTCCGGATTGGTAATGTATCGATGGATGGCGGGATGGATTATTCGATGACACATCGGTTCACAATCGATTATGAAGCCGATTTCCGGTTCATCCGGGCCGTTTTTGAGGAATTGTACCCGGTGGATCCGTTGTTTGGAGTGGACGCGATCCTTGCCTTGTTGGAGAAGAGGCCTGACATTTATGCGATCAATGCTGATCTGGCGGGAGTAAACTGGTACCGGCATCATCTGGACGAATTGAGAACGGTCGGTGCTGCGCAAACAAAGCTGGAGGCGGGGGACCGAAGCGAAATACATACACTATGACAAATACATTATCGGATAACCTAAAGGCAACCGCATTGCGGGTGAGGGAGCATGTCATCCGGATGTCGGAAGGGGGCGGGTGTTTCATCGGAGCGTCTCTATCCTGTGTAGAGATCATGGTTTATCTCTATGCGCAGGTGATCCGCCGGAACGGAGATGATCCATATGATCCCGGGCGGGATTACCTGTTCCTTTCCAAAGGGCATGATGTCCCGGCCCTGTACGGCACTTTTGCCGAGATGGGTTTCCTGGAAACCGGGCGGCTTTCCAATCATTTATCCACCAGCGATCATCTTTATTGGCATCCTAACCGGCAGATCCCGGGGGTGGAATTTCACTCCGGTTCCCTGGGCCATCTTCCTGCTGTTGCGGCGGGGGTGGCGCTGGATTGCAAATTACGCGGTAGCCATAACCGGGTGGTCGTGATCACCGGAGATGGTGAGCTGAATGAAGGCAGCGTCTGGGAGACGTTGCTGGTGGCTAACGCTTATGGCCTCGATAATCTGACCATGGTGGTGGATCGCAATCAATTCCAGGCCAATATCCGGACAGAGGAGCTTGTACCGCTGGAGCCGCTGGCCGAGAAGTTCAGGGCTTTTGGTTGTAACGTAGAGCGGATCGATGGGCACGATTTTGCTGACCTGGAACGGGCATTCGAGCCGGTCATGCAACCGCGGCAGGCGGCGGCTTACGGCACGATTCACGGCTCGGGCGGGAAGGTCAGGGTTGTCATAGCTGATACGGTGAGAGGCCGGGGGCTGCCGAGTATAGAAGCGCGGGCGGACCGGTGGTTTTGTGCCTTCACGGCGAAAGAAGTTTCGCAACTGCTCGGAGAGTTGCATGGGAACAAAGAGGCGGCAATTGAATCTGAAACATTGGTGGTTAGATAAACGTACTATATGACTTACGAGGAACTATTGATCAGTACAGCGCAGAAGGATGAGCGGATCATTGTGATGACCGCGGAGAACCGGGCGTTGGTGCGGAATGCGCCGCGCCTGTTGGGAAACCGGTTCATCGACACGGGGATCACCGAGCAGACGATGGTAGGCATGGCTGCGGGGCTCGCCCTGCGGGGGCGGATACCCATCGTACATGCCCTGGCTCCATTTCTGACCATGCGGGCATTCGAGTTCATCCGGACCGACGTGGGGATTGCCCATTTGCCGGTCAAGCTCAGCGGCTACATCCCCGGCTTCCTATCTGATGGGAACGGGCCGACGCATCAATCCATCGAAGACGTCGCGATCATGAGGGGTATTCCGGGGATGGAGGTGTATTGTCCCGCGGATGAGGATGACCTGGTGAAAGTGTTGCCGGCGGTCTGGGGATCGGCTGCTCCGGCGTATGTGCGGGTCAATCATAAGAAGGGGAGCTATGGGCATGCGGCGTATGTGCCGGGTAGGGCGGAGGTAGCGGCGAAAGGGACGGATGTGACATTGCTGGTCTACGGCTTCCTGTTTGAGAATGTATGGCGGGCCAGGGTGCTGCTGGAGCAGGAAGGGTTATCGGTGGGATTGATCAATATGCGGTCGCTCAAGCCGGTGGACGAGGAAGCGATCGTGGAGGCTGCGCTGGGGTCGGGGTTTTTGGTAACGATCGAAGATCACCTCCGCACGGGCGGGCTATATTCCATTGTAGCGGAGGTACTGCTGAGGCGCCGGGTTGCGGGGACGGAGGTGTTATCACTGGCTTTGGAGGAGCGGTGGTTCCGGCCCGGGTTGCTTGGCGAGGTGCTGGAGACAGAGGGATTTTCTGCCGAGCAGATTGCTGCCCGGATCAAAAACGCAAATTCAGTATATGCCAAATAAGATCGCGTTCAATGGAGACTATCCGGTTATCACGGAGTCTGAAAAGCTGTATCAGCGGGCGCTGCCCATTATGACCCCGGTAACCCAGACCCTGGCTAAAGGGCCGGGTCAATATGTCAATGGGGTCGCGCCCAAATATCTCAAGCGGGGAAAGGGCGCTCATGTATGGGATGTAGATGGCAATGAATTCCTCGATTACAACATGGCGATCGGCCCCCTTTCGCTCGGTTATGCTTATCCGCGGGTCGACGAGGCTATTATCGCCCAATTAAAGGATGGGATCACTTTTTCGATGATGCATGAGCTCGAGGTGGAATTGGCGGAGCTGATCCATCGGGTGATCCCCAATGCGGAGTCCATCCGGATCAGCAAGACGGGGGCGGATGTGACCAGTGCAGCGGTGCGGGTAGCAAGGGCGTATACGAAACGGAACAAGGTATTATGCTGCGGGTATCATGGCTGGCATGACTGGTATATTGCCGTCACGAGCCGGAATGCGGGTATTCCGGCCGAGGTAAGAGAGCTCAGCGCGACGTTCGAATACAACGATCTTGGGTCGGTCAGGGCTGCGTTGGATGAGGATACGGCCTGCGTGATCCTGGAGCCATTTGTCTTTGAGGCGCCGAAGAACGACTTCCTGAGAGCTCTGAAGGACCTCTGCGCCGCCAATGGCACGCTGCTGATCTTCGATGAGATGTGGACCGGATTCCGGATCGCGGTAGGTGGCGCGCAGGAATATTTTGGGGTCACTGCGGATCTGGCTTGTTATTCCAAGGCGTTTGCCAACGGGATGCCTATCTCCCTGCTTACGGGTCGGAAGGAGGTGATGGACCTGTTCAGGGAGGAGGTCTTTTTCTTTACGACGTTCGGGGGTGAGGCGCTTTCGCTGGCTGCGGCGGTTGCTACGATACATGAAATGATCGAAAAGAATGTGCCGGTCTATCTCGCGGAGAAAGGGAAACGGCTCAAGGACGGATACAATATGCTGGCGGCCGAGCTGGGGATAGGCGGGTATACGCGGTGTACCGGGTTTGATTGCCGGACGCTGGTCAGCTTTGATGCCACGGCCGGGAATCCGCTGGAACTAAAATCCTATGTACAGCAGGAAATGATCAAGCGCGGCATTCTCTGGTCCGGGTTCCACAATATGAGCTTTAGCCATACCGATCACGATGTGGATTATACGCTCGCGGCGTACCGGGAGGTACTGGGGTTGCTGAAGGAGGCGGTAGCGGCGGGCGATGTAGCGGCACGGTTGAAGGGAGCACCGGTTGAGCCGGTGTTCCGCAAGGTCAGTCATTTCAACATGAAACCGGTTGTTAAGGCATGAGTACGGAGCTATTCTCATTGGCGGAAAAGGTAGCTGTTGTGACGGGGGCCTGCGGGCTGCTGGGAAAACAGCATTGTGAGGCGTTGGCGGCGGCGGGGGCAAAGGTGGTTGTGGCGGACCTGGACGAGGCGGCGGCGCGGCTGGTGTCGGCGGGACTTGGCGGGGGGCATCTGGCGCTTGGGATGGATGTCACCGACCGGGATTCGCTGGAGACGGCGAAGCGGCGGATTTTGGACAGGTACGGGCGGTTGGATGTGTTGGTCAACAACGCGGCGATCAACGATATGTTTGAAAACCCGTTGCTGGCAGCGGAGCAGTCCATGTTCGAGCATTATCCGCTGGAGATGTGGGACCGGTCATGGAAAGTAAATGTAAGCGGGGTTTTTCTGTGTTCGCAGATCCTGGGAGGCGTGATGGCGGAGCGCGGCGGCGGCAGTATCGTCAATATTGCGTCTACTTATGGGATAGTGGCTCCGGATCAAACTATCTATAAGAACAGCGAGGGGAAGCAGACCTTTTATAAGTCGCCTGCGTACCCCGTCACGAAATCGGCGGTCATCGGGTTCACCAAATTCCTGGCGGCGTATTGGGGGAAACGGCATGTGCGGGTTAATGCGCTTTCGCCGGGAGGCGTGGAAAACAGCCAGGAGGAATGGTTCAGGGCCAATTATTCCGCCAGGACCCTCATCGGACGTATGGCGTTGCCTTCGGATTATCGAGGCGCCATCGTCTATCTGGCCAGTGACGCCTCCGCGTATATGACGGGCGCGAATCTGGTCGTCGATGGGGGATGGACGGCTATTTAGACGGGGGATAAGTCGGACAGCTATATAATTCAATCGCTCACCTTAAAAATTGTAATTTATGAACACCATTGTACAGGAACACTTGGCTGAAAACGGGGGCGCCGGCCGCAGGTCCTTCAGGGTCAGTCCGAAGCGGGCCATCGGAACGGGACATCCGGTGTACATTATTGCGGAGATCGGGATCAACCACAACGGATCGCTTGCGCTGGCCAAGCGGCTGATCGATGAGGCTGTGCTGGCGGGATGCGATGCGGTAAAATTCCAGAAGCGTACGCCGGAGCTTTGTACGCCGAAGGATCAGTGGTTGCTGGAAAGGGATACTCCCTGGGGCCGGATGACCTATATCAATTACCGCCATATGGTCGAGCTGGGATATGATGAGTATACAGTGATCGATGCCTATTGCAAACAAAAGGGGATCGATTGGTTTGTTTCATGCTGGGATGAGGTATCGGTGGAATTCATGGAGCAGTTCAACCCCGGAGTTTACAAATTGGCCAGCGCGTCGCTGACTGATCACGCGCTGATCGACAAGGTCAAAAAGACCGGCAAGCCTTTTATTCTGTCTACCGGGATGTCCACGATGGAGGAGATCCGGACAACCGTGGGTAAGTTCGGCACCGATGATTTGATGATTGCGCATTCAACTTCGGCCTATCCTTGTCCGCCGCATGAGCTCAATCTGCGGATGGTGCAGACCCTGGCGAATCTATATCCGGATACGCCGATCGGGTATTCCGGGCATGAGACCGGGCTGGCGACGACGGTTGCGGCTGTGGTTATGGGTGCTACCTTTGTGGAGCGGCATTTTACGTTAGACCGGGCGATGTGGGGATCGGATCATGCTGCCAGTGTCGAGCCGCAGGGAATGCAGAAACTGGTACGGGACATCCGTGATGTAGAGATGGCCATGGGTGACGGCATCAAGAGGGTATATGAAAGTGAGATGGGGGCAATGAAGCGGCTAAGAAGGGCGCGCCCCGCAGAACAGACTGTATGACGATGGATAAAGTTGTAGTAATTACCACCAGCCTGTTGATCGGCAGTGTATTTATTTTTATCTGGCTGGAGAGGTCTTTTCCGTATACCAGGGGGATGCCGATATTCCGCGACGGTTTCTGGGTGGACCTGGTATGGTATACGTTTATCCAGAGCTATTTCCTGAAGATCCTGATCTTCAATTTTATTATCACCCCTGCCGACAACCGTTGGCATTTATCCAGACTGCACCTGGTCACCCATTGGCCGGTGGCATTGCAGGTGCTGCTCTTCCTGGTGATACACGATTTTTATATTTACTGGTTCCACCGGGCGCAGCATCATTCCAAATGGCTTTGGCGGACGCATGAAGCGCATCATTCCAATAAGGAAGTGGACTGGCTGGCAGGTGCGCGGTCGCATAGCCTTGAAATACTGATCAATCAGACAGTCGAATTCGCACCCATCGTCCTGCTGGGAGCCAATCCTATCGTTGTGCCGATCAAAGCTTTGCTGGACGCGGTCTGGGGGATGTACATCCATTCCAATATCGATGTCCGGTCGGGCAAACTACAGTACATCATCAATGGGCCGGAGATGCATCAGTGGCATCATTCCAATGACCGGGCGGTCTTCTTTGCCAATTATTCCACTAAATTCGCGATATGGGATTGGCTGTTTGGCACCGCCTATCTTCCCGGCCGGAAGAAACCGGATGAGTTTGGCCTGCCCTACGACTACCCCAGGGACTATTTCCTCCAGCATGCTTTTGCAATCAAACGATTCGATGAGCGGAAGCTGGTGGACAAGTATTCGTGGTTCCGTGCCTACTATTATTCACGGCAATGGCTGATGAAGCGCATGGTGGGATGGAGAAAGAAGCGGAAGGCAGCGGGGAAGGGCATGGTATCGGTGGTAGAAAACTAAACCGACCGTCATGGCATGGTTGTATCTGTTCTGTGCGGCCATTTTTGAGATGGCCTGGACTTTTTCTTTACGATTCATGAGCGTGAAGAAGCTGAAGACGCTTCACTGGAAGGGGCTATTCACTTCTTTGGGTGACTGGACGGTGATTTGGCCCTTTGTGGGATATGTGGTATTCGGGCTGGGCAATGTATATTGCATTTCCGTCGCCATGAAGGACATCCCTGCGTCTACTGCGCTGGCCGTATGGATGGGTACTGCGCTGGTCGGGGTAAAACTTGTTGAGATCCTTTTTCTGAAGGGGACCTACGATATATATCAATTTCTATATATCGGACTGATCCTGGTTGGGATCGTGGGGTTGAAACGGAACCCCTGAGCAGGGTGATCGGAACGGGCAGTCAGAATGCTTCCCGCAGCTGCACGGTAAAGGCGTTGGAATGTCTGGCGATGCCATAATCCACACGAAGGTTTAATTTTTCTGCTTTACTAAGCGCAAAACGACCTCCTGCACCATAGGAATAGTGGAAACCGTTCAATTCGAATTGTCCCGGCACAGGTGCCACTTCGCCAACGGCTGCAAAAGCGACTACACCGATCCGCCAGAATAGAAAACGTCGGTACTCTGCCTGATAGGCCTGGAGGCATTTATCGGTAAATCTGCCGCCGTAGATCCCCCGCATCATATCGGCGCCCCCCAGTTCTTCCAGGTCACGGAAAGGAGTATTGCCAAACGTGAGGCCGGCGATTCCTTGCAGCCCCAATACCGATTTAGGATCGAGGTAGATGAATTTCCTGACATCCGCGCTGAACAGCCGAAAATTGAAGTTACTGCCGATGAAACCGGGAAACCAAACATATTGCAGTTCCGCGAAGAATCCATGGTCGGGGCTGTAGGCATTGTTACGGGTGTCCCATGAAAGGATGGGGCCGATACCCGAAGTGTTACCGCCATAACGGCCGGCGATATTCTCCTGATCGAACAGGCCGCCGGGTGTATAGCTGATAGGCCCCGTGTGCTGGAATTGGTACGTTACGCCGAGATAGAGGTTATCGTGGATGCGTTGCAGAAATTGCGGATTAATAAAGAATTGCTTTTGGCTGAAACCCTCTTCATTGGAATAAGGCACGTGGTTGCCGAGACCCCAAAAGTCATCCGGGTAATAGCTGTACGAGGCCTGGAAGCGGGCGATGCGGTCTTCTCTGGGAAAAAAGATGGTGGCGCTGGCCACAAGGATGAGTTGTTTGCGAAGTGTATACAGGCCCAGCGCATTAACATCGGAAGTGCGAATCGTGGTGTCATCGGCGTTGCCGGCTTTGAAGAAACGTGCGACGATCCCGCCGAAGCCCCAGTTCGTTTCCAGGGAGCGGACGGCAAAGGGGAAAGCGAGGATGTTTGGGGTGGCGGATCTCGGCTTGGTGGTGTCTTTACGGGGTAGGGGCGGCAATTTGATATTGAAAGGAACGATGGCTCTTTTGCCCGGGACGGTATCGACAGCGGGGACCTTGATATGTTGGGCGAATACAGAAAAGGTGCTCAGCAAAAGTGAACCGATAAGCGGGGCAGCTCTCATATATAACGTATCTGCGGTTAGCTAAACGCAAAATTGAGGGCAAAGATCATCGGAAAAGATCATTTGTTCGCGGAATTTGGAAAGGGAATCCCAAACTGGGACGTTTTAGGAGGATACACTTAGATAAATCTGATTGATTTTCAATATATTAATGAACTGGTATGCCAATTGTCTTATCTTAAGTGTTCGTGCAAGTTGATAAAAACTTAATCTGTACCCAAATACTAAAGCCATGACAACCGTAACCGCCCAGCAAGAAGAGATGAATGTACTGAAGAGCAAGATCACTGAATTGCAAACTGCATTATTCTACACTGAATCTGTATCTCCCATCAAACTCCCGACTCACGTTATTACTGACGTTGAGGTTGACATGGAAGGTCGCATCTGGTTCGCCGTTCCCCGGCCCACCATGCATATTGAAGCGTACGAAAAGGAAGTGCTGGCCAAGCTGGACTTTTTCAAGAAAGGAAAGGATTTCTTTGTAAAGATAAAAGGGTTGGCTGTACTGCTGACCGACGCTGCAACGATCGATAGTTTTGAAACGCTGTCGGCAGAAATGAAAGAGAAAATGACCGATGATAATTCGATTGGTATTATGGTGAAGATAGAAGACAAGCAGTTTGTCGATAATACCCCCAAGCCTTCCAGGAACTGGCTTCAGGCGAGCAGGTCTCAACTGTCCAGTTGGTTCTTCTAAAACTGTTTACTGCGCGTGTTACATATAGGAAGCTGAGTCCCCGACTTGTTCGGGGATTTCAGTTTTTAGGGGGGTATATCGGGGGTATAAGTTTTGGCGAAAAAGAGTTAAAAAGAAAAAAGGTCCACTGTAGAAACAGTCGACCTCTAACGATTGCTTGCCATATGAAAATCTTAATCTTCCAACTCTTATATATTGAGCTTTCGATTTTTCGCTTTGACAGTACAAATATAGGGTGCCTTTTCGGTGCTGTACGGACAACTTAACGTTAATTCTATTATCGCAAAGCGGCAAAATAATTCATAAAACCTTTACTGACAGTGGATTTGGGCCGGGTATTCACATGGTCTCCAATAGTGCGGCAAGGAGGGCGGCGGCCGAGGCGAAGGCGCCGGCCATGATAAGGACTTGAGTCTATGCAAGTTAATTTCTTATTTCCTCAATTCGTAATTGCATTTTCCCGATTTCGGCGGTCCGGGGGAGGGTGTATGGATAGTTTTGTGAAGTGAAAAGAAAAAGCACTATCGTCATCGGCGTGATTGTCGTGGCCCTTGCGGCCTTCACCGCCTGTTCCAAGCTACTGCCTTCCATGATCAACCCGGCAGTCGGCATTTGCGGACCGGTTAGTCTTACCAGTGAGCAAACGGTCCTGTTCTCGGCGGGTAACGATCAGTTCTTTGCCAATCGCACGGCGGCGACGGGGCTTGGGCCTTATTTCGTAGCTACGGGTTGCGGTAGTTGTCATTCGAGTGATAACCGGGGTCATCCCTTTACGATTTTAACGCGGTTCGGGCAAACGGATAGTACGGGCAATAAATTCCTGGCTGAGGGCGGACCGCAGTTAGGAACGTTTTGTCTCCCGGGTTATATGCCGGAGCAGGTACCGGACGGCGCCACGAGTACCAGGCTGATCGCACCGATCACGGCCGGGGTGGGTTTCCTGGAAGCGGTTCCCGATTCGGAGATCCTGGCGCTGGCGGCGGCCAATGCGAACAACCCGGATGGTGTGAGGGGGCATCCCAATTGGGATAGTATTCCGGCTTTTGCGGGGGTTTTGAATGGATCGTATCCGAGGGGGGATGGCAAATATATTTGCCGGTTTGGCCGCAAGGGGGCGGTATATGATCTGATGCAGCAGGTTGTGCTGGCGTACAATCATGATATGGGGATCACCTCCACGTATATGCCGGATAATCCATTCAATTATCTGGATCAGACGGGTCCGGCGCCGGCAGCAGCGCCGGAGGTCGACAATGCGACCCTCAATTCGGTGGTGTTCTATGTCCGGTGTCTTGCAGCGCCGATACAGCGTAATCCGACCGATTCGGTCGTTCAATATGGGAGTAAGATATTTAATCAGATCGGTTGTGCTACCTGTCATCAACCGACCCTGACGACGGGTTATTCGCCGATCGCGGCCTTGTCGAATCAAACTTTTAGTCCGTTCACCGATCTGCTGGTACATGATATGGGGCCGGGGCTGGATGATGGATATACGGAGGGGAATGCCAAAACCTCCGAGTGGCGGACGACACCCTTATGGGGTTTGGGGCTGGCACCCAACGTACAGGGCGGTTATATGTATCTGTTACATGACGGCCGGGCGCACAGCATTGAACAGGCTATCGGGATGCATGGCGGGGAAGCAGCGACCAGTGAAGGGCGGTTCGCCAATCTGTCCGTATCGGATAAGGCGGCATTGATCACCTTTTTAAAATCGCTGTAAGGTATGAAGCGGGAAGAATTCCTCAAGACCTGTGGGTTTGCCTGTCTCGGCGGATCATTATTGGGTGTTCTGTTGGAAGGATGCGCCGGCAGCGGCAGAAGTGTCGATGGGACGATCGAGCAATCGGACCTGGTGGTCCCCGTGACCGCTTTTCAGAACAAGGGGTCGTTTCGAAAGTATATAGTCGTGCAGCATGAAAAGCTAAAATATCCTGTTTGTGTCTATCGCTTCAGTGAAGGCGAATATACAGCGTTGCTGATGCGTTGTCCGCATCAGGGTGCGGAATTGCAGGTATTCGGGTCCAGGTTGCAATGCCCGGCGCATGGCAGCGAATTCGATGATAAGGGGGTTGTGAAAAACGGCCCGGCTGATACGAATTTGCGGACTTTTCCGGTGACCGAACATAATGATCAACTTTATATATCGCTGAAATGAAATTGACTGTATTGAGTATTCTGACAGGGGGGCTTCTTTTGTTTTCCTTTAGCGGTATGGCGCAGATCGATAGCAGCTTACTTAAGCCCTTGTCGGCGGATACGGGCCGTCGCGGGCTGACCATGGATGCGATCTATAACCGGCCTTTCCTGCAATTGGGCAAGTCGCCCGTTTCGATCGGCGGCTATGTCGAATCCGATTGGCAGTATGTCGCTACGTCGGGAATATCGGTGGGGCATCAATTCCAGTTCAGGCGATTCAGTCTTTTCGTTGCTTCCACGATCACCAGGCATATCAAGTTCCTCTCCGAGATCGAGTATGAGAATGACCCCACGGGTGATCCGGGGGATGCTGCGGGCGGCGAGTTCGAGGTTGAGTACGCCGCGGTGGATATCGAATTTCATCCTTTGCTCAACCTGCGCGGCGGGATGATCGTGAATCCGATCGGCGCCTTCAACCAGAACCATGACGGTCCCAAGTGGGAATTCACCGACCGGCCCATCGCGATGACGCAGATGTTACCGGACACCTGGAGCAATACAGGGTTTGGGTTATATGGCAAGCAGTATACCAATCATTGGATGTTCGGTTACGAGTTTTATCTGACGGGGGGTTTTAATGATTCGATCATCGATAATGTGCAGGGCAAGACGTTCCTGCCTGCCGCCAAGAGTAATCCGTCGCGGTTCACGGCCAGTGCCAGCGGGATGCCCCTTTATACCGGCAAGATCTCCGTCCGGCATGACAAGATCGGCGAATTGGGGTTGTCGTACATGGGCGGAGTTTACAATACCTGGCAGATCGAGGGCGCCACGGTGGACAGCAAACGTGCGGTCAATATATTCGATGTTGATTTCAATTCGACCATGGCCAGATGGGGAACCAATATTGTCGGGGAATGGGCGTGGGTGTTTGTGCAATTGCCGCCGGATTATACTCCGGAATACAGCGGGCGGCAATATGGCGGGTTTATCGATGTCGTGCAGCCCGTCTTTCGGGGCAGGATATTGGACTGGGACCATGCGACGGTGAACCTGGCGTTACGGGGCGAATATGTAGACTGGAATGCCGGCAAGTTTGCTGCGACGGGGACAAGGATGTACAATGATACGTGGAGCATAATGCCTGCCATTAGTTTCCGGCCCACTCCGCAGACGGTGCTGCGGTTTAACTATCGTCATCAGGAGACGAGGGATATTACGGGCGATGTCATTGGCGCCAGTCTGGGTCTTACGGAGGGGTACAGTGTGGGGTTGTCTACCTATTTCTAGTTATCTTTAGATGATGGATGCCGATGTCATTGTTATTGGCGGCGGTCTTTCCGGTCTGGTGGCGGCGCATGAGTTGCTCGCCGCGGGGCTGCGCGTTTTGCCGGTCGAGCAGGAACCCCGGCAGAGCTGCTCAGTTGGTTTTGCCGATAGCGTTGAAAAAGGATTCGCGGTAATTTTCGCCAATCGGCAGTTCCATGGTCTGGATGAACACGCTGTTCTTGCGAACGGAAGTGATGGAAGGCACGGAGACCAGGTAGGATTTGTGGATACGAATAAAGGGGAAGCCCGTCAACTGTTCTTCGATGGCCTTGATGCTCATGCGGGTCATGATCGGTTTGGGGGAGCTCAAAAGGTGGATCCTGATATAATCTCTAAGGCCTTCGATCCAGGTGATATCGGACTTTTGGACTTTCAGCAGGCTATAATCGACATTCACGAAGAAATAATCAGCCGGCGGCGCGCTGGGAGTATCGGTTTTGGCTTTAGCCCGCAGCTGGTACAGATCCAGCGCCTTGTTGCAAGCTTTTAGAAAACGGTCCAGGGCTACCGGCTTTACCAGATAGTCAACCACGTCGAGGGTATAGCCTTCGAGGGCATATTTCTCATATGCGGTGATCAGGATGAACATGCAGGAAGCGGCAAGACCGCTTTGGATGAACTGGAGACCGGTCAGGCCGGGCATCTGGATATCCAGGAATATGAGATCGATGGGTTGGTCCTGTATTACCTTCAGCGCTTCGAGGGGGTTGTTGCAAGCCGCCACCAATTCCAGAAAGGGAACCTTGTGGATATTATCCACAAGCAGCTCGAGGGCAAGCTCTTCGTCGTCTATGGCGATACAGCGCAGCATTAATGCAGATTAAGCTCCAACAAAATGGAAAACCAGCCGCCCTCCTTTGTAATTTGCAGGGAGTGGCTGTTTGGATACAATAAATTTAAGCGTCTTTTGACATTCGTCAACCCGATCCCGGATGTTTTATCTTTTTCCCATGTTTCGTTCTCGTTATAGCGGTTGCGAACGCAAAAGTGTAACCGGTCGCGCTCCAGATTCAGCCGGATATCGATTTGTGCCTTGGGGACGAGGCCTGTGCCATGCTTAAAGGCATTTTCGACAAAGGGTATCAGCAACATCGGCTCGATGACAAAACCATCGGAGACCGGTTCGAAGTTCGAATGAATATCCACGTTCTTTCCAAACCGCTGCGCCTGGAGCTCGATATAGCTTTTCAGGTATTCGATCTCTTTTTCCAGCAGTACCTTGTCCTCATCGGTTTCGTAGAGCATATAGCGGAGAAGGGAGGACAATTTGATCAGGGAG
>DATJMG010000218.1:0-52593 GCA_035508835.1 Puia sp.
ATAAATTTGAAATAAGCATAGACTCAATGGAATCAAGAAGAACAGCGATTATCACCGGCGGCGGCTCCGGCATCGGGCTCGCGATCGCCGACCGGTTCATCAAGGCAGGTATCCGGACCATTATCATCGGGCGCGATCCCCATAAGCTGGCCGCCGCCCAACAACAACTGGGCGACAATTGCCATCCGATCACCCATGACCTGAACGACCTTCCCTCTTTGCCCGGCCTTGTCCGCCAGATCGTTTCCCGCTTCGGCCAAATCGACGTCCTCGTTAATAACGCAGGGATCAACATGAAAAAAGAATTTATGGAGGTGACCGACGAAGAATTCGACAATATCCTCCACACGAATGTAAAAGCTGTATTCGCGCTTTCCCGGGAAGTGGTGAAGACCATGCTGCCCCGCCGAAAAGGAAATATCATCAACATCAGCTCCATGGCTTCTCATTACGGTATCCCCAAAGTCATCGCCTATACCGCATCCAAAGCGGCTATCGAAGGCATGACCCGGGCCATGGCCGTCGAGCTCTCACCTGAAGGCATCCTTGTAAATTGCATCGCTCCCGGATTTATCGCCACCGAGATGTCAGCCAAGGCGTTGAATGGAGACCCGGAACGGAAACAAAAGGTCTTTGCCCGCACTCCCATGGGCCGGCTGGGTGATCCCGGCGAGATCGGCGACGCCGCCCTCTTCCTGGCTTCCGGGCAGGCCAGTTACTTGACCGGCGTTATCCTGCCCGTTGACGGCGGCAATTCCATCGGGTTTTAATTGCATGATATGAAACCACTCTTCCTTTTCCTCCTGATAGCCCTCCCCGCTGCCAAGGCCTTATCCCAGGTCATGGTCCCGGACCGGTTTGAGGCCGGTGACTTTCCCATTGTCTCCAAAAGATCCGGAGCAGTCCCAATCTATTTCGACCCCAAAGACCACTGGCTGATCGGTAAGGTGGCCCGGTCGCTGCAGGAAGATATCGGCCGCGTGACAGGATTTACGCCGGTGCTGATCACGGACCTTTCGAACGCCCCCCGCATTCCAAACCTCATTATCATCGGCAGCTTCGACCAATCTGCCCTGATCCGGCGGCTGGCCCGCCAGAATATGATCCCTGACCTCAACGGCAAATGGGAATCCTATGCACTCAAAACTGTGAGCCGGCCCATAGCCGGTGTCGGCCGGGCCCTCATCATCGCCGGTAGTGACCGCCGGGGTACCGCCTACGGTGTCTACGAACTGTCCCGGCAAATGGGGGTCTCCCCCTGGTACTGGTGGGCCGACGTCCCGGTAAGACACAAGGATCCCCTCTTTTTCTCCGGCAATAAGATCTTTGAGGATGGTCCGCCGGCAGTAAAATACCGGGGCTTCTTTATTAACGATGAAGCTCCGGCCCTGTCCGGTTGGGTCCATGACCATTATGGTAGCTTTAATCACTATTTTTATGAGCGGGTATTCGAATTGCTGCTTCGCCTCAAAGCCAACTACCTTTGGCCGGCCATGTGGGGCAGCGCATTCAACACCGATGATCCCCAGAATCCCATCCTGGCCTCGGATTATGGCATCGTTATGGGCACTTCGCACCACGAACCGATGCTCCGTTCCCAGCAGGAATGGAAGCGTTTCGGGTCAGGCCCGTGGAACTACCAGACGAACGCAGCCGAACTCGACAGCTTCTGGAAAAAGGGGATCGAGAATATGGACAGCCATGAAAGTATCGTGACCATTGGGATGAGAGGGGACGGCGACAAACCCATGGAAGAGCACAGCAATATCGAACTGCTTGAAAAGATCGTCGCCGATCAGCGGAACATCATCGCACAAGTCACCGGGAAACCTCCTTCTGCCACGCCTCAATCCTGGGCACTCTATAAGGAAGTACAGGACTATTACGATAAAGGAATGCGGGTACCCGATGACGTGACCTTGCTGCTTTGTGACGACAACTGGGGGAATGTCCGCAAGCTGCCCCGGCCCGCTGACCCGCCCCGCGGCGGGGGCTACGGAATGTACTACCATTTTGACTACGTCGGCGCCCCCCGTAACTACAAATGGCTTAACACCAATCCCATTGCCCGGGTCTGGGAAGAGATGCACCTGACAAAAGCCTACGGCGACGACCGCATCTGGATCGTAAATGTCGGCGATATCAAGCCGATGGAATTCCCGATCTCCTTCTTCCTCGACTATGCCTGGAACCCCGACCGGTGGCCGGCATCCGAACTGCCCGACTATACCCGCCGGTGGGCCGCTCAACAGTTCGGACCCCGCCTCGCCGATTCCATTGCCTATATCCTGACCCGGTACACGAAGTATAACGGCCGCCGCAAGCCGGAGCTGCTCTCGCCAGATACCTATAGCCTGCTGAATTATCGCGAAGCGGATAAGGTTGTCTCCGACTATAACCGGCTCGCTGCACAGGCAGAATCCATCGGGCGGCAACTCCCTGCCAAAGATCGCAGCGCATATTTCGAGTTAGTCCTGTATCCCGTCCAGGCCTGCGCCAACCTGAACGATCTGTATGTAACCGCAGCCCGCAACAAACTGTACGCCACCCAGGGACGGGCAGCAACAAACGACCTTGCACTGCGCGTCAGAACGCTATTCGATAAGGATTCCCTTCTTTCTCTGGAGTACAACCGGGGAACGGCGGATGGTAAATGGAACCACATGATGGATCAGACCCATATCGGTTATACCTACTGGCAGGAACCCCGCCACAACAATATGCCCGCCGTGATCACCCTGGACCCCTCCGCCGCCACCGGCTCTTCCTGGGGCATAGCCGTCGAAGGCTCGACCCGCTGGTGGCCCGCCTCCGGCGATACGACCAAAGCCATCCTGCCGACCTTCAACCCATTTCAATCCACTGCCCACTTTATCGACATCTTCAACCGGCGAAGTAACCCCTTTGACTATACGATCCGGTCCGGCGCACCCTGGATACGGCTTAGCCCCGCAAGCCACCGCGTGGGCAAAGAAGAACGGCTCTGGATCGATATCGACTGGGCACGGGCTCCATTCGGGCCGGGGCAGGCGCCGCTCCTCATCACCGGGCCCGACGGGACAACCGTCACCGTCACCATAAAGATCGACAACCCCGCCAACCCGCGCCCCGGGCACTTTAAAGGCTTCATCGAAACAAGCGGATACGTTTCCATAGAGGCGCCGCACTATACCCGCGCCATCGGCACGCAGGACATCCGATGGCAAACCATACCCGATCTCGGTCGTACGCTCTCGGGTATCCAGGCAACCCCCGTGACTGCCCCGGCCCGGGCGCCCGGCGGCGAAAATCCCCGCCTGGAATACCAACTCTATCTTTTCGACACCGGGACCGTCAGGGTTAACGCCTATTTCTCGCCCATTCTGGCCTTCAACCGTCAACCTATCCACTATGCCATTTCCTTCGACGACGACCCGCCGCAACTCATCGACCTCAGTACCGGCAATGAAGCCCCTGGCACCTGGGATAAGATGGTTGCCGACAACATCCGCATCAGTAGTTCCACACATCACATCCGCCGGCCGGGCAACCATATCCTCAAATACTGGCTCATAGACGCCGGCCCCGTGCTGCAAAAAATCCTCGTAGACGCCGGCGGCGTCCGACCCAGTTATCTGGGCCCGCCCGAATCCCCCCACCGGTAACTAAAACAACAATCCCCCGCCATGCGCTACTCAATCACATTATCTGCAGCTGCCTTTCTGCTCATCCTGCAACTTCCGGCCGATCAACCCAAAGGCCTCAAAGACTACTATCACGACTATTTCCCCATTGGCGTAGCCGTGAGCCTCCGCGACATCACGGGCCCCGACACCGCCCTCATCATCCGGCAATTCAATAGCCTGACGCCCGAGAATGCCATGAAGATGGGTCCCATCCACCCGGAAGAAGGCCGCTATTATTGGAAAGACGCCGATGCCATCGTCGATTTTGCCACCGCTCACGGGATGCGCATCCGTGGCCACAACCTTTGCTGGCACAAGCAGACACCCGGCTGGCTGTTCAAAGACCCCGCAGGGAATACCGTGACAAAGGAAGTTTTGCTAAAACGGTTAAAAGATCATATCACGGCCGTGGTCAGCCGCTATAAAGGCCGCGTCTACGCGTGGGACGTCGTCAATGAAGCCGTTGCCGACGGGAACAGCGACGACACAACAAAGGATCTTCGCAACTCACTTTGGTACCGGATCTGCGGAGATGAATTTATCGCCAAAGCTTTCGAATACGCCCACGCCGCCGATCCCAATGCTCAACTGTTCTACAACGACTACAATACCGAACAGCCGGCAAAACGGGAACGGGTATACCGCCTCCTTCGAAAACTCGTAACCGCCGGCGTTCCCATCACGGGCATGGGCATTCAGGCGCATTGGTCCATCTTTGAGCCCTCCGCCGCTAACCTGCAGGCATCTATCGACCGCTTCTCCAGCCTCGGCCTGAAGGTGCAGATCACCGAACTGGATATTTCCATCTATCCCCCCCGGCAAACGAACTCCCATGCGAATTCCCTGGCGAACTCTCCCCTTGCGAACTCCCACTCCGGGCAACCGGGAGGATCCGATGCCTATACCCCGGAAATACAGGAAAAACAGGCCGAACAATACCGAAACGTCTTTTCAGTCTTTCGCAAAAACAGCAGAACCATCAACGGCGTGACCTTCTGGAATGTCACTGACAAACATACCTGGTTGGACCAATATCCCGTCCCGGGAAGAAAGAATTATCCACTTTTATTTGACACTGCCGGCCAACAGAAAAAAGCCTACTGGGAGGTTGTCAAATTTTGACCGGATATCGGACCTTTTTTTGTATTTTTATTAGATAATGTCCGGGCCGTCCCTCGGCCGGCCCTGGAGAGAGAAAATTCCTTGCGTCGAAGACCTTGATGCTGCCATTCAAAACGACTGCTTACGGCACTCATGGAAAGTTATTGCCCGGAGCAAATGCCTTGCGAATCAAGTTCATCCATATCTATCTTTCCGAATTCATCGGAACCGCCCTGCTGGTCGCCATCGGCCTTTCTATCGTCATCTTCAATAACGGCGACGGCTCTCCCATCCGGTCCCTGCTCCCTGATCCCGGCGCGAGACGGGCCTTCACCGGCTTCCTCTTCGGGTGTACCGGCTGCGGCATCACCCTTTCCCCGGTCGGCCGGATCAGCGGCGCTCATATCAACCCGATTGTCAGCCTCGCCTTCCGACTCCGCAAGCGGATGTTCACCTCGCATTGCCTGGGCTATATCGTGGCCCAGCTGGCCGGATCCGTCCTCGGCGCACTACCATTGCTGTTATGGGGTGAACAAGGCGCAAGCGTGGGCTACGGTAACACGGTTCCCCTCGCCGGCCATATTCCTGCTGCCTTTATCGGCGAGATCATCACCAGCTTTATGCTGGTCGCAGGTATCTTCTTGTTTACCGGGCATCGGAAGCTGCGGCGCTTTACCCCCTTCCTGATGCCGCCGCTCTATTGCATAATGGTATTTGCGGAGGGCGCGCTCTCCGGGACCAGTACTAACCCTGCCCGAAGCCTTGGCCCCGCCGTGGTCAGCGGGGTCTGGACCGGATGGTGGCTGTATTGGCTGGGTCCCCTGGCCGGCGCCACCCTTGCCGTCCGGTTCTTCCGGCTTCCGATGCTAAAATGGTGGAAAGTGCTGCCGAAGCTCAGACACCGGGGAAAAGCCGCCAGCGTAGCCGGCACCGCTATCTAAACCGAAAGCCTGAACCTCCGCTTCTCCAGCCATCCCGTCAAAAGCACGATCAATAGCGAAAATATAACCGACTTCAACAACCCGATATCGCCGCTTCGCAATCCTGCCGGCAGCCTCCAGCCCGGCGGCAGCATTTTGAAAATTGAATAGTGAATATATGTCAGCAAATAACACATCAGGGCGCTGGTACCCGCCGGCCGGATCCATACATACCATCTTTGCCACCCCCGCAAGTCGACCAGGTACGCCAGCAATGCGAATACCACGAGGCTGATTGCCGTACAGATCAATATCCAGGAGGGTGTATCCCCCAGCTTGGCGATGCCACCCAACGGTCGAAGCAGGAAGCCTGCCACGAGCAGCACCGGCGCCGCCAGGAGTATCCATAAAAGACTTTGCGCTGCCCGTCCCTGCCCCGACCATCGAATGTAAAAGATAGCCGTCAGCACACCCGCCATCGTAAATGCCACCAATCCTCCGCTATCCTCGAACCACATCCATTCATGGTAAGGCAACACCTTGCCGAGCCAACCGGAACTGGCGGCGATCGATAAGCCCACAAAAAACATTGCGGCAATCGCCAACGGCAACAACCGGTCCCCGATATACAGGTACAACAGCGCGCCGCACAGGTACGCCCAACCGATCAACCCCAGGATTCCGTACCAATGCGTTTGCATCCAGGTGGGATGCTCCGGAGTGCCTCCCTTGTAGATCCAGGCCAGTATGACCAGCACAAGGATACCGACGCCGCGAAGCATCCATTTTCGAACGCGCGGCCAGTTATCCGGATAATTGAACCAGATCAGGAACCACGCGATCGTCGCAAACAACAACCAGGCAAATTTTCCGATTACAGCATGACCCGTATAATATTCTTCATAGTTGACCGCATAAATGCCCATGACCAGCAACGCAAGCGACCGGCTCAGGATATGCCCGAGCAATACCCGTTTTGACGCACCTTTCGACTCCCGGGAACGGATGGCCAGTGGAATGGACAGACCGACAATGAAAAGAAACGCCGGGAATACCGTATCGGCTAAGCCCAATCGATCCTCCCCCTCCTTCGCATGCTCCAGCCACGTCGGGACATTCTCCAGCAACTCGAGGTCATTGACAAAGATCATCAACAGCATGGTGATGGCACGGAACGCATCGATGGAAGCCAGCCGGCGGGAACGTTGGATCATTTGGTGTGATTTAAATAGAAGCTACCGATCCGCCGTCAACACGCAGATTGGTGCCGGTAATAAAAGAGGCGGCATCGGAAGCCAGGAACACGATCGCCGATCCGACTTCTTCGATACTTCCGGCGCGTTTCAGTTCGATATGAGGCCGCTTATCCGCCAGAAATCGCTCCAGGGCTTCCTGTGGCGCGACATGTTCCCTGGCAGCAATCCCATTCAGCATCTCCTTCACCAGCGGCGTATAGATAAAGGCGGGAGACACCGTATTGACCAGGATATTGTATTCACCCAGGGACTTGGAAAGACTCTTGCTGAAATTGATAATGGCCGCCTTGGTCAGGTTATATGGGGTCATATCGGGGTCGGGCTGTAATCCGTTCTCGGACGAAATATTGATAATGCGGCCCCATTTCTTCGCCTTCATCACCGGGAGCACTGCTTTTACCATCCGGACCATCGACACGACATTGACGGCATACAAAGCCGTATAAAGGTCGGCAGGAATTTCTTCGAAAGGACCGATCTGGCCGACACCGCCCGCATTATTAACCAGGATATCGATACCCCCCAGCGCTGCCTCCGCTTCGAGGATGAGCCGGTCGACATCCGCCTGCAAGCTTACATCGGCGGCAATGGCAACAACCCGGTGGCCCGTCCGGGTCTCGATGTCCGCCGCGGTCCGGCGTAGTTCCTCCGCACTGCGCGCACAAATCGCCACCTTCGCCCGTGACTCGGACAATGCCAGCGCAGCCGCCGCCCCGATACCCTTGCTGCCGCCTGTAACAAGCGCCGTCTTTCCGGAAAGAGAGATCGTCATATCGTTCAGTTTTTCCAGTAATAAAGCCAGTCGATCATCCGGCTCGTATACCCATATTCATTGTCAAACCAGGCAATGATCTTCACCAGCTGGCCCGCCGCCGACGTGAGCGTGCCGTCGACCACGCAGGAATGCGTATTTCCCTTGACATCCAGCGATACCAGGGCATCTTCGTTATAGTCGACTATTCCCCTGTATTCCTCCTGTGCCGCCTTCCTGAATAAGTGATTGATCTCCCGCACCCCTGCCTCCGACCGCAGCTGGACCGTGAAATCAGCCATCGCCCCATTGGCAACCGGTACCCGCGTGGAGACAGCGGCAATTCGACCCCTGAAAGCCGGCAATAATCGCTCCAACGAAGCCGCCAGATCGATTTCGACCGGAATGATCGACTCCGCGGCTGCACGTCCCCGGCGGAACTGCCGGTGCGGCGCATCGACCAGCTCCTGCCTTGAAGTATAGGAATGAAGGATATTAACCTGAACGGATTCGATCCCCACCCGATCCAGGATAGAAAGCAACGGCGTGCAGCAATTGGTCATGCAGCCCCCGGGAGAGATCAGGGTAGTCCCCGCCGCAAGCGATTGCTGGTTATAGCCGTAGATCAGCAACGGGATATCCAATGACCCCGTGGTCGAAAGCATGACCCTGCGGGCGCCGGCCGTCAAATGCACTGCAGCAGCTTCCCTGCTGGTAAACCGGCCCGAGCACTCGAGCACGACATCGACGCCTAAGTCCGCCCAGGGCAGAGTGGCCGGGTCTTCCCGGCGGTATACAGCGAACGACCGGTTGCCGATCGACAACTCGCCCTTTCCGACGGAAACCGACTCCGCCAACGGACCATAAATAGAGTCATATCGTAGCAGATATGCCAGGTTCTCCTCGACCATGATATCGTTGATGGCAACCAGGTCAATGTCTTTCAGGTTTAGCAGCCGGCGTAACAACAGCCGCCCGATCCGTCCCATTCCGTTAATGGCAATGCGCATACGCAAATATACAGGTAAAGAAATACCTCACCTTCCGGCAAATTATTCTAACTTTAACAGTTCGATCGCTACCACCGCCATACTGCTTTGTTTATATCGTATGCCTATGTTGACGCAAGAACCCATTCGAGAACCCATGCGAGACCCCATATTGGTCGTCGACGACACCCCGCTTATCGCCGCCGGCCTGAAGGAAGTCCTGCGATCCATCCAGTCGGAGATGCAGCCCACCCAACCGGACATCCGGGTCGAGTATGCCTGCAACATCTATACCGCCTTGTCCTCAAAAGCATTTTCCGGAAAGACCTTCAGTCTGATCGTCCTCGGCTCGGTGGAGGGTCATTCGCCTTGCAATACACTCCGGAATATCGAATCGCTGAAAACAGAATTTCCCGGAGCCCGGATCATGCTCTACACCGACCAGTACAACCCGGAGATAATCGATAAGGTAGAAGAGGGAAAATTGGATGCCTACGTTCATAAACAGGAAGATGTCGACGAAGTACGTCATGCCCTGACCCGCATTTTTTCCGGTGAACCCTATCTCTCGCCCCTGCTGGATGCGCTGTACCATACCTGGCGGTTCAACCGCTAATCCGGCAGAACCCATATCTTTGCATCCATGTCCAGGATAATGACCCCTGCGCCCGAAATGGCCGTCGCAGACACCACCACCGCCAAAGGCCCCATCCAACGAACCATCTTCTCCGTCCTCCTCGCCATCAGTTTCTCGCATCTTCTGAATGATACCATGCAGTCGCTGATCCCGTCTACTTACCCACTGCTCAAAAAGTCGTTGAATCTCAATTTCAGCCAGCTGGGATTGGTGACCTTCTGCTTTCAATTGACGGCTTCGCTTCTACAGCCCTTTGTAGGCTTGTATACCGATAAAAGGCCAAAGCCCTTCTCACTGGCGGCAGGTATGTGCTTCACCCTGGTCGGACTTATCCTTTTATCGAGGGCTGGTGAATTTGTGATGGTGCTGGCTGCCGTAGCCCTCATCGGCATCGGCTCGGCGGTCTTCCATCCGGAAGCTTCGAGGCTGGCCTGGATGGCCTCGGGTGGGCGCCGGGGCATGGCGCAATCCGTTTTCCAGCTGGGGGGCAATGCCGGCTCGTCCCTTGGGCCCCTGCTGGCCGCCGAACTCATCGCCCCCTATGCCAACGGTCAGTCAAGGATCGCATGGTTTGCGGTGTTCGCCATGCTGGCCATCGCCGTTCTCCTCCGGATAGGCGTGTGGTACCGGCATAATCTGAACAAACGCCGGAAGAAAGATCAGACCCCGCAGCCTGCCCTGGCTCCCGGCATGTCGCAAACCAAGGTGGTGATCGCCCTTTGCATCCTGTTCGTCCTCATTTTCTCCAAGTATTTTTACCTGGCCAGCATGAGCAGCTATTATATCTTCTTTTTGATGGATAAATTCCATGTCTCCATCGGTGCCTCGCAGCTATATCTCTTCTTCTATCTTTTTGCCATAGCCGCCGGCACCCTCATCGGCGGACACGCAGGCGACCGCTTCGGCCGTAAGTATGTCATTTGGTTCTCCATTCTGGGCGTAGCGCCATTCACCCTCCTGTTACCATATGTTAATCTCTTCTGGACCGCCGTCCTCTCCTTTTGTATCGGCGTCATCATCGCCTCCGCCTTTTCAGCAATCCTCGTCTATGCACAGGAACTGGTGCCGGGAAAGATCGGTCTCATCTCCGGGCTTTTCTTCGGCCTTGCCTTTGGCATGGGCGGCATCGGGGCCGCCGTGCTGGGCCGGCTGGCGGACAAAACCAGCATCCGGTATGTGTTCCACGTGTGCTCTTTCCTGCCCCTGTTGGGTCTGCTCACGGGCTTCCTGCCCTCCCTGAAGCCGGCGCAACGCCACAGCTAGCTACCCTGCTGCCTGACCCAAAAGCCAAAGGCCGTCCCGGAGTTGGGACAGCCCTTAACGATTGCTTGCCAAATGAAAAACTATTTCTTGGTGGTCGTGTCTTTCTTAGCGGTAGTGTCGGCAGCCATCTTGTTGGTAGTGTCAGTCATCTTGGAAGTAGAATCAGACATTTTGGACGTAGAATCCATTTTGGCGGCAGTAGAATCAGCTGCAGCCTTCTCAGATCCGCCGTTGTTACAAGCGGCAAAAGCGGCAATAGCCAGTACGAACATGAACTTTTTCATTAGTGATTGTTTTTTTAACGTTAAATTGAATGGTTCCGGGATTAATACCTCGTCAGAAAAAAAGTAACCCGATAAAATCAATACTTTTTGCATATTTTTTTTATTAATGTGTATTTAGTGGTTTTTGAAGGCCTGGTACCGCTTCTTTTAAAAAAAATTGCTGCTCATTTGGGTTACGAATCTTTATTTTGGGTATTAAACAGGGAAGCTTGAGGACCGACACGACAGAACAACAACTATTGGAAGGCCTGGCGCTCAACGATAGAAAAGCCATCGAAACCATTTATGAACAGCACTATAACATGGTTCAGGCGCTGATTCTCAACAATAGCGGCTTCCCCGACGACGCGCGGGATATTTTCCAGGAGGCCATGATCGTACTCTATGAGAAGGTCAGGTCCGGCTCTTTTGAATTGAACTGCCAGCTGAAGACCTACCTCTATTCCGTATGCCGCCGCCTCTGGCTCAAACGCCTCGGGCAATTGCAGCGGTCCTGGTCCGAAGTGGAAAACCTGCAAGTCACGGTGCCCGTAGAAGAAGAACTGGAAAGACACGAGCAGCGCAACCGCGATTTCCAGGTCATGGAACAGTCTCTTAACAGCCTTGGCGAGCCCTGCAGGAGCTTACTAAAGGCCTACTACCTGGAGATGAAAAGCATGGTGGAAATAGCGTGCGACTTCGGCTATACCAATGCCGACAACGCCAAAAACCAAAAGTATAAATGCCTGATGAGGCTGAAGAAAATATTTAGTCAGAATAACAAATAGCAGGATGCAAGACAAGGCCCTTATAGACGCAGTTGAACGATATATCCGGGGAGAGATGCTTCCCGAGGAAAAGCTGTTTTTCGAGCACGTCCGGAACACGAACCCCGACGTCGACCAGCTCGTGATCGAACATACCCGGTTCCTGGAACAGTTCTCCCAATACGGCGAAACCGCTCGCCTGAAGACCCAATTGCAATCAGTCCACCGCCAGCTGTCCGAACAAGGCCGGATCGGCCGGCAACGGCCCGCCATCGTCGTGAACCTGTGGAAAAAATACAAACGGACCGTCCTCGTCGCTGCCTCCATCGCCGGTATCACCGCACTGTTCATCAGCGGCCTGGTCTCCCTCCTCTCTCCCAACAAGGTCAGTGAAGCAAAACTGGAGCAGCTCAGCAGGGTCATCACCAACACCCGGATCGATCTCAATAATGTCCGCAACAAGATAAACTCCGTCGACGCAGCTGCCACTACATTCAATCGGGGCGGGACCGGCTTCCTGATCGACGGGAAAGGTTACCTGGTTACCAATGCCCACGTCGTGAAAAACGCCACCCTTGTAGAAGTTCAGAATCCCCTTGGCAGCTATCAGGCTCGCATCATCCAGCTGGACCACCAGACCGATCTCGCGCTTTTGAAGATTGAAGACACCGCCTATCACCCATTCAACAGCCTGCCCTATGGGATCAGCAGAACGGATGGGGATTTGGGAGAAGACGTTTTTACCCTTGGCTATCCGCGTCCCGAGATCGTTTACAACAAGGGATATTTAAGCGCGGAGACGGGATTCCAGGGAGACACCACCGCTTTTCAGCTTACTATCGCGGCCAACCCCGGCAATAGCGGCACCCCGGTACTCAACAACGAAGGCGAAGTAATCGGTATGGTTTCCTCCAGCCAACAGAACGCTCAGGGAATGGTTTTCGCCGTCCGCTCGAAGGACATCTTCAACGCCATCGAAGCCATGAAAGCGGACAGCACCCTTCTCAGGACGGATACCACACTGAGCTTGCTGAAGGTCCCGGTTAGCTCCGCCCTGAAAGGCGTGGACCGCAAGCAGCAGATCAGGCGACTCCGCGATTATATCTTTATTGTGAAATCCAACTAGAGGCTTACCACAAACGCTTCGGATACTCCCCCTTTTCAATCAACGCATTCAGGCTTGCCTGAACACCAGGCGCATCCTCCTTATACGTCACCCCAAACCATTGTGCCGACGTCGGGATGACTTTGATTTGCCCTTTTCCCTCCTGGATGAGTTTGTCCCCGATGATCGGAATAAAGAATTCTGCCTTGGGATCAGTACCGCGCTCCTTGAGGAACTCGCCAAAGATCTTCTCTGTATACCCGAAGACCGAAGGATCGAAGCCCCAAAAATTCATCGACACCTTTGAGTCGTAAGGCACCGCGAATTTTTTGCCCCCTTCTTCATACGTGATCTTGTCACCATCCTGGTAGATCTTCGTGCGTTCCGCAATCGATACCAGGTTATCGGCCGAATCTACCACGCAAACACCCCTGCTCACCGTTCCGTTATCCGAAAGGGTCTTCTTTAACTCATATCCGATGATGCAATACATCGAAGGACTGACCTCACTTGTCAAAAAACGATACGCCTTTTCAAAAGCATCCCGGCCATAAAAGTCATCCGCGTTGATGACCGCAAACGGCTCCCGGATAGCCTCCCTGGCGCACAGCACGGCATGCGCCGTTCCCCACGGCTTCGTCCGTTCCGCCGGCACCGGATAGCCGCCCGTATACGAATGGAGATCCTGATAAACATAATCTGTCACCACCTTCCCCTTGAGCTTTGGCTCGAAGATATTCGAAAAATCCTCAGCGAAATCTTTACGGATAATGAAAACGACTTTCTTGAAACCCGCACGGATCGCGTCGTAAATAGAATAATCCATGATCGTCTCTCCACTGGGCCCAAAACCTTGAATCTGCTTCATACTGCCATATCTGGAAGCCATACCGGCAGCAAGGATCAAAAGGGTTGGTTGCATTAATCGTAATTTTGATTGTAGGATGCGAAAATATGACAATTTAACGAGGCTGCCACCTACCCGCAGCTACACCCACATCCTCTGCGCCATCGGCACCGGAACAATGTTTCTGGGCCTGGTCCGCGCTTCTCTGCCGGGCCAAATCGTCATCGACGTCCCGGTACTTAAAGGTGTCAACCCCTTGGCCGACGGACAGCCCCTCACCCTGAGCCCGCAACAATCCGAACGCGCCCGCCTGCTCGACGGCTATCACTTCGGCGGCTACGCCCGTCACCCGCAGGAACTACTCGATTTCATGAACGAATTCTATCGGCAAACTGCAATACCTTCCGATTTCGTCTACACCGGAAAACTTTTTTACGCCGTCAGCGACAGCATCCGGAATAATTATTTCCCTGCATCTTCCCGACTACTGGTCATCCACAGCGGCGGTTTGCAAGGCAATGCATCGCTTAAACCCGGGATTCTCCAATTTTAGGCCCGGAATTTGGTTCTCGGAGTCTGCTTTGTCCTCATTAATTTTCATTCAGATAAAACATCTTTTTAATAGCTTCGTTAATCATTCTATGCAGCGGTACGTTGGAATCCTGATGGTTTGCCTCCTACTCTCAGCTATCCTAAAGGCACAAGATACCCTTCCCAGGTTCTCCGCCACCGCCCGGGGTCCGGGGAAAATTCTCGTCAGCTGGTATAATAAATACCCGGTCGTTACCCAGATCAGCATCCAACGATCCACCGACAGCCTCAGGAATTTTACCACCCTGCTCACCGTTCCCGATCCCACACTCCCGGAGAATGGCGCTGTCGACAGCAAAGCCCCGCATCCCAACTTTTATTACCGGATCTTCATCGTCTTCGAAAATGGCCGATATCTGTTTACCCCATCCCACCGCCCCCGGTCCGTTACCACCGAAAGCGAAGCCGTGGCCCGTGAAGACCAGGCGGCGGAAAAAGTACTCGCCAGGGCCGTCGAGCCCCGGATCATGTTCGTCAACCCCGTCAGCCCCCATCAGGGGGCATCGGTGAAAAGCATATCCGGCGCCCATGGCGCCGCTCCGATCTCGGATGTCGCTTTTTCGGCAACGGTCTATGTCCGCAAGGGAAACAGCGTCATCAACAGGCTTTCCGTCAGACAGGTACAACCCTTCCGCGATTCCATCCTCAACCGGACAAAGGATACCCTCGTATTTATCGGCGGCGATACACTTTTGATAAAACCATTCGTGCCCGCAGAGGTCTATAAAGTTTCCGCTTATGTATATACAGGGAAATATGGGAATGTCCACGTGTCACTGCCCGAAGCCGGCAGAAGACACTATTCGGTCAAATTCTTCGATGAGAACAACAAGCTGATGTTTGAATTGTCGGAGATCAAAGACCCTGCCCTCATCCTGGATAAGACAAACTTCCAGCACGCCGGCTGGTTCCGGTTCGAATTATACGAAGGAGAACAGTTGAAAGAAAAAAATAAGCTCTTCATCCCAAAAGAATTTTAACGCCCTACCCCACCCTGTCACCGCTCTCTGCCCATCACCCTGTTACCGCTCTCTGCCCACCACTCTATCTCCACTCCCCTCCAACCACCCCGCACCCGAATACCTCCTCAAATTTCCTTCGCCAGGCCAACTTCACTTCATTCATCTCCACCGGCCTCCCCAATTCTTTTTCCAGCGACGTGACCTGCTTATGCGCAATCCCGCAGGGAACAATATCCCCAAACCACGACAGATCAGTGCCGACATTCAGCGCGAACCCATGCATCGTCACCCACCGACTGCACCGGACGCCGATCGCGCAGATCTTCCGCTCCCGGCCCCTTATCCCCGGCTCGATCCAAACCCCCGTCTCCCCCGGCGACCGATCTCCCCGGACCCCATATTCCGCGAGTACCCGGATCGTCACCTCCTCCAGATCACGCAGATAGCGCCCGATGTCGGTATAGAACTTCTCCAGGTCAAGTATCGGGTATCCGACCAACTGCCCCGGCCCATGGAAGGTGATGTCCCCGCCCCGATTTGTCCGAAAGAACTGCACTCCTTTTTCCCGCATCCGGTCATCTCCGATAAGCACATGCTCAAGCCGCCCGCTCTTACCCAGCGTATATACCGGCGGATGCTCGACAAACAATAAATAATGTGTGGTCTCATCCATTCCAATTCCCTCCCGGACAGCAGCTTTGATGCGAAGATTCTCCTGCAGCAACCCCTCCTGGTACTCCCAGGCGGCCTGGTACTCCATCCGGCCCAAATCTTCAAAGACCACTCGTTCCATAAGCTGTAAAGATAATAACTTTGCAAAAAATTTATTATGCATAAAGGGCAGCATCGGGACAGAGAAGATGACGAAGCCACCTCCGCCGACGGTTCCGACGAGCTGTATGAACGGCTCAACCTGAAAGTGGACAAGGGGCAGGAACCTTTGCGCATCGACAAATTCCTGGTCCAACGGATCGAAAACGCCTCCCGTAACAAGATCCAGAAAGCACTGGAGGCAGGAATGGTCCTCGTCAACAATAAACAGGTACAGCCGAACTACAAGATCCGGCCTCTCGACGAGATCGTTGTCTATTCGGACAAGGAAGCGCATGGTGAAGAGATCATTCCCGAAGAGATCCCGCTCAACATCCGCTACGAAGACGATGAGGTCATGATCATCAACAAACCGCCCGGTATGGTGGTCCATCCGGCCAGCGGTAACTATACCGGAACCCTGATCAATGGCGTCGCGTGGTATCTGCGGCAACGCAACGCCGCTATTAGCGAGGAGAACCTGCCCCGCTTCGGCCTGGTACATCGCATTGATAAAAATACCAGCGGCCTCATGGTGCTCGCCAAGACGGAAAGGGCCGTCCGCAGTCTGGCCAAACAATTCTTCGACCATACCGTCCGCCGCCAGTATATGGCCCTCGTTTGGGGCGACCTCACAGAGAACGCCGGCACGATCGTTGCCCACGTAGGCCGGCACCAACGCTTCCGCAAACTGTTCGATGCGTACCCCGAAGGTGAACATGGCAAGGAAGCCATCACCCATTATAAAGTTTTGGAGCGCTTTGGCTATGTCACCCTTGTACAATGCGTGCTGGAAACAGGCCGTACACACCAGATCCGCGTGCACATGCAGCACATCGGCCATCCGCTGTTCAATGACGATACCTATGGCGGCGACAAGATCGTAAAAGGCACGGTTTTTAATAAGTACCGGCAATTCGTGGACAATTGCTTCACCATCTGCCCCCGGCATGCCCTCCATGCCAAGACGATCGGTTTTATCCACCCGGCTACCGGAGTCGACATGCTTTTTGAAAGCGAATTGCCCGATGACATGACGGCCGTTATCGCAAAATGGCGGGCTTATGTGGATCCCCTTCAGCGCGGAAAGGTCATCTTGTAGTCGACGCTGATCTTTCCCCTGGTGATATCATCCAGCTTCCCCTTGAGCAGCTTCCGCTTCAGCGGCTTCAGGTAATCGATAAACAGCTTGCCTTCAATATGATCATACTCATGCAGGATGATGCGCGCAGAAATGCCGTTATAGGTCTCCGTACGGGGCTCGAAATTCTCATCCTGGAAATCCAGCGTCACCTCTTCGCTGCGAAAAATATCCTCCCGGATCTTCGGAATGCTCAGGCAACCTTCGTTATAAGACCACTCTTCACCATTGACCGAAACAATGTGCGCATTGATGAAAACCTGCTTGATACCCGGCCCGTCGGGATACTTATCCTTTTCATTTTCCTCCAGGTTCTCGAAGACCTGGTGCGAATCGATAATAAAAAGCCGGATGTCGCGGTTGACCTGCGGCGCCGCAAGCCCCACGCCATTGCTGGAATACATCGTTTCCCACATGTCGCCGAGCAGCTTCGCCAGATCCGGATAATCCGGATTGATATCCCTGGCAACCTGACGGAGGATCGGAGTTCCATATGCAACTATCGGTAAAATCATAACAATCTTTATTTAAGCCTCTCCAAATATTCCTGTAATAAGATCGTAGCGGCTATTTGATCGACAAGACCTTTGTCCCGGCGCTGTTTTTTCCTCATTCCCATCTCAACCATCGCCCGGCTGGCCATTTTCGACGTATACCGTTCATCTACGGGCTGCACCGGAATAGCCGGAAACTCCTTCCGCAGCCGAACCATGATCTCTCTTACCGCGGCCGTCGCATGCGTGTCACTGTCATCCAGATTCTTTGGCTCCCCGATTAGCATCAGTTCCACCGGTTCTTTTCCAAAATAATCCTTCAGAAAAGGGATCAGTTTTGAGGTCTCAATGGTCGTGAGCGCCGTAGCAATGATCTGCAACGGATCTGTTACGGCAATACCGGTGCGTTTAAGTCCATAATCCATCGCCATGATCCGCGCCATACTCAGTTTATTTTTCCCGGCTGTACCGCGTGCCGATTGATGAATTCTATCGGTGTGGTCACCGGCAGGACCGGGTTGACGACCTCCAGAAGACTACTATCCCAGGTAATAAAATAGTCCAGCCTATGATGCAGCGCGGTATGATAAGAGATGGCTCCGGCAATATTGTTAATCCGTGATTGTAAGGCGCTAACCGCTGTCTCATGCCCCGAATCGATCATCTGTGCCGATGCAAGAAGTGCAAGCAACACCTCCTTCGCCTGCGCTGCCCCGTATGCTTTGCGCAATTCCGTACCGATATCCCGCAGGATCGCCGACGAGATGAATAGCTGAACTCTCCCATTTATCGCCCACTCCATAAGACTCCGGACGATCGGGTAACTGCTGCGCTTTAACGTAAAGTCAAGCAAAACGTCCGTATCCAAAAAGATCCTAAACGCCATAGCTGCCTTCGTCTTTTACGTTAGCCATGCTCACCTCCCGTCCCCTGGACGCCGGAGGCACCAGCCGATCTACAAGGTCCAGAATATTGTTTTCCTGGACAGACCTGGTGACAGAGAGGAAATAGTTCTCTACCAACTCCGAAACACTCATTTCCTTGCCGGCAGCATAAGCCTTCATAGCCTCTAATAAGGCGCCATCGATAGTAAGATTCAGTCTTTCCTTCATATAGGGGCCAATATACGCATAATTTTAAAATATGCGCATGATTTCACTTAGGAGTAAAAAACCATAGGTCGGCAATGACAAAGACCGCAAAAACGACGCTGGCAATGCCATTGGCCGTCATAAAGGCGAGATTGACCCGGCTGAGGTCATTAGGCTTAACGATAATATGCTGATAAACAAGCGTTCCCATAAAAAAAACCACTCCGCTCCAATACCAAACCCCGAAACCACCATACAGCCCGGCAACAACCACACATACCGTCGACAGCAAATGCAGCAGTTCAGAAACCCGCAGCGCCCTCGCCTTGCCAAGCCAGGAAGGCATCGAATATAATTTCTGGGCCTTATCAAACTCCTCATCCTGCAAGGCATAAATGATGTCAAAACCACTTACCCAGAAAATAACCGTCAGGGAAAACAGGATCGGCAACAGGGCAAACCGGCCGGTAACTGCCAGATATGCCCCGATCGGCGCCAGCGACAGCCCGAGACCCAACACCAGGTGGCATAAAGGGGTGAACCGCTTGGTATAACTATACCCCAACACAACCGCCAGCGCTACGAACGACAAGACAAAACAGAGGGGATTGATAAACCAGGTGCAAACAACGAACAACATACAATTAATCACCACAAACCGCAACGCACTATTCTTCGATATGATCCCGGCGGGTATCTCCCGGATCGCCGTTCTCGGATTCAACGTATCCCACTTCACATCCAGCCACCGGTTAAACGCCATCGCCGCACTACGGGCAAAAACCATGCATAACACCACTAATATGAACAAAGGCACAATATAACTGTACGGCCAATATGTCCTGTACCATGCCGGGACACTCCCGTATACCCACGATTCCCCATGGAACAGGTGGAACTGTCTCGACCCCAGAAAAAATCCGATCATCGCAAACGGCATCGCAAAAATGGTGTGCGAAAACCGGATCAAACTCAGATAATTCTTAACTGTACTCATATAATAGATCTATAGGTCACCGCTATTCCTCCGCCCTCGCACCAGCTCCCACAACACAATCCCCGCCGCTATCGATACATTCAGCGAATGCTTCATTCCCCACTGCGGGATCTCCACACTCCCGTCGCACAAGGCCAATGCCGCCGGATCCACCCCGCTCACCTCATTGCCAAACACCACGGCAACCGGCCCCGGGACAACCCCGGGCAACTCCGTCAGGCGCATGCTCCCCTCCGTTTGCTCCACCGCCAAAACCGCATAACCGTCTTGCTTCAAGGACCGGATCGCATCCACAGTAGCCGGGAAATGTCGCCATGCCACCGTCTCGGTCGCACCCAGCGCTGTCTTGTGAATGTCCCGGTGCGGGGGCTGCGGCGTATAACCGCACAGGTAGATCCCCCGGATCAGGAAAGCATCAGCCGTTCGGAAAACACTGCCTACATTGTGCATGCTTCGGATATTATCCAACACAACGACAACCGGCACCTTCTCCGATTGCCGGAATTCACTCACCGATTTTCGACCCAACTCATCCATCCCCAATTTTCGCATAGACAAAGGTAAATCACCGCTCATACATTTAAATCCGGCTTTCCCGATTTTATTTGTCGGTTCCGGGGCAATCTTTTTCATTGATCTCAAATACTTTGCTCATCAGAAAACACTCCCGGCTATCACTCGGCCTGGCCGCTTTTCTGCTTGCGGCTACTAACCTGAATGCCCAGAAAGAGAACTTCGACATCTCCACCATCCAAAAGATCCGGCAGGAAGGCCTGCAGGATTCCCATGTCATGGATATCACCTTCCACCTTACCAACGCCAGCGGCGACCGGCTTACCTCCGACCCCGCCGCCACGCAATTGCCGCCCGAACACAGTAAACTGTCCGCCTGTTTCAATATCGATAACGGAACGGCCGACCACCAATCCTTCGATGCCGTTGGCCTGCCGGGCTTACAATACCGCACAACGCGATGAAAAACTGCCGCGCAAACCGCTGCCGGCACCCCGCGGCACAGGCCGCGGCGTATTCTGATAAAGCCTTACATTTGCTCCCATGGCCAAAAGCAGCAGCGCAGACACTCCCCTGATGCAACAGCACCGGGCGATCAAACAACGCTATCCCGATGCGATCCTGCTTTTCCGCGTGGGCGATTTTTACGAGACCTTCGGTGAAGACGCTATCACCGCGTCCAGGGTCCTGGGCATCACCCTCACCAAAAGGAATAATGGCGCAGCCGCTTCCAGCGACCTGGCCGGTTTCCCCTATCACGCCCTGGATTCCTACCTCCATAAGCTCGTTAAAGCCGGCCATCGTGTCGCCGTCTGTGATCAGTTGGAAGACCCCCGATCGGTGAAAGGGATCGTCAAACGGGGTGTGACCGAAATGATTACCCCCGGCGTGGCCACCAATGAAAAGCTGCTCGACGGGGCCAACAATAATTTCCTCGCCGGTATCTATTTCCCCGAAGGCTGGCCGGATCAACCCGCCGGGCCGGGCCCCACCGCCAAACCGGACAACCCCGCCGCTATCCTGGGCATCTCCTTCCTCGACATCTCGACCGGTGAATTCTTCCTCGCCGAAGGGAATACCGAATATATCGACAAATTGCTGCAGACCCTGAAGCCCGCCGAAGTCGTCTTTCAACGCAGCTTCCAACGCCCTTTCAAAGAGACCTTCGGCAACAAGTTCTATACATATACCCTCGAAGGCTGGCTGTTTGAAGGATCGTTTGCCGCGGAAACCCTGCTAAAACATTTCCAGACCCATTCCCTCAAAGGATTCGGCATCGATGAAATGAATGCAGCCATTATCGCGGCCGGCGCCGTCCTGCACTACCTGAAGGATACCGAACATCCCAACCTTCAGCATATCTCATCCATTCAGCGGATCGATCGGGAAGACTACCTCTGGATGGATAAATTCACGATCCGTAACCTGGAACTGCTGGGCTCGTCCTACGAGGGCGAACACGGGAACTCATTATTGAAAGTCCTCGACAATACAGTGTCGCCAATGGGCGCCCGCCTGCTCAGGAGATGGCTGCTCATGCCGCTCAAGGATCGCCGGGCTATCGACCAGCGCCTGGACACGGTGGAACTCCTCATCAAAGACCCCGATAGCCGCGCCTCCCTTGCCCATCGTATCCGCCAATGCGGCGATATCGAAAGACTCGTTGCCCGGATCCCGGTGCGCAAGACCGGCCCCCGCGAACTGACCCAGCTGGCCCGCGGCCTGGAAGAGATCGCGCAGCTCCGCTCAGCCGCCGCCGGCTTCCCCCGGGGATGGCTCCGTGAGATCTGCCTTTCCCTGGACCCCTGCCGGGCCGTCGCAGCGAAAATTGCAGGCACAATCGTCGATAATCCCCCGGCAGGTATTAGCAAAGGAAGCGTCATCCGCGAAAACGTTCATCCCGAATTGGACCGGCTGCGCCGGATCGCCAGCGGCGGAAAGGAATATGTGGCGGCACTTCAACAAAAAGAAGCCGGACGATCCGGCATCTCTTCCCTGAAAATAGGTTTTAACAACGTCTTCGGTTATTACCTCGAAGTCACCAATACGCATAAGAATAAAGTCCCCGCTGACTGGATCCGTAAACAAACCCTCGCCGGCGCAGAGCGGTACGTCACCCCCGAATTGAAAGAATACGAAGAGCAGATCACCGGCGCCGAAGAAAAGATCATGGCCATTGAACTGGAAATCTATGAACAACTGCTCCTTTTCCTCCAGGATAACCTCGCACCGCTCCAGGCTAACGGCCACAAACTGGCCATCCTCGATTGCCTGCTCTGCTTCGCCCACAACGCCCTCCAGTATAATTATAAAAAACCCCAGCTCCACGATGGCCGTGAATTGGAGCTGAAAGGCAGCCGTCACCCCGTAATCGAACGTCAGCTGCCTGCCGGCGAGCCATATATCCCAAATGACTTGCTGCTGGACCCCGCGTCCCAACAGATCATCATCCTGACCGGCCCGAACATGAGCGGCAAAAGCGCTTTGCTTCGACAAACGGCACTCATCGCGCTAATGGCGCATATCGGCAGCTTCGTCCCCTGCGAGATGGCCAGGATACCGCTGACCGACAAGATCTTTACCCGCATCGGCGCATCCGACAATCTGAGCGGCGGAGAATCCACCTTTATGGTGGAAATGAATGAAACGGCCAGCATCCTCAATAACATCACCCCGGGCAGCCTTATCCTGCTGGATGAGATCGGCAGAGGCACCTCTACCTATGACGGCATCTCCATCGCCTGGAGCATCGCCGAATTCCTTCACCAGTCGCCGCACAAACCCTTGACCTTCTTTGCTACCCATTATCATGAGCTCAACGAGCTGGAGAACAAATTACCCCGGATCCGCAACTTTCACATCACCAACAAGGAAGTCGGCAATAAGGTGATCTTCCTCCGCAAACTGGCGCCGGGCGGCAGCACCCATAGCTTTGGCATTCACGTTGCCAGGATGGCCGGCATGCCTCCCTCGCTCCTCCGAAGAGCAGAAGAGATCCTTCATCAGTTGGAAGAAAAACATGTCGGATCACCAATCGACGCATCACTGAAAAAGATCCCGCCGCCCCAAATGCAACTGTCCATTTTCGACACCCATACCGAAACCTTTCAACGCATCCGGAAATTGCTGGAAGCCACGGATATCAATCGCCTGACACCCGTGGAAGCCCTCCTGAAACTGCAGGAGATCCAGAACGAACTCAAATGACGGGGAACGGACTGAAGCGATCCGGCTTCATCCTTCTTCAACGGCAGTTTATCCGGTATAACCTCCTGTACATCCCGGAAAATGCGTTGGATCTTTTCGTTTGTTAATTTACGTTAGCACTGCCGCTGCTTCCGTAGCACCGCCGCCGCTTCCAATGATCAGATATGCTTATGAGTTGAAAGATCTCCATGGCTGGGCTCTTGGGCTCACCCGCCTGCTTCAGGTACCGGTCTTCCGAACCGGCCATCTCTATCCCGGTATCAGTTGGCTGGCAATGGACCTGCTTCTTCGCGACGACCTGACCCTTGTCCGCCGGGCTTCTCCTTCCCCGGCGCTCCTGCTGCAATTCGATCTGGAAACCAACCACCCCACCCTTCGCCTCTCATCCACCGGCAACGCCCTGGAAACAAATCATCCGCGCAATACCCGCATCAGAAAGATCGGCATCCTCATCGCTCCCACCTTTCTTCGACACCACCTGCACAGGACGATTCGAGGCGATCTCTTCTACCAGGCCGGCCGTACTCCGCACCCCTATACAGAGCCGATCCCCTTTGAATACCGCCCGCTGCTCGAAGAGATCTTCCACGCCGATCCCACCTCCCTGCTTCACCACCTGCTGCTGCATAACCGGTTCCTCCTCCTGGTTGAGAAATTCATTTATTCCTTTATGAACAAAACTCCCCAACCCCAGCCGGGCAGCATCAATTGGGCAAAAGCAAAGGAAAAGGACGTGGAAGCCCTGAGAGAGGTCATGAAAATGCTTGGTGACCCCCAACTACATAAATTTCCCTCCATCGACACGCTGGCCAAAACAGCCATGATGAGCTCCACCAAGCTCAAGACCCGATTCAAACAGGTCTACGGAATGAAACTGTATGAATTTTATAACCACCACCGTCTCCACCGGGCGAAGGAAATGCTGCAAACAGGCAATTTCTCTGTTAAACAGGTCGGCGTCAATATTGGATTTTCCAATCTCAGCAATTTTGCCAAAGCATTTAAAAAAGAATTTGGAGTTTTACCCCGCGAAATCCTTAGGAGTAAATAATTAATTTGACAAAAAAAATTGTTAAATAGCCCTTACGGATACTCAAACGACCGCAGCAGATAACCCTTTGACCGCATTTTTGCCTAAATTTGCGCTTTTGCGTCAGCCTGGTATCGAATCTACTGCACGATCCATCCTCCCCCCTTCCCTGCCGCGACTGTTGCCGATGAGAATTTAGTTATAGCTGCTGCCTTTGAATTTAATTTAACCTGTCAAAAACAGTTGATTATGGTAATGTATTCTTTTCATCTGGAAGACTTTGAAAAATGGCTCGCCGGTTTCGCCACAAAACTGGACGCCACCCTCAACGATCGTATTCTCACCATTCCCTCCAGGTATGGTGCGGGGACCATTTTGGCCCGCAACGTCAATCCCCATTTCTCTTACTGCATAATGAATTTCACACTCACCAGCGACCTTGAAATGCAGCGTGAGTCAGGAGCTAAAGGATTCCTGATTTCATTTAATCAGGTAGAAACGCATAAGGAATCCCTGACCGGACTCCCCCCGCATCCAACCAATGGCCTCACAGACAAAAAACCCTGGTTCCGGAATGATATCTTCCTGACCGAAGCCAGCGACAGCGCCAACCTCAGACTGACCGCGGGGACGACAGTCAAGAGATTGCTGATCTACTGCTCCCATGAGTTGGCTATGCAGTACCTGCCTGCCGGCCTCTATGAAAAGCTGGCCGGTTTTGCCAGGGCGAACAGCGGAAGCAACAACCCGCTGTTCATCAACCTCACACACCGTACGATGCTGAAAGAGCTGTTTGAAATAAAGGACAACGATCCCGTAAGCCAGATCAAACGTCTCAGCAACGTCATCCACCTGATCGAAAGATCGCTCCATTCCTTCCTTCGCCAGGAACAGGCAACACTTCCCCGGTCAGTCAAAAAAACCGACCTGGAAAGCATGCAGCACATCGAACAGATCCTCAGCAGCCGCCTGGAAGGCTTCCCGTCGCTGGAATCTCTGGCCCATGAGGTTTTCATGAGCACCAGTAAACTAAAGAACCTCTTTAAGCAGGTCTACGGCCATACCCTTTATGACTATTATAACAAGAGCCGCCTTCAGCGGGCCAGGGACCTGCTGATCAATGGCCAGGTGAGTATCAAACAGGCCGGCAGCGAGATCGGCTTCTCCAATCTCAGCCATTTCGCAAAAGCATTCAGAAAGGAATTTGGTATCCTGCCCCGCGACCTTGTCAAAGGCCGCTAATGCATCAGGTCCTGCAGCCGTCCATATAGTTGCGTAAATACCCGGTAATTCTCCTGGTACCGGGCATGCCTTGTCGCATCGGGAACGAAAGTTCGTACCACATGCACCAGCTTCTTCGCGATATCGAGCCCATCGATCAGCCCGACAGCCGCGAACCCCATGATCGCAGCACCGATCGCTGACGCATCCGCGACCCCGGTGAGATCGACCGGCTTATCAAAGACATCGGCGATCATCTGCAGCCAGACCTCCGATCGCGTAAACCCGCCGCTGGCATAGATCCGCTCGATCGGCCCTGTGGTCACCGCTACCGAAACGCCGATCTGATACAGTGAATAGCTAACGCCTTCGAGACACGCCCGGGCAAAATGCCGGTGATCGTGGATAGACCGCACCCCGAAAAAAACACCCCTGGCATCCGCATCCCACACCGGCGCCCGCTCGCCCTGTAAATAAGGCAGGAAGATTAACCCCTCGCACCCCGGCGGCACCGTATCCGCCTCCTTTACCCGTCGCTGCCATTCTTCTTCGTTATCCACGACGCCCACCACCTTTCCGAACAGCCATTTGAGGACGTTACCGCCATTGTTGGTAGCTCCGCCGCAAGCATACCTGTCCGCTGACAAAATATAATTAAAGACCCTTCCCTCTGGATCATCCTCCGGCGAAAACGTCGTCATGCGTATCGCCCCGCTCGTCCCGATCGTCAACGCCGTCTCCCCCGGCCGCACGGCGCCACTGCCGAGATTAGCGAGACATCCATCCCCTCCGCCAATGACATAAGACAAACCTTCCACAACCTCTGTATGCGTACACGGCGCCGGCTCGGAAAGCCGTCCCGCATCGATCCCTGCCAAAGCCAGCGATTCCGGATACCACTCCCGCCGCCGGATATCGAATAGCCCCGTAGCCGACGCAATGCCATGATCGACCTGGTACTTACCCGTCAACCGCCACCAGATATATTCCTTGATCCCGATGAACCGGGAAGCCCGCTCAAAAATTTCGGGCTGACGATCCCTCATCCACAACAGCTTGCACAACGGCGACATGGCATGGATCGGGGTGCCGGTAGCCCGATAGATCCGCCGGGCCGCCTCACTCGCCTTTAACTTCATCGCCATGGCCGAAGGCCGGAGGTCCGCCCACGTCATGGCCCGCATAAGCGGTTTGCCTGATTCATCAACCGCCATGAGACTATGGAACGCACAACTGAAACTGATCCCCTCAGGCGCCGCCCCACTCGCTGCCATTGCCTGCCCCACCACCTGCCGCAACGCAGATCGTACCGCCTCCATCAGCTGATCCGGATCCAGCTCATGCCGCCCCGCGGCGTCCGTAAACGCAGCGTAACCCGCACCGGCACCCCCCAGCACCGTTCCGTCTGCCGCAAACGCTACGGCCTTGGTATTGGTCGTACCGATATCAATGCCGATGACATACTTCATATGGATTTCGAAAAAAAATTGCTTCGCAAAAATATTTTTTTTCTCAACACGCCTAATGTCGGTGAACCGGGCTGCGCCCGGTCAGGGCTTAGATCAGTTCTTTGAGCCGGGCGACCACCACATCGACCTGCTCGCGGGTATTGTGCTTGCTGAACGAGAACCGCACCGTAACCTGGTTGGGATTGTTGTTGATGGCCCGGATCACATGCGACCCCTGTTCCGCACCACTGGTACAGGCGCTGCCACCGGACGCGCAGATATGATGGATATCCAGGTTGAACAGGAGCATTTCAGACTTCTCCGTTTTGGGGAACGAAACACTGAGCACCGCATAAAGACTTCGGCCAAGCGGATCCCCGTTGAAAGAAATTCCCTTCAGTTGCCGCGTTAGCTGTTCCATCATGTATACCTTCAGGCCTTTGATATACGCACTGTCCTCCTCATACCCTGCCGTCGCCAGTTCCAGCGCCCGGGCAAACCCGACGATACCATAGAGGTTTTCGGTCCCGGCTCGCATATTGCGCTCCTGCGAACCCCCATGGATCAAGGGTTGGATCCGGACATTTTCATTGATATATAATAACCCCACTCCCTTGGGGCCATGAAACTTATGACTGGAACCCGTAATAAAATGGACCGGCGTATTGCGCAGATCGAACGGGAAATGCCCTACCGTCTGAACCGTATCGGAATGAAATATGGCACTGTGCAGCTTGCATAGCTCCCCCACCGAATGTAAGTCCAGCATATTCCCGATCTCATTGTTGGCATGCATCAGGGTGACCAGCGTTTTTTCAGCACCGGCCGCCAATTGCTGCTCCAGGTCTTCCAGATCGATATGCCCGTTCGGCAGAACATGAACATAGCTCAACGACGCTTCCCCGCGCTTATGCAAATGCTCCACCGTATGCAGCGTAGCATGATGCTCCAACGGCGAAGTGATGATATGCGTGCACCCCAGGTCCCGCACCGCAGCCGTGATCGCGGTATTCGAGCTCTCCGTCCCGCAGGACGTGAAAAATATCTCCGCCGGATGCGCATTCAGCACCCTGGCGACCGATTTTCGCGCATTCTCGACCGCCAGCCGCGACTCACGCCCGTAAGAATAGATAGAAGAAGGATTTCCGAATTTCTCGGTGAGGTACGGCATCATGGCGTCCAATACCTGCGGGTCGAGGCCGGTAGTTGCCGCATTGTCAAAGTAAATTCTGTCCATGGGGAGCAAAAGTACGAATTCCCGGTCAAGGGCCAATCGTCCCTTCTTACGGCGCAATCGCTTCATTCACGGCTCAATCGCTTCATCACAGCGGAATCGCTTCATCACGGCGCAATCGCTTCATTCACGGCGCAATCGCCTCCTTGATATCCTGCATCAATCGAAGCGCAATATTGTTCGCCGTCGTCTCGAAATTACTTTCGGCATAGATTCGAATGATTGGTTCGGTATTGGACGAACGAAGATGCACCCAATCATTGTCGAACTCTATCTTGAGCCCGTCATCGGTATTCACCGGATGGTTCCGGTACTTCTTTTTGATCTTTTCCAGCACAGCAGGAACATCGATCCCCTGCCGTAGCTCGATCTTGTTCTTGGAAATAAAGTAGTCCGGGTATTTTTTTCGCAATGACTTTACTCCTCCTTTATGATGCGCCAGAGCGCTTAGGAAAAGTCCGATACCTATCAGCGCATCCCGGCCGTAGTGTAAGTCCGGAACAATGATGCCGCCGTTCCCCTCTCCCCCGATCACCGCATCCACTGCCTTCATGGCGCCGACGACATTGACCTCGCCAACCGCAGAAGGGAAATAGCGGCCTCCATGCGCCATCGTAATCTCCTTGAGCGCCTTGGTGCTGCTCATATTGCTGACCGTATTCCCGGGCCGGCGACTCAGTACAAAATCGGCCACCGCCACCAGCGTATACTCTTCTCCAAACATACTGCCATCCTCACAAACGAAACACAGCCTGTCGACATCAGGATCAACCGCAATCCCCAGATCGGCCCTCGACTTCTTCACCAACGCACTCAGCCCTGCCAGGTTCTCCGGTAACGGCTCAGGATTATGCGCAAACCGGCCATTCACTTCTTCATTCAGCAACAGGACCTCTCCGACCCCCAATGCCCGGAGCAACGGCGGAATGAAAATGGCCCCGGTTGAATTGATCACATCCACCACGACCTTGAGCTTTCGCTCGCCGATCGCCGCAACATCTACCAACGGATAGTTGACCACTGCATCGACATGCCGCTGCAACCATTCATTTGACATCCGATAATCTCCCAACCGGTCAACCCCTGCAAAAACGAATTCCTCCTTCTGCACTTTTTCAAGGATAGCAGCCCCTTCCTGGGCGCTGACAAATTCACCGGCCGCATTCAACAACTTGAGTGCATTCCACTCCTGGGGATTGTGACTGGCCGTCAGAATGACCCCGCCGGCCGCCTTTTCACCCGCCACCGCAAGCTCAACCGTCGGTGTGGTGGAAAGCCCCAGATCGATCACATCCAAGCCCAGCCCTCTCAACGTACTGACTACCAATGCATTCACTAATTCTCCACTGATCCGGCCATCCCTTCCCACAACGATTTTCTTCCCATTATTCATTTGCAGGACCCTACTTCCATAAGCAGCCGTGAACTTTACAATGTCCAACGGAGAAAGATTTTCCCCCGGCTTTCCTCCTATCGTCCCCCTGATCCCCGAGATACTCTTTATCAATGCCACAAGATCGTGTTTTAAATGTCTGTGATCGTGTTTTAGCTATCTGTGAATGATTACAAAAGTAAGGTTTTCCCGCCTCCTCCCGCCTATAAATAACAAGCCAGGCACCTCCAAATAAAATACCCGGCGCCCCAAATAAAATACCCGGCACCTCCAAATAAAATGGCCGTCTCCACCTCGGAAACGGCCAATGCAATAGAATAGGGTTTAACCAGATATCTTCAAGCGCAGGACCCTGCCCCGGCGCAATCTTTCTATAACAAATATACCGGCCTCAGCCGGCCCAAACAATAGTATTTACCCCCGTGAACGACCGGATAAATACCCATCCCTCACTACACCGATATACGCATGATCCGGATCGTATATAAACGACATTTCCTTTCCCTGATTGCGTGCCGTATTAAATAGATCCCGGCCCGGCTTGGTAAAGAAGCGCCAACCGTAACAAGCTCATGATCAACAAAAAAATAATGCCGATTGCCAAACCCAAACGCAGCGTTTTTGGTATATTTGGTAAATTTGTCTCCGATCTGTTTAAGATGTCCGGATTGTTTTTTGCACACACCGGCTATCCGGCCGGCATTTAAAGTCTGCCAACGGGCTTCCAGCCCGTTAAAAGGGCATAAAATCAGATCAATTATATTGAAACCATGATTTTACTCGATACCGGTGCTCATCCGGGTTTCTTACACAAAATCTTGCAGGGAGACTACTGGCTCTTTTCCCATATCAACCAGAGATGGATTTCTCCTGTATTGGATAACGTCCTCCCCTTCGTACGGGAAGCGGAATTCTGGGTTCCTTTCTACTTGTTCTTACTGGTCTTCGTAACGATGAACTTTGATAAAAAAGGTTGGTTATGGTCCCTCTACCTGACCATGACCGCTATCATCAGTGATCTCATCAGCAGCCACCTGGTGAAGGGCCACGTCTACCGCCTTCGACCCTGCGGTAATCCCCTCTGGGCCGACTCGATCCGTTTCCTGGCCAATTATTGCCCCGTTGGCTCCAGCTTTACCTCTTCCCACGCCTGCAATCATTTCGCGATGGCTGTCTTTATCTACCGGACACTTCGGCCGGTCAGCCGCTGGTGGGCGCTCATCCTGCTGTGGGCGTTCGTCATTTCCTACGCTCAGGTATACGTAGGCGTCCACTACCCGCTGGACATCATCTGCGGCGGTATCCTGGGCTCGCTGATCGGCTGGCTCGTCAGCCTCGTCTTCCGGCTCCAGGTAGGTAAGCTCCATTCACAACCCAATACGCCATCCCATGCTTGAGCTGATCATCCTGCTCATTCTGATCTTCCTGAACGGCCTTTGTGTCATGGCGGAGATTTCCCTGGTGTCGGCCCGCAAAAGCCGGCTGGAGACATTGGCAAGCGACGGTGATGAGAAAGCCCGTTCGGCCCTGACGCTCGCGGAACACCCGGAGACCTTCCTTTCCACCGCCCAGATCTTTATCACCCTGATCAGCATCCTGATCGGCTTCTACTCCGGCGAAAAGTTCAGCCCCAACCTCCAGCCGTACCTCGACAAAATACCCTACCTCCGACACTACTCCGCCGATATTTCCACCGCTTTGATCCTCGTCTTCGTTACCCTGGCATCCATAATCGGCGGCGAACTCATCCCCAAACGGATCGGCCTGCTCCGGGCGGAACAAATCGCCCGCCTGGTTGCCCGACCCGTGAGGATCCTCTCGCGTATCGCCTATCCGCTCGTTTGGCTGCTCAACAACGTCAGCAACCTCTATTTTAAACTATTCCCGATCGCCCCTTCCCAGGACAGCGCCGTTACGGAAGATGAAATAAAAGCGATCATCAACGAAGGCACCGAACAGGGAGCCATCGAAGAAGCGGAACAGGAGATCATCGAGCGGGTCTTCCATCTGGGCGACCGGAATATCACTTCGCTGATGACCCACCGGAGCGATATCATCTGGTTCGATCTCAACGAGAACGAAGAGACTATCAAGGAAAAGATCATCCGTGAGCCCCATTCCGTTTATCCGATCTGCGACGGCGAGATTGACAATATCAAAGGAATGGTCACCATCAAAGACCTGTACGTAACACCGGACAATGTGCTGTTCAAGGATATCATGACCGCCGCCTTGTTCGTCCCCGAGAACAACACCGCCTATATGGTGCTGGAGAAGTTCAAGCAATCCAAGATCCATTGCTGCTTTATCGTCGATGAGTACGGCAGCCTGCTCGGGCTGATTACCCTCAACGACATTCTCGAGGCGATCGTCGGTGAAATAACCCAGGCCGACGTCACCGACTATGAGATCCGGGAAAAGGAAGACGGCAGCTACCTCGTCGATGCCCAGCTGCCCTTCTATGATTTTCTGTCCCACTTCCATAAAACCGAGTGGATGAACGAAGGCGATCACGAATTCGATACCCTGGCCGGCTTTATCCTGAACCAGCTGGAACATATCCCGGCTGCCGGTGAGAAGCTGGAATGGCGCGGCCTTACCTTCGAGATCGTCGATATGGATGCTGCCCGCATCGATAAGGTCCTCGTGACCCTTTCACCTGAACTCAAAGCAGAACTGGCCGCCGAAGATGCCGGCTAGAGAAGGCGTCGGCCGGCCAAAACGTCGGCCGGCCAAAACGCCGGCTAGAATTGAAAACTCGCATCGGCCGCGGGGCAGTCCAGCCTCGTGCTTTGCCGCTGCCCCCCTACCGTCACATGCATGATATTGATCTGCTGGCTGAAGCCTTCATACAACAGATCGTTGACGACATCGATTCGTTTTACCGTGGGCACATCGTTGACCTGGAAATAGCTCCAGGTTCCATCCTCCTCATTCTCACTGCCGACATAATGCAGTTCTGCCGGTTTACCGTCGACTTTTAACCGCAGATGGCGTTCCACATATGCCGCGATCAGTTTGTCCGAAGCCGCCTTGTCCTTCACAGCGGACAGATCTACTTTGGCGCCGGACATCTTCTCCAGCACCGCCTCGAAGTCGTTGGTAAACACTCTGCAGCTGATCTCCAATATTTTGTCCTTGGGGTTGTGATTGATCTCCGTAACGCTGATATACAACGGGTGCGGCGCCGCCAGCGGGCCGCTTTCCCCCGCCATTAATACGCATAAGATCGGCCCCGCCAACCACTTAAATAGAGATACACCCATTTAACAAGTAAATTTTTGTACTACAAAAGTCTGAATAATTTTACAAAACCCGCGGGTCGCAATTCAATTTCTGGCTAATATGAACGAATTCAAGCTCTACTTCGGATTGGGAACGGAACATATTCTCACGTGGGAAGCCATGGACCATATCCTGTTCGTAGCAGCCCTTTGCCTTCGTTATCTCATCAAAGACTGGAGAAAAGTAGTCGTTCTGGTCACCGCATTTACCATCGGCCACTCCGCTACCCTGGCCCTAAGCGCCCTCCACCTCGTCCACGTCAATACCCGGCTGATCGAATTCCTGATCCCCCTGACCATAGTGGCCACGGCCTGCAATAACCTTTTCCAGCGGGCCGGCCGGGTCGAACACCCTTCCCGCCTGCCCCTGATCTATTTCTTCGCACTTTTCTTCGGTCTCATTCACGGCCTGGCCTTCGCCAGCACCTTCCTTAGCCTCGAGGGCCGCGACGGGCTACTGCTCCACCTGTTCGCCTTCAATCTCGGCATCGAAGCCGCCCAATTACTGGTAGTAGCGATCATTCTGGCAATTTCCTTTATTTTCGTACAGTTGATCCGGCTGAAAAGGATTTGGTGGGTCTGGGGAATCTCCACCCTCGTGCTGATCTTCTCCGTGAAAATGGCTGTTGACCGCTGGCCCGGCTTTAATTCTTTCAATATATTACATAAAACTAACACATGAGTAAATTTTTGCTAATCACCATCACCTGCTGCGTAGCGGGTATCCTTTCAGGCCGGGCCCAGGATATTCAAAATAACCCGACATCAAATCACGGCAACAAGTTCGAAGCGCTGGGGACCATCCTCCCGAGCCCGAACGAATACCGAACCGCCAGCGGCGCACCAGGCCCCAAATACTGGCAGCAACGCTGCGACTACAATATCACCTGTAACCTGGATGAAGATAAACTGCTGCTCACCGGCGCGGAGACCATCACCTATTTCAACAACTCACCTAACGAGCTGACCTATCTCTGGATGCAGCTGGACGAGAATCAGCACAGTTCCAAATATAATGCGAACTACCAGGACGGGAGCTCCCTTCCCCATGTGGTCAGCGACCAGATGCTCCGCCGCATCGAAGATGAATCGGAGCCCAATGACTACGGCGACCATATCCTCAAAATGACCGACATCCTGGGAAAACCCCTCCACTATACCATCAACAAGACCATGATGCGCGTGGAACTGCCGACACCCCTGAAACCTGGCCAGAAATTCATGTTCAAGATCGACTGGAATTACAGGATCACCGATCGCAAGACCGTCGGCGGCCGGGGCGGGTATGAATACTTCCCGGAAGACGGCAATTACCTGTTCACCATGACCCAATGGTATCCACGCCTCTGCGTATACAGCGATTTCCAGGGCTGGCAGAACAACCAGTTCACCGGCCGCGGCGAATTCGCATTGACATTCGGGAACTTCAATGTAAAGATGACCGTGCCCGCGGATCATATCGTCGGCGCCACGGGCCAGTGTCAGAACTACCAGCAGGTACTGACCCCCGCCCAATACGCCCGCTGGCAACAGGCGCAGACGGCAAAGGAACCGGTAGAGATCGTCACGCTCGCCGAGGCCAAAGCGTCGGAAATAAAAAAGAACAAAGCCAAAAAGACCTGGATCTTCAAAGCCGACAACGTCCGTGACTTCGCATGGGGCTCCTCCCGCAAATTCGTCATGGACGCTATGCCTGCTTACGTAGAAGGCAAAAAGGTGATGTGCATGAGCTACTATGGCAAAGAAGCCTACAACCTCTACCGCCGCTTCTCAACCAAGGTCGTGGCTCATACCATCAAGACCTATTCCCATTTCACCATCCCCTACCCTTATCCCGTCGCGCAAAGCGTGGAAGCTTCCAACGGGATGGAATATCCGATGATCTGCTTCAACTACGGCCGCACTGAAAAGGATGGCAGCTATAGTGAGGCGACGAAATATGGAATGCTGGGGGTCGTCATCCACGAGGTAGGCCACAATTTCTTCCCGATGATCATCAATAGCGACGAACGCCAGTGGACATGGATGGACGAAGGCCTCAACTCCTTTGTGGAATACCTGACTGAAGAACGCTGGGACAACCATTTCCCCGTTCGCGGCAAAGGTCCGGCCTGGGCGATCGTAGATTATATGAAGCTGCCGAAAGACCAGCTGGAACCGATCATGACCAATTCCGAAAATATCGTCCAATTCGGCCCGAACGCCTATACGAAACCCGCAACCGGCCTGAATATCCTCCGCGAAACCATTATGGGCCGGGCGCGTTTTGCCTATGCGTTCAAGGAATATGCCCGCCGCTGGGCGTTCAAGCATCCTACACCCGCAGATTTTTTCCGGACCATGAATGATGCCAGTGCGGAGAACCTGGACTGGTTCTGGCGCGGCTGGTTCTATGGCATTGAACCCTGTGATATCTCCCTCGACAGCGTCAAACACCTGGTTCCCGATTTTGAGACCAGCCCCCGAAGGAGGGACACGACCATCATGGCCAGCATCGACAAACCCATGCCCGATGGCAAATTCCCCACGGATATCTCGAAGGAACGTAACCGGGAAGATACGAGCATCCACTTCCCCACCGACGCCGATACCTCCCTTCATGATTTTTACTGGAAATACACTCGTGGCATGATCCCCTATGACACGACCAAATATCCGGAACATATCGAAGGGGTTGTCATGGGCCGCAACCCGAACGCCAACCTGGCCCGCAGCACGGTTGCCGACGAGCCGATGGACGACTCTACCCGGGAAAAGATCAAGTCCAAACAATTCTACGAACTGTCATTCAGCAATAAGGGCGGCCTCGTCATGCCGATCATCATCGAATGGACCTATACCGACGGTACGAAGGAAATTGAACGCATCCCCGCCCAGATCTGGCGTCATAACGAGAACCATATCAACAAGGTGTTCGCCAAGGATAAAGAAGTCGCCAGCATCAGGCTCGACCCCAACCGCGAGACGGCCGACATCGACGAAAGCAACAACAGCTGGCCGGTAGTCAAAACAGAAAGCAAATTTGAAATTTTCAAGGCCAGGCAACTGGGGCCCCGGGCCATCCCCCAGTCCAACAACCCCATGCAAATGACGGGCAAGGATAAAAAGGCATTCTGACCCGGCGTCCATCTACCCCTCCTTCAGTAAAGGAATAATATCCTCTACTTCGAACAACAGGCTGGAAGAAAAGATTTCCTTCAGGAAGGAGACATGCCCCGAACCGATATAGATCAGGATCGCCTTATCATGGGCAACATCGATCTGCCGAAGGATATTGGTATAAATGCGCATGTTCCGCTTATAAAAGTCACTGGCCAGATCGGCCCCTGGATAATCCTGTCCTTCACCTACCCGTGCATAAACGAGGTTGTAAAGGTCCGCTCCGGAAGCGATAACCTCCGGAGTATTGTTGGAAATGATAACGTCCGTCAGCGTGTGACCGGATGGCGATTGATAATAGGAACAGATCGCCCCGATCCGTGCAGAGATCAGTCGCGCAATACTATCCCTCGGATGATTAAGGTCCGCAAGGATATCGGCCTGATGATGCTCCACAGCATAGGCTAGCAGGGAATCATAGTCGAAATCCCCGCCGGCATCCGCACAGTAGATCCGCGGATGCTGCAGCAGCTTTCCCAACCGGTAGCCAACCTGGTATACTTCGCTATTTCCCAGTTCGAACTCGTTTTGCCGGTAAAGACTGTAGGTTGTGTCCACGTAACCCTGCCTGTCGGCGGTCCATTCGACGAAAACCTTGTCGGGAGCAGCCTTCGCCAGCCGCCTGACCAGGTCATCAAGCTGACGCTGATTCTCCGGCGTACTCATGTCTTCCCTGGTCGTCTTGTATACATCCCAGGCCGAACCATCAAAATGGAAGGTGCCTACAATATATACCTTGATCTTCTGCGCCAATGGAGCGGATGACGCCTGTGAATGAGCTCGGAGAGAAAACGAGAGGAAGAATAAAAGCGCCCCCAGGGTTCCGGGGCATTGATGGGAGATTCGCATTCGCCAATTTACATCAATGAACGCTCCCATCCTGATATTTTATCTTATGCTTGGCTGCCTTCTTCTCAAAATCAAGCACTTCTTTCGGTTTGGCCACCGCCTGAGTGGAATCGGGCAATGCCCGTTGGCCGAACTGTGATTTCTGCAATTTTCCCAAGTCCCAGGTCTCTGACCTGGCTAAAGTGCCGGTCATGGGGTCATAGAATTTCCAGACCCCATCTTTTATCGCAACCCCTTCATTTTTAACGACTACTGTTTTATATTTGTCCGGCTGATCGACGTCCTCGACCACCAGCGTGTCATAGACCTTATTCGGATTAAGCGCAATCCAGCTCTCTTCCCGCAACAAGGTTCCATTGATCCCGTAATATTGGCAAACGCCCGATTTATTTCCCCACTTGTAGTACTCTACCCCGATCAGATCACCTTCCAGGCTAAATAGCCGCCATTCCCCTTCCTTTCGGTTGTCCTTATAAATGCCCTCCTCCTCATATCCGGGCTCTCCACGCACCTCATCGAAATGATTCACCCACTTGCCCTGCTTTTGCCCCTTCTGATCCACGCCGTTCAAAGTATCCCCCCGGGGGCCGATTGTATAACCCTGCAGCCGCTGCGAATAACCGCTCAGGCCGATCAGCAGCGCACAAAGCAAAAAAAGGACGATCTTGCGCATCTCGATAAAGGTAACGAAAATCATTCCAATTTATTGAGTAGCTTATATTTGTGTATTCAATTGATTGACATGAAAATATACTTTGGGGCCCTCTTGTCTCTCCTCTGCGGGATCACAGCGGCGGCCCAGCAACCGACGATCCGCCGGATAAAAGAAGAACTGGAAAAGTCCCCCAATCCGGTGCTCTGTGCCAAACAAGAGCTCCATAAACGTTTTAAGCTCGACACCGTCACCGTGACCCAGACCCTTCACTTCGGCGGCCTGCCCGATAGCCTGGCGTATCACGGAACGATCGGGAAGGTCTATGGCCCCTACGGCCCGAAGGGCGGCCGGTACCTGGTTCAGATCCTGAGCAAAGCACCAAACGAATTCTATCACATCAGCCAGATATTTATCGATACCTCATTCTTCAGCTACCGGATCGCCGACTCCCTCGGCAATGTTATCCTCAGAAAACTAAAGGACGGATCAGCTACTTTCGAAGATATGGCAAAAGCCTACGCCGTCGGCCGGGATGCGGAAGCAGGCGGTGATATGGGCTGGATCGCCCGGGGCGCCATGTTCCCCGTGGTAGAGCATGAGGTCGTCACGCACAAAAAAGGAGAAGTGTTCAAGCTCTGGACAAGGGCCGGGCTGAATATTATCCGGAAAGACGATGACCCGCGAAAGGACACGGGGTTCACCCTCATGATGCAGGTCTTTCTCTGAAGTCCCCCGTTACCGAATCACAAAATACTGCACCCCCAACTCATACCCCTTCAGCCCCAACCCCGCAATAGTCCCTTTTGCCTTGGCGGAAACATGGCTTAATCGTCGAAACTCTTCCCGCGCATGTATATTGCTGATATGCACCTCGATGACCGGTGCTTTGATCGCGGCGATCGCATCCCCCATGGCCACCGAGGTATGCGTGTAACCACCAGGGTTCAGAAGAATGCCGTCCGACGAAAATCCGACCCGTTGGAGCTCATCGATCAGCTCACCCTCTATATTACTCTGAAAATAACTGAACGTCACAGCAGGATATCTCACCTGCAACTCTTCATAATACTGCTCGAAGGTCTGACTGCCATATACTTCAGGCTCCCTGGTCCCCAGCAGGTTCAGATTCGGACCGTTGACGATGGCGATACGCATGGGATCTTAGGGGTTGTTTTTGATCAATTGGATAAAATCATCGAACAAATACCGGCTGTCATGCGGCCCTGGCGTCGCTTCCGGATGATACTGCACCGAAAAAGCCGGCCGGTCCCTCAGCCGGATGCCTTCGATCGACTCATCGTTCAGATTGACGTGCGTGACCTCTACATGGGATGCATTCCTAACCGCCTTCGGGTCCACCCCGAACCCATGATTTTGTGTGGTGATCTCGCAACGCCCCGTAACCAGGTTCTTCACCGGATGGTTGAGCCCGCGATGCCCGTGATGCATTTTGAAGGTGGGAATATCGTTCGCCAGGGCAAGCAGCTGGTGTCCCAGGCAGATCCCGAACAAAGGTTTCTTCTCCTTCAGGATCTCCCTGACCGTAGGAATGGCATAGTCCATTGGCGCGGGATCTCCCGGACCATTGGAAAGGAAATACCCGCTTGGTCGAAATTCCTGAAGCCGCGACAGGGACGTTTTAGCCGGAAATACCTTGACATAAGCCCCTCTTTCGACCATGCACTGCAAAATATGCTGCTTAACGCCGAAATCCAGTACCGCAATCCGGATGGACGACGCCGGATCTCCAAGCTCATATTCTTTTTCGGTGCTCACCGCGGAGGCCAGCTCCAGCCCGTCCATGGAAGGAGTGGCTTTCAACACCGAATTCAATTCATCCAGATCGCTGATCTCGGACGAGATCACACAATTCATCGCTCCTTTTACCCGGACATGCGTAACCAGCGACCGTGTATCCACCTCCTCGATACAGACGATATTGCTCACCCGCATGTACTCATCCAGGCTACCCTTCGCCATCAGCCGCGAGAATTGCTCCTCCAGGTTCCGGCCGATCAGCCCCCGGATCTTTACCCCCGCCGATTCTACATCACTATCCTTTACCCCATAATTGCCGATATGTACCGAGTTCATGATCAGGACCTGGCCATAATAGCTGGGATCGGTGAATACTTCCTGGTAACCTGTCATTCCGGTATTGAAACAGATCTCCCCGGAAGTCGTGCCTCGCTTGCCAAAGGCCTTGCCATAATGAACGGTACCATCTTCAAGTAACAGGATCGCAGGAGTGAGAGAAGTAACTGGAGACATATAGGACGAAAAATTTTGCGAAATTACAAATTATCACACAAATAAGGCCGGACTTCTTATCAAGCCCGGCCTCACATATTTCAATGGGCAGCTGGAACCGCCGCTTCGACTATTCTTCGCCTTTCTCTCCCGCCTTCTCATTCCTGGCAGGAACACCCTTTGCACCCTTGGCGGCTCCCTTCGCCGGCGCAGCTTCAGTCCCTTCAGCCGCACCAGCCTTCTTCCGGCTACCGGCCCGGCGGGTCCGCTTGCCTGTCGTCTCCCTGGCTTCCCCTTTACCCTTGCCGTAGATTTCGTTGAAGTCCACCAGTTCGATCAGCGCCGTTTCGGCATTATCCCCTACCCGCGTACCCAGCTTGATGATCCGGGTATACCCGCCGGGCCGGCCGGCAACCTTCCCGGCAACTGTAGAGAACAGCTCGGTAACAGCTTCTTTATCCTGCAGATAGCTAAATACCACCCGACGCTGATGGGTCGTGTTATCCTTTGCTTTGGTGATCAGCGGCTCCACATAGGTCCGCAGGGCCTTTGCCTTCGCCAGCGTGGTAACGATCCGCTTATGCGCGATCAGTTGGCTGGCCAGATTGCTCAGCAACGCACTGCGGTGAGCGGCAGTCCGGCCCAAATTGTTGATCTTGTCTCCGTGACGCATGACTGTTGAATTTAAACCTTACACCGTGTCAGGAATTGTAAGGCTATATTAAAAAATCCCATTACTTACTCATCATCCACCTTGAGCTTGCCGAGGTCCATCCCGAAGTGCAAACCCCTTTCGCCCAGCACCTGCTCGATCTCAGCCAGCGACTTCTGGCCGAAGTTGCGGAACTTCATCAGATCCTCCTGCTCATAGGTCACCAGTTCGCTAAGACTGTTGATCTTGGCAGCCTTCAGACAGTTGAAGGCACGTACCGAAAGATCGAGGTCCTCCAGCGGGGTCTTCAGGATCTTGCGGAGCTGCAGCGTCTGCTCGTCAACAAGGTCTTCCTTCTTCTCTTCCTTATTATCAAAAGTGATGTTCTCATCCGTTATGATCATCAAATGCTGGATCAGGATGCGGGAAGCCTGCTTGACAGCCTCTTCCGGATGGATGGTACCGTCCGTCGAGACCTCCATGATCAGCTTCTCAAAGTCCGTGCGCTGCTCCACACGCGTATTCTCGATGGAATATTTGACATTCTTGATCGGTGTAAAGATCGCATCGGTCGGAATGTAGCCAAATGGAGCGTCCTTAGGCTTGTTGTCTTCCGCAGGAACATAGCCGCGACCCTTTCCGATCGTGATCTCGATATCCAGTTTGGCAGAAGAATCCAGCGTACAGATCAGCAGCCCCGGGTTCATGACCTCAAAGCTGGGGGTGGCTTCACCCAACGTACCGGCCGTGAATTCCGTCCTGTTCTTCAGGCTCAACGTTATCTTCTCCTGAGCCACTTCATGTTCAACCTTTTTCTTGAAACGAACCTGCTTCAGGTTAAGGATGATTTCCACCACGTCCTCGGTAACCCCCTTCAACGTAGCAAATTCATGATCTGCTCCCTCGATCTTCACCCCAATGATCGCATACCCTTCCAGCGAGCTCAGCAGTACTCTGCGTAATGCGTTTCCGATGGTGACACCATAACCCGGCTCCAAAGGACGGAACTCGAATTGGGCTTCAAAATCCGTCGCTTTTTGAAGGATGATCTTGTCTGGTTTCTGGAAATTTAAAATGGCCATATTTAAATTTACGATTTAGCTTTTTTTAAACGATCACACCCTGCCCGCCCCCGAACAGGAATTTATTCCGTCATTACTTGGAATACAACTCAACAATCAACTGCTCCTTAATGTTCTCCGGCACGCTTTCCCGCTCAGGGTAAGTGATAAACGTCCCCTTGAACTCGGCTTCCGACCAATCCAGCCAGTTGAACTTCGCATTTTTCCCGCGCATCTGACTGGTCAGAGCGGTATTGCCGCGCGATGTCTCCTTCAGGCTGATGACGTCTCCCGGCCGCAGCTGGAAAGAAGGAACGTTGCAGACTTCCCCGTTCACCGTAATATGCTTGTGCGCCACCAGCTGACGCGCCGCAGGACGCGAAGGGGCAATACCCAGCCGGTAAACGGTGTTGTCCAGCCGGCTTTCCAGAAGCTTGATCAGTGTCTCACCCGTAACACCCTTCCGACGGTTGGCCTCGTCAAAGGTCTTGCGGAACTGACGCTCCAACACCCCATAGGTGTACTTTGCCTTTTGCTTTTCCTTCAGCTGCAGCGCATACTCCCCGGGAGCCTTGCGCTTCTTGGTGCCGCCATGCTGACCCGGAGGATTGCTGGTCTTCGTTAAATACTTGCCATTCCCTAGAATGGGCTCGCCAAAAATGCGGGAAATTCTGGTCTTGGGACCTGTGTAACGTGCCATAAACGTATTTCTTAGATTTTTAAGTTCCCGAAATAAGCTTATCTAAAAATCTAAAAATTGAAGCTTATCCGGCTTTATCGATTATTGTTATGCTCTTCTATAATTATGCTCTTCCTGTTAGACCCTGCGCTTCTTCGGCGGCCGGCAGCCATTATGCGGCAGCGGCGTCACATCCTTGATCATGACCACTTCGATACCGTTGTTGGCCAACGCCCGGATGGCGCTTTCCCTCCCCGAACCAGGCCCTTTCACATATACATCCACTTTCTTCAGCCCCGCATCGAGCGCCGCCTTGGCAGCATCCGAAGAGGCCATCTGAGCCGCATAGGGCGTGTTCTTCTTGGAACCCTTGAATCCCATCTTGCCCGCGCTGCTCCAGGAAATGACCTGGCCATTCTTGTTGGTGAGGCTGATAATAATGTTGTTGAAGCTGGCGGTGATATGAGCATCCCCATATATGTCCACCTTGACGATCCTTTTCTTCGCAGCCGTCTTTGCGCTGCTTGCCTGAGCTTTTGCCATACGCTTTAAATGAGGTAGTCTTTGATTCGGCTTCCCGAAGGCCGCCTTGTTTAAAAAATCTCCCGTGTTACCGGGATCGGATCAACCCTCCGCCTGCACCCGGCATCTGACGTTGATCCTGCGAACGGTGCATATCTCAAAATAAACCGGCCGCCATCCCGGCTGCCGGCTTACGATCGAATTTTATTTCTTGGCTACTTTCTTCTTGCCGGCAACCGTCTTCCGCTTGCCTTTCCGCGTACGGCTGTTGGTACGCGTGCGCTGCCCACGGACCGGTAACCCCTTCCGGTGCCGAAGCCCCCGATAACAGGCAATATCCAGCAACCGCTTGATATTCATCTGAACTTCCGAACGCAACGCACCCTCTACCTTGAACTCATTGGTAATGATGTTCCGGATGGCATTCAGCTCTTCGTCATTCCACTGGTTTACCTTCTTGTCGAAGTCAATACCAGCAGATGTGAGAATGTACTGAGCAGTAGAACGACCGATACCATAGATATAGGTCAGTCCGATCTCTCCTCTTTTATTTTTTGGTAAGTCTACACCGGCAATACGAGCCATATTCTTATTTTTCTTTTTTCAATTTTTACCAGCCGCAATTCCCGTCACGACTATCCTTGCCGCTGCTTGAAGCGGGGGTTCTTCTTGTTGATAACATAAAGCTTGCCCTTCCGCCTCACAATCTTACAATCAGCACTACGCTTTTTAATGGACGCACGAACTTTCATAATAAATTTATTTATACCTGAATATGATCCTTCCTCTCGTCAAATCATAAGGGCTCATTTCCACTCCCACCTTATCCCCGGGCAAGATCCTTATATAATTCATCCTCATTTTCCCAGAGATGGTGGCCAGAATTTCATGTCCATTTTCCAACTTTACCTTGAACATCGCATTGGACAAGGCTTCCAGAATGATGCCATCTTGTTTGATGAGTGCTTGTTTCGCCATACAGTTTTTGGGAGCGCAAAGATAGGAATTAATTGAATTACATCAAAAAATAACTCGGCCCGCGCCCGGTTTTGGACCGGACAAGGTCCAATCCTGCCGGAACAACGAAAAATCGACCGACAAATTAGATTTTTTACTAAAATAATCGATTTTTTTATCCCGGCCCCCCGGCCCCCTATCCCAAGCCCCTGTCCTAATGCGCCTGAACATCCGATGGCCTGGCCAAATCCACCTTCGTCATCTGGTGATAATAGTTTTGAAGCTCATGCACCGCCAGCTCCCGATTAATATGCCGCCGGTCTTCCCGATACCACATCTCAAAATCGGAAAAATTCCCATCTCGGGACAATAGAATGCGGAACGGCCCCTTTAGGTACTTGATCTTGCCATCCGGCATGTTCTGCCGCTCAAACCCGAACTGCAGCAATTGCCCTTCATCCACCGCAATACCATCGAGATCATTGGGACTATACCAGAAGTCCTGGGCGGTCGTCTGCACATCGACCTGCTTTTCATCGCCATTCAGCCCGATCACCTCTCCCTCGACCCGCTGGCCGTTATACTCGACCAGCACAAGGTCACCCATCCTTAGTTCATGAAAATGGATCATATGGAATCGTTTTTTGTTTTTCCCAATTTACGGGATTTTCGGCCGAATTCCAATCCTCCGTTCCTGCCATGTGCCCATCCCCCTCGCCGCCGGCCGCCAGGTAAAACCTATGGGCCGAAAACCCTCCTCCCGCCCGAATACGTCGCCACCACCCGCGTCTGCAATACCCCGGCCGCCCCCACCTTCATCAAATCCCTGTCCAGCACCACAAAATCCGCCTCCTTCCCCGGCTCCAGGCTCCCGATCTCCTTCTCCAGACAATCCGCCCGGGCCGCCCAGATGGTCATCCCCCGGATGGCCTCCTCCCGCTTCAACGCATCCTCCGGCTGAAATCCCCCCGCCGGATACCCCTTGGCATCCACCCGGAAAACCGCCGCCAGGAAAGTCTTGAACGGACTGATATCCTCCACCGGGAAATCCGTCCCCAGCGGTATCCATCCATTCTCGCCCAATAGCCGCTTATAAGCATACGCCCCCTTCATCCGAACCGGCCCCAATCGCTCACCCGCCCAATACATATCGCTCGTCGCATGCGTCGGCTGAACCGATGGGATGATCGAATATTTTCCAAATAGATCGAAATCGGCATCATTGATCACCTGCGCGTGCTCCACCCGCCACCTCTTGTCATTCTTCCCATGTAAATATTTACCATAGACGGAAAGGATCATCCGATTACCGGAATCCCCTATCGCATGCGTACAAAGCTGCCAGTCCGTCCCGATGAGCCTGGCAGCCAGCGAGTCATAATGCGCGCGCGGATGCAGGAGGAATCCCGACCATCCCGGCCTGTCCGTGTAAGGCTGCAGCAGGCACGCACCCCGGCTGCCCAGAGCCCCGTCCGCATAAGTCTTGACCCCCTTGACATACAACAGGTCCGTCTTGTAGGGACCGCGCGGCAGGTAATAATCCAGGTCTTCCCTATCGTCCCGGACCATCACATAGAGCCGCATTTTCAATATCCCTGCTTTTTGCAGGGAATCGAGCCCCTCGATGGCCCTGCGACCAAGCCCCGGTTCCGTCACCGTCGTCAACCCCTGCGCAAAGCACCGTCGCTGCGCTGAATCCACCTGCTCCCGGAATTCAGCTGCCGTCGCCTCCGGAATGATTTTATAGACAAGTTCCTGGGCATTGTCGACCAGGATGCCCGTCAGCTTTCCATTCTTCGTCTCGATTACGCCCCCCTCCAACGTCTCACCAGGATGCACGCCCGCCAACTCCAGCGCCTTCGCATTGACGATCATCGCATGCCCGTCCACTCGCGACAACACCACCGGCGTTCCCGGAAATGCCTGATTCAATAAGGTATTGTCCGGGAATTTTTGGTCCGGGAATTTATTTTGATCCCAGCCCCGGCCGATAATCCAGCGCAGACCCGGATGGGCAGCGGAAAATTTCTTCACCCGGCCCACCACTTCCTCAAAGCTGGTGCTGCCATACAAAGAATCTGTGAACAGCGAATTTCCATATGCTACGAAATGCCCGTGCGCATCGATAAACCCGGGGTACACGGCCTTGCCTCCCAGGTCTACCGTCTCCCCAGCCGTATAATGACCCTGTATTTCCGCATCCGAACCCACAGCAAGTATCTTTCCATCCTTTACGGCCATCCCCTCCGCCGTCGCGAAAGCGCTGTCTACTGTGTAGATCCTCCCATTCACCACAACCAGGTCAACCCGCTCTTTGGAAGTACAGGACACCGCCGCCAAAAAAAGAATGATCGAAAAATGTTGGAACCTCATCGGCAGATCGTTTTTAATAAGATTATAACCCTACTCCGCCCAACTCATGGTATATCCCTCGTTCTCGATCTCCAGCGCATCCACCGTCAGCATCAACGGATGGAAGGTGTCGACCATCACCGCCAGTTCCTTCGTTTCCTTCGCGCCGATACTCCGCTGAACAGCTCCGGGATGCGGCCCGTGCGGGATGCCCCCCGGATGTAGCGTGATCATCCCCTTCGTCACATTCTTCCGGCTCATGAAATCCCCGTCGACATAATAAAGGACTTCATCGCTGTCAATGTTGCTATGATTATAAGGAGCCGGTATCGCCAGGGGATGATAGTCGAACAGCCGCGGACAAAACGAACACACGACGAAGTTCCGTCCCTCGAAGGTCTGATGGACCGGCGGCGGTTGATGCACCCGGCCGGTGATCGGCTCAAAATCATGGATGCTGAAAGCAAATGGATAACAACACCCATCCCAACCTATCACATCGAAAGGATGATGACCATAATGGATCCCGTAGATCCTCCCCTTCTTCTTCGTCAGGATCGGAAAATCCCCCTTCTCATCGCGGGTAGTCAGCGACTGCGGTCCGCGAATATCCCGTTCACAATAGGGCGAATGCTCCAGAAGCTGCCCATACGGACTTAAGTACTTCTTCGGATACCGGATCGGACTGAAGGATTCAACAATGAACAGCCGGTTGTTTGAATCGTCAAAACGGATTTGATAGATCGTCCCCCGCGGCACGACAAGATAATCCCCGTAACCAAAGGACAAATCGCCATACATCGTGCCCAGGACCCCCTTTCCGGAATGAATAAAGATCAGTTCATCCGCATCTGCATTTTTGTAAAAGTAACCTTCCATACTCCGCTCCGGCGCCGCCAGCACCATATGGCAGTCGCTGTTGACCAGGACCGGCTTCCGGCTTTTCAGATAGTCTGCCGCCGGCGGTATCCGGAAACCCTCGAAACTCCGGTGTTTCAACATCCGCTCCTCCGCCACCCGCGGCTGAACATCATAAGGCTCCTCTGTTTCGATGATCTCCGTTGGCGGATGACAATGATACAACAGCGAATAATCATTGGAAAAACCCTCCGTGGAAAAAAGTTGCTCCGAATAAAGGGACCCGTCTTCCCGGCGGAATTGTGTATGACGTTTATGAGGAACCGTCCCGAGCGAATAATAATGAGGCATAGTATAAAGTTATGCCTTTATTACTATTACCTTTAGGCTAAAATATTTTTTCCAGGTGCCTGCCCGATCTGTTCGATTGCTCTGCTTTTTCTTGACCTTCTATCTGTTATCCTGCCGTCGCCATCCCTTGGCTCCTACCCGCTGGCCCTTGACGTCGACTTGCCGCTCTTTCCCGCATCAACTAACGGCTAAATCATTCCTATGCTCCGAATAGGTCTCCTGTCCGATACACATAGTTTCCTCGATGACGCCATTTTCCATCACTTCGCGCATTGTGACGAGATCTGGCATGCCGGCGATTTCGGTACCGCGGATCTCGCCCGCAGGTTGGCTGACTTCCGCCCGCTGCGCGGCGTATACGGCAACATCGACGACCAGGACATCCGCAGCGATTATCCGGAAAAGATCCGCTGGCAATCCGAAGGGGTTCGCGTGCTGATGACCCACATCGGCGGCTACCCGCCCCGCTACAAACCGACAATGATCCGGGAACTGCAGCAAGATCCGCCCCGGCTTTTCATCTGCGGTCACTCCCATGTGCTGAAGATCATGTATGACGACAAATTGAAATGCCTTCATATGAACCCCGGCGCAGCAGGCCGGCAAGGATGGCACCAGGTCCGCACCCTCATCCGGTTCACGATCGACGGGCCCGATATGAAGGATTGCCAGGTCATCGAATTGGGGAAACGCTAACCCAATCGTACCGCTGCTCCCGCAATTGCTTCCCAAAGGCTCCTGATCCTTTCTCCGCCGTCAGCCGGAACCCATGGCGAGTATATAGCGCGGCAGCAGCCCCCAACTCATGGGTCGTCCACAAATACGACCTCCGATAACCCCTGCTGATCAGAAATTCCATATAGAGCGCCATCAATCTCTTGCCTAACCCGATCCCCCTGTATCCCGGCTCGATATAGAAGTAGCGGAGTTGCGCCACGCCCTCCTCCCGGTGCATCAACAGCAGAAACCCGACCATAACATCCCCGTGCTCGCAGATCCACACCCGGTCTGCCTCCGGATCATAATTGCGGTAGAATTCTGCAATTCCCTCCCCGACATAGACCTCGAATGAAAGCCCATACCCGTATTCCCGGCCATACAGAAGGCCATGCCGGTAAATGACATAGCCCAGATCACCCGGCCGCAGGTCTGTCCTGATCGTTATATCATTCAAATTCATGGCAATATTTCATTTTGAGTGATGATCTGCCGGATCCCGGTCATCTTCTCCGCGACCACCCGCCTGTCGGTTACAGAAACGACCCGGCTGACCAAGCGGTTGAACGACCTGATCTCTTCGATGGATTTCTGCTTCATGAACCGAAGATAGGAAATCGTAACCCCCTACAGGTATTCGAGGATCTTGGCGCGTAACTCATTAGGCTTGAATGGCTTGCTCACAAAATCATTCATGCCGCAGGAAATGATCTCGCTGATGATCTCATTCTTTGGCGAGGCCGTTACCGCAATAATAGGGAGATCTTTAAAATGCTTGCGGATCTTTCGGGTACATGAAAATCCATCCAGAATGGGCATCTGGACGTCCATGAGGATCAGGTCGTATTTCTTCCGCGCCACGAACTCCAGCGCCTGCCGGCCATCCACAACCAGGTCGATCTCACCCCCCCAGCCTGTAATAAAGCGCCGGGCTATATTGGCATTAAATAAGTTGTCCTCCGCTAACAGGATCCGCTTGTTTTTAAATTGCTCGTTTGTTTTGGAGACGACCTTGGGAACCGGGGCTGTAACAATCGTCTCGCCGGCAGTACCACGTTGCAGCGCGACACTGAAATGGAAGATCGACCCTTTTCCGGGCGTACTGTCGACCAGGATGGTGCTGCCCATCAGTTCGACCAGCCTGATCGAAATCGACAGCCCCAGGCCGGTACCGCCATACAGCCGGGTAGTATCACTGTCCGCCTGCGTAAACTGCTCAAAGATCTTCTCCTGTTTGTCCAGTGGGATACCGATGCCCGTATCCATCACGGAGAACCGCGCGGCGAACGATGATCCATTATCCTCCGTCATCTCTACCTTGAGCTTGACCGAGCCCTCCTGTGTGAACTTGATCGCATTGCTGATCAGGTTGTTCAACACCTGCGATATCCGGAAATTATCCCCCTTCACACAGAAGGGTATCCGCTGATCGAATTCGACGTCGAAGACAATCCCCTTTTCCCTGGCTTTGTAGCTGAACGACTGATACAGGCTCTGAGCCAACTCCCGAAGATCGAAGTCGATGGCCGACAATTCGATCTTGCCGGAATCCAGCTTGGTAAAATCGAGGATATCATTGATGATATGCAAAAGGCTCTCACCTGAGAATTGCAGGGTGCGCAGATCTTCCTGCTGATCCTCCCGCGGTTGATTCTGCAGCAACAGATGGGTAATCCCGATAACCGCATTCAACGGCGTCCTGAGCTCATGACTCATGACACTGAGGAACTGCGATTTCGCCTTGGCCGCCTGCTCGGCCTTTTCTTTCATCTGGACCAATTCCTGCTCCCTTTGCTTGCGGCTGGAGATATCCCGGATAAAGCCATTGTAATAGAATTCCTGCTCGTTATGGATGGCCGTAACCGCGAGTTCCATGGGGAACTCAATGCCGCTCTTCCGGATACCCGTCAGCTCGAGCCGCTGGTTGAGGATATGAAAATCGTCCGGATCGAGGAACAGTTCGAACCCCGTCCCGTCCGGCCGGCGGGCGGCAGGAGGAATGATGGTCTCCATCAGTGTCCGCCCCTTTACCTCATCTTCCGTATAACCGAAGATCTCCGTGGCCGCCTTGTTCCAGTGGATGATCTGCCCGTCCTGGTTGGTAATGACAATTGCATCGAGCGCCGACGAAATCACGCTGCCAAGCATCAGCTCGTTCTTCCGCAATAATTTTTGCGTGACTTCATTCTCCCTGATCTTCTGATCGAGCGCTATATTCAGCTGCTCGGATTCAGCCAGCTTCTCCAAAAAGATCTGCTCGATCTGCGCCTGCGAAAAGATCCCCAAATGCTCCCGGTCGACAATTTCTTTAGGGATCAATGTCAGCATGTGCGGGAACGTCTCGAGCTCCTTATAACGGGCGGAAAACGTTTCATAGGTCTTCTCAAAGATCTTCCCCGCCAGCGTCTCCCCATAATTGCTGCTGACGAACTGGAAAGCGTCGAAACTCAGGAATTGCAGCTTCCGAAAGGTCTCCGGATCGCTTATTTGCTCTTCCAATACCATCAGGTCACGTATCTTCTTCTCAAAATATCCATCCCCCGCCCGTCCGAACCTGTCCTTGACCGCATCCAGAAAGGTTTGCAGGAATTGGATCGCCAGCGTATTCTTTTGCTCCGTCTCGCTGACGAATAAGATATTGAAAATGGAGCCTTCGTTCAGTAAGGCGGGAAAACGTTGGCGGATGCCCTCCCGTAAAGGCCTTCGCGTGAGCTTTTCCGCCAGTTCGAAGGAAGTCAGGTATTTTTCGAATAACAGGTAGGCATGGAATACTTCCTCCGAGTCTTTCTTCGCTGCCTTGTATCCCAACTGGATCAACTGCTGCGCATTGGCGGGCGCCGAAATACAGCCGATCAGGAACTCGAACAACGATTGATATAACGCAGATTGATCTTCAGCCCTGGCTAGAGTCGAAGACCTGCCCATTCCTTTCAGGAAGTTCTTGAGCATTTGCTGGGACCGGGCTACGCCCCTTTGCTGGCCTTATAGATGGAGTAGAAACCCGCCATGAACATGAAACCCCGGGCCATAAAGGTCATCCCCTTTCCGAACTTGCCACCCTTCATAGCATAAGCCGTCAGAAAAGCAAACAGCACCGCAATAAAAAGGAACGGCAATTCCATCAAGCCAAACCAATAGCTCATATTGCCGGCATGAGTAGCGGCTGCCGCATTGCTGACTTGCATCAGAGTGCAGTTGCCAACCTGTGCCTGCACCGCAGGAGATGAAACGGCGATCACCCCGATAGTAATGATCAGTAGAGTTAAGGGTCTAAAATTTTTCATGACAATATGGATTTTTGAACAATAAATTGGCAGCTTTTCCCGTCTGGATAAGGTCAAACCCCCTTTGAAAGGAGTGCAACCGATAGAAAATATTACGTAAGTACTTAACGCATAGCGAACAAAAAAATTGCAGATATGCAGAAAATCCGACCCCCGTTCGTCTTCGACGAAAACCTTAACTCCTCCTTCCTCGAAGAACTCTTTGAGGGCGATACTAAATACGCAGAAGCCGTCTTTGAAGATTTCCTGAAAGATCTCCCGGTGTACTGGGAACGGGTTGAAACCGCTTACCATAACAGGAATCTTCCCATCCTGGGAACAAGCATCCATACTTGCAAAACATTATTCGGATATGTCGGATTTACGGATCTTCAGGAGCTCTGTCAACAATTCGAGAACAAATGTTCCGTTAATAGTCCGGAAGAATTACGAGTGGACTATATCCTTCTCATTCAAAGAAAAGAACGGGCTCAACACGTCATTGAAAAGGAATACGCCAGGCTTAGGCTCTTCAATGAAGATAAGGATTAAGGATTTCAAATGAAACTTTCGTGCATCATAGTAGAAGACATCCAGATCGCTGCGGATTTCCTCCGCAAATTCTGCGAAAAGAGTGACCTCGTCGAAGTCAAAGGGCATTTCCTTAATGTCATGGACGCCCTCGAATACCTCGACCGGGAAAAGGTGGACCTTCTCTTCCTGGATGTTGAAATGCCCGGCGCCAACGGCTTCGAACTGCTCGACCGCCTAACCTACTCTCCTATGATCATCCTGACTACTTCCAAAACCGAATACGCTTTCAACGCTTTCCAATACCATGTGAACGATTATCTGAAAAAACCCTTTACCTACAAACGTTTCATCGAAGCGATCGGCAAACTTCAACAACAGCACTCCGAGACTTCACCTGCTCAGCAAACAGCCGCCCCGGCCCAGACCGACACGGAATTTCTCTTCATAAAAGCGGAGGATAAGCTGACCAAGGTCAGGAAAGACGATATCCTGTTCCTCGAAAGCATGCGTGACTATGTTAAATTTGTCACACCTTCGAAAAATTACATGACCTATAGCACCCTGAAGAATATGGAAGAAAAGCTGATCGGCCAAACCTTCCTGAAAGTCCATCGCTCCTATATCGTTAATCTCAGTAAGATCGACGACATCCGCGGGAATACTATTTATATTCTCGGGAATCAGATTCCCATCGGGAAAGGCCACAAGGAAGACCTGGAGGCCCGCCTGAACATCCTCTGACATCTCCCCGCCT